>JBIKYB010000140.1:0-12922 GCA_044355475.1 Prosthecobacter sp.
GGACGTGTCCGCGCAGTGCATCAGCCGTGGCAGTGTTCAAGCTCCGCCTCGCGCATCTCCTTCACCTCCGCATCACTGAACACGCGGCTACCCCACGTCTTGCGCAGGCGGGCGCGGAAATCAGGCAGCGGCACGCTTTGCGGCTTGGGCGTGGTCGGAAGAAAGACCCCCACCTTCTTGCCGCCCTGCATCACAGACACGACCTCGCCAGCCATCAGCAAGCTGGCGTAAGGCGTCGTTTGATCGAGTGTCAGGGTGAGCATGATGGCGGAGAATGACCGCTCTCCCCTCCTGTGGCAAGACTTGCCGCCGTAGGCGTGGACATGGATGGACGAAGGCAGGCAATGAGGGAATCTGTTCCCATAATGTTCCCTTTGCGGCTGGCTCTTGCCTTATTTGTTCGTAAACCACTCATTATTAGAGTGGTACGCAGGGAGGGGATCGAACCCTCGACCAATTGGTTAAAAGCCAACTGCTCTACCGCTGAGCTACCTGCGCATTTCCGAAACGGGGGCGGTATGTATTCACAAGAGAGCACTGCGCAAGCCGGAATATGCTCCAGAGCGGACTTTCTGAACCAACAGGTCGAGACCGCTCTCGGGACGTTGGACGGGAAAAAAGTGGATTCCGGCCTGTGCGGCCCCCTCGGCATCGCATCTGGCATCATCGCCGATGTGCAGACAGTCCTGCGGCTGCAGGCCGACTGCGGTCAGCGCGGCCTGGAACATGCGGGGATGCGGTTTGGCGGCCCCCACCTCGCTGGAGATCACGATTTGCTCGAAAAAGCGGCTCAGATCATGCCCGGCAAGGACGCTGCGTAAACGCCGGTCGAAATTGGAAAGCACAATCAGGCGATGATCTCGCGAAAGGGCGTTCAAAGCTGGCAAAACATCGGGAAAGAGGCTCCAGGCGGCGGGTTCGGCGTAGTGCTGGTAAAGCTCGTCAAACAGGCCATCGAGCGTTTGTGCTGGCAAGGGATCACCAAGCACCTGGGCGAACACCTGGTCCACCAATCCACGCCACCAGCCGCGATCATCGTCCGCAGCCGCAGTTCCGGGCGGATGCAGCGGCGGCGGCGTGGCTTTCCACGCGGATCGGAATGCCTGCATCAAATCTTCAGGCATTGCCTCAACGCCGTGTCTGGCCGCAAACCGCGCGTAAATCAGTCCGACGGGCTCTGCTGGCCGGATGAGCGTGCCTGCGGCATCAAAAAAAAGCGCCTGCAATGACATGCGTGGGCATAAAAAAAGGAGCGGCCATGACAGCCGCTCCCTTGATTGAAAATTGCTTACTTGGAGACGGTGTAAGGATTCTTTCCAGCGGTCTGCGCCACAGGCTCCACGGGAAGCTCTGGAAGACGGCAGTGCCAACTGGAACCCGGCATGGCGTGGCCGCCATGCAGGTCGTTCAGGCTGCCGACCATGTAGGGCTTTGGATCTTGAGGGCGGAAGATGTTCCAGAAGCCCCAGTAGCCGTCGGTGACGGTGTCGCCGTAAGAATTAAGGCCGCTCTGATAAACTTTTCTGGTGGAGAAAAGTCCACGCTTCACGACGCCGCTGGCCACTGCTGGGTAGCGACCGATCGCACGGGCAGAAAAGTCAGCGCCGTCATCAACGGTGTCCATCGTGAGGTCGGTGTAACGGTTGGCTTCACGGTAAACGACATCATCCCCACGGCGGGCGGCATTGAAGGCGATGTTTGAGTAATCGCGGCCCTGGCGATCCACCACTTTACCACCGTAGTTGGTGGTGTCGTCGGTGATGTCCATCAGAGTCGTGCCCAACTGGCCGACCCCCTGGCTCACATAGCCGAGCCCCCTGTTGGTCGCAGGCGCTGCCTTGCAAGGCAACTCAGCCGTAGGCCGGGTGTTGTTACTGGTGCAAGAGGCGAGGAGTGAGAGCAGGGAGAGTGACAGCAGCAATTTCATAAGAAAGTGTGATTCTGTCGGAAACGGGGGGGAAATGTCAAAGCTAAAATCTGTGAATGTGGCGGAGGGTGGCATAAAAGACGCTGGATTGATGAAAGAGGGACACCCCGAGGGCGTTTTCGCGCCACCCCCAAACCCCTGCCCCTCGCTTTCGTCCATGAAAACGGCTTCCCTTTGCCTACTCCTCGCCTCTTTTTCCCTGACTGCCTCAGCCGCTGCCCCTGATCTCAAGGTCACAGCCGCTAAGATCGACGAACTCGTGAACGCCAAGCTGGCGAAGGAAAAAATCACGCCCAACAAGTCGGCTAGCGACGAAATCTTCGTCCGCCGCGTTTATCTCGACGTCGTGGGGCGCATTCCGACACTTCAGGAAACCACCCAATTCCTCAAAGACAGCGATCCCGAGAAGCGGTCCAAGTTGATCGACGAACTGATCGCCAGCGACGGCTATGTGCAGAATTTCTACAATTACTGGGCCGACATCCTGCGCATGAAGAGCCAGATGGTCGGCGGCGGCCAGAGTCTGCCCGCCTTTTACGGCTATTCAAACTGGCTCAAGTCCAGCCTGCGCGAGAACAAGCCCTATGACCAGATGGTGCGCGAGGTCGTCACCGCCGATGGCAAAAGCTACGAAAACGGTGCCATCGGCTTCTACATCCGGGATTACAACATGCCGCTCGATAACATGGCCGTGACCACGCAGATCTTCCTCGGCACCAGCATGGTCTGCGCCCAGTGCCACAACCATCCGTTCGATAAATGGACGCAGATGGACTACTACCAAATGGCCGCCCACACCTACGGCATGACGGCCAGCAACGGCCTGACCAACCCACTCCTGGCCCAGGCCATCTACGGCGGCGGCACGGCGAAAAACAAAAGCAACCGCTACGGCGGCGCGGTAACGAAGTTCGCCCTGCCTGAAGGCATCGAGCGCAAGGACGTCGGACGCGCCATGACGGAAATTCTCCGTCCCCTGCGCTACAACAACGTGCTGGACCAGACCGACAAGAAGGCGCTGGCACTTCCGCATGATTATCAGTACACCGACGCGAAGCCCAAACAGAAGATCGAGCCGTTCATCCCCGCCTCCTTCAGCAAGGACGGCAAGATCGTCAAAGAAGATCAGCAGCCCATCACGTCTTACGCCGCGTGGATGACGAGCAAGGAGAACCCGCGCTTCACCACCGTCATCGCCAACCGCCTTTGGAAAAAACTCATGGGCCAGGGCCTCATCGAACCCGTGGATGAGATCACCGACAGCTCCGTGCCGAGCAATCCGCAGCTCATGACCTTCCTGGAGGAGACGATGAAGACCTCCAATTACGACATGAAGGCCGTCCTGCGCGCCATCCTCAATTCTCAGGCTTACCAGCGCGAGGCCTACACGAAAGACGTCGAACTAGGTGAGGTCTATCACTTCCCCGGCCCCTTGCTCCGCCGCATGAGCGCCGAACAGATCTGGGACAGCATGGTTGCGCTCTACAAGCCCAATCCTGACGCCCCAAGCATCGAAGCCAAGGTCGAGGCCGAGATCACCCTGCGCCGCATCGAGTGGCTGGACCGCGCCTTGAACACCCTCACCCCCAAGCAGCTCCAGGCCTGCACGGTCAAAGTCGCCCAGAAGCAGAAGGAACTCGCCGCCGAAGTCCGTGCCACCCAGGAGAAAATGGAGGCCGCCTCCGCAGCCAAGGACGAGGAGGCGATTCGTGAAGCCCGCCGCCTCATCCAAAGCCAGCGCAAGCGCATCGACGAAGCGGTGGACGCCATTGTTTATGACGCAGGCTTCAAGCGCTTCGCCGAACTCGCCCGTGAAGGCAAGCTGGACGAGTTCTCCAAGGACAAGGAATTTGCCGAAGAAGTCGCCGCAGTCATCAAGGCCAAGAATGGCGAAGACCTCAGCATGGAGGAAGCCCTCGGTATCCTCGCCAAACAACGCCGCAGCAAGCTACAGGCGATGGCCAAGGCCCGCATGAAAGCCGACGCCGGACGCTTCAAGGTCGAGGACAAGAATGAAAAGACCTCCCTCGCCACCTGGGAAAACTTCCGTGACACCTACATGCTCCGCGCCGCTGACCTGCGCAGCCCGGCCCCAAATGGCCACTTCCTGCGCGAGTTCGGCCAGAGCGACCGCGAACTCGTCGAAAACTCCAACGACGAGGCCAGCGTGGGCCAGGCACTCATGCTGCTGAACGGCAAAACCTTCACTCACCTCATGAACCGCTACACCGTCATCTCTCGTGCCCTCGACAAGGCAAAGAAAGAGGGGGGAGAGTCGGTCATCGACACCGTTTATCTCAGCCTGCTCAGCCGCAAGGCCAGTGCCGAGGAAAAGGCCCTGCTCCAGCCCATCGCCGACAACGCCGACAACGCCGGCGCTACCGACCGTGGTGATGTGCTCTGGACCGTGCTGAACACCCGCCAATTCTTCTTCATCCAGTAAGCTTGTGAGTCTGGCTGCCAGCCAGTTTTCAAGATCTCCAACGCGGAATGTGAGAAATCACCTTCCGCGTTTTGCTGCCCAGCCGGGCATTTCATGCCGGACACAACGGTGGAAGCTCGGAGTCCCGCCTTCAGGCGGAAAGGATACCGCCGGTTCTTCCAGCACCGCATCTGCCATCGCCAGCTTTTCCGGCTGTAGCCGTGACTCCGAACTCACGCGATCACACCCTTCACCACCTCGCCCGCGATGTCCGTGAGCCGGAAATCCCTTCCCGCATAGCGATAAGTGAGCCTCAGGTGATCCAGCCCGAGCAGACGCAGGATGGTGGCATGCAGATCGTGGATGTGGACCTTGTCCACCGCCGCGTAGTAGCCGTAGTCGTCCGTCGCACCGTAAGCCGTGCCAGGTTTGCTGCCCCCACCGGCCAGCCACATCGTGAATCCGTGTGGATTATGATCACGACCATCGGTGCCCTGAGCCACCGGCGTGCGGCCAAACTCACCGCCCCAGATCACCAGCGTGTCGTCGAGCAGTCCACGGGATTTAAGATCCGCCAGCAGTCCGGCGATGGGTTTGTCCACTTCGGCGGCATTTTTGGTGTGCCCTTTGAGGAGATCGCCGTGCTGGTCCCACTGCACGAAGCCATCACTGTGCGTCACCTGCACGAAACGCACGCCACGCTCGGCAAAACGTCGCGCCATGAGGCACTGTCGGCCAAAATTCGCTGTCACAGGATCGTCGAGGCCGTACATTTGGCGCGTCGCCTCCGTTTCGCCCGAAATGTCCTGCAAGTCCGGCAGTGTGGACTGCATGCGGTAGGCCAGTTCAAACGAATTGATCCGTGCCTCCAGCGCGGCGTTCTCCCCGGTCGTCTCCAAATGCGACTGGTTCATCTGCGCCACGAGATCGAGCTGCGCACGCTGCAAATCCGGCGTCAGCGACTTGCTGCGGATGTGCCGAACCACCGCCTGATCGGCCGGGATGCTCGCATTGCCCAGCGGCGTGCCCTGGCAGTGCGCTGGCAGGAAGGCAGAGCCCCAGTTGTTCACACCGCCATGCGCCAGAGTCGGGCAGATCGTCAAGAACGCCGGCAGGTCGGAGTTTTCCGTCCCCAGGCCGTAACTGACCCACGATCCCAGACTTGGCCGCACAAACGTGTCGCTGCCGGTGTGCAGCTTCAGCAACGCACCGCCGTGAGCTGGATTGGTGCCGTGCATGGAGCGGATCACGCACAGGTCGTCCACATGCTTGGCCACATGCGGAAATAGATCACTCACCGGCAGGCCGCTTTGACCGTATTGTTTGAACTTCCACGGCGATTTCAGCAGGTTGCCCGTCTGCGCGAATTTCACTCGCGGCAGCGCAAACGGCGGCGGCTTGCCGTGATCACGGTCCAGCAGCGGCTTCGGGTCAAACGTGTCCACCTGCGAGGGACCGCCCTTCATCAGCAGAAAAATCACTCGCTTCGCCCGCGCCGGGAAATGCGGCCGTTTCGCTGCCAGCGGATCAATCACCGCCCCCTGGGCAGCCTCCAGGCCCAGCACACCCTGCAAAGCCAGATAGCCGAAGCCTGCGCAAGAGCTGCGCAGCATTTCACGGCGGCTGAAGGGGGGAGCTGAAGCCAGGGCTTGCATATCCACACATACGGCCTGGACGGGCGCTGTCTTACCCTCACGTCTCACCTCATCCCCTTTGTGCTCTCCTCACGGCTTCCATGCCTTGCTCCAGAGCACATAAGTTTCGTGCATCGCACGCTGCTCCAGAGGTGTCCATTCCAGGGTGCGCTCGTGAAGCGTCTTGTTTTCCCCCAGACGTGGATCACGCTCCACCGCGAGTTGGTAGTTTTCCAAGGCGCGGTGCGTGTCCCCGATGCCCCAGTAGCCCAGCACGAGCGAGTAGTAGTCGTAGTGGGCCTGATGCCCACTGAGTTTCGCCGCCGCCTCAAACTCGCGCACAGCGTCCGCGTAATCGCCCAAGTTAAAATAAGCCCAGCCCACACGGTTGCGCATGGGCGCTTTGTCGCTCAGAGTCACTGCCCGTTGGAGATCGGCGCGTGCTTCTTCCTTCCGACCCAGCAGCGCCAGGGTGTAGCCACGGTTGGAATAGGCCTTCGCATCCTCCGCATTGGCCTTGATCTGCTGGTTCAGGATTTCCAGCTTCGGTGTGCTTTGCACTGACGCGGGTGCCGTAGGATCAGCCGCAGCGGCGGGCATGGAAACGAGGAGGGCGAGGCAGAGCCAAGCAAAACGAGGAAAAATCATGGTGTGAGATGGGTTGGACTAAAAAACGGTGTTGCTCGTGGAGTAGTGGCACCACGGGCGATGTTGTTCACCAAAACGGCTGCGAAACGCTGCTTCAAGGCCGTGCCGCAATCGACAGCTCGATGATGCGTGCGCACAGATCTGGAAACTCGATGCCCACAGCCTTCGCGGCCTTTGGCAGCAAGCTGCTGCTGGTCATGCCGGGGATGGTGTTGATCTCGAGAACGAAGGGAGCCTGATCGCTATCTCGCAGCATGACATCGACGCGGCCATAGACTTCGGTGCCGCAGGAGCGGAAGGCTTTCAACGCGGCATCCTGAACGGCCTTCGTCACCTCGGGGCTAAGATCGGCGGGGCAGTTGTAGTTCGTTTTTCCGGTGCCGCCCATCCAGGGGTACTTGTTGTTGATATCGTAGAAGCCTTCCACCGGCTCAATGTGAATGATGGGCAGCACCTGATCCCCGAGAATGCCGACCGTTAGCTCTTTGCCGGCCACATAGTCCTCGATCAGCGTGTCCGTGCCGAACTTCTTCGCGTCTGCAATCGCGGCATCGAATTCGGCCTGATGATGGCAGATGTGAACGCCAACGCTGGAGCCTTCACGCGGCGGCTTGACCACGAGTGGGAAGCCAATCTCAAGCGGCTGGCTGCCATCGAGCAAATAAGTCTGCGAACGCGGTGTCGGCACTCCGGCGGCGATGAAGCGCTCCTTGCTCAGCAGTTTGTCAAAGGCCACGCGGCTGGTTTGGACGCCCGCGCCGGTGTAGCGGATGCCACGCTGCTCCAAAATGGCCTGAATCTGCCCGTCTTCGCCAAAGGTGCCATGAATCAGGTTCATGGCGATGAAGGTGTCCGCCGGAACCTCGAAGTCCGGCCCGGTCACATCGATCTCAGTGACGATGGCTCCCTTGCTGCGCAGCGCCTCGGCGACGCTTTCGGCGGTTTTGAGGGAGACTTTGCGTTCAGAGCCGGGGCCGCCCATCAGCAGGGCGATTTTCTTGTTCGTGAGGTCGAGCATGGTGCGCAGATATGGAATGAGCAGGCCGGATTGGCAAAGGAATCCTGGCAATGTCCGTGCCATGCGCCACGTCTTTCCCCGAACCATGAAACTTCTGTTTTTCGCCTTTCTGCTCGTCAGCACGGCCCGTGCGGCGGATTTTGATCTCCTCATCACAAACGCACAGATCGCCGACGGCAGCGGAGCGCCGCTGGTCACTGGCAGCATCGCGGTAAAGGCCGGAAAAATCGTTGCGGTGGGTCAAATCGAAGGCTCGGCGGATCAAATCATCGACGCGGGCGGCAAAGTGGCCGCGCCGGGCTTCATCGACGTCCACACGCACTCCGAAGACATCTGCCGCATTCCAACCGCGGAGAATTTTCTGCGCATGGGCGTCACCACCATCGTCACAGGAAACTGCGGCAACTCGCGCACCGATGTGGCGAAGTTTTTTGCGGAAATCGAGGAGTCCAAGGTGGCCCTGAACGTCGCCACACTCATCGGCCATGGCTCTGTGCGTGAGCAGGGCATGGGCGGCAGTTTCATCCGTGCTCCAAACGCAGAACAACTCGCGGTGATGAAAGGACTCGTCGATCAGGCAATGAAGGACGGCGCGGTGGGATTGAGCACTGGCTTGATCTATGTGCCCGGCTCCTTCGCCAAGACCGAGGAACTCATTGAACTGGCGAAATCTGCCGCCGCCCATGACGGCATCTATGTCAGCCACATGCGCTACGAGACCGTGCGGATTTTTGATGCGCTTGATGAGTTCATCCGCATCGCCAAGGAAGCGAACATCCGCGCCGAGGTCTCCCACATCAAACTTTCCGGCCCCACCGCGTGGGGCAAGGCGGCCGAAGTGCTCACCGTGCTCGACAAAGCACGCGCCGAGGGTTTGCAGATCACGCACGATCAATACGCTTACACCGCATCCAGCACCGGCCTGCGCCAGACCTTGCCCGACAGTGCTTTGGAAGGCGAACGCGAGGATTTCATCGCCCGCATCGCAGATCCGAAGCAGAAGGCCGAAATCATCGCCAAGATGGCTGAGATGCGTGCACGGCAGGGCCGCAAGGACTACAGCTACGCAGTGATCGCCCGCTGCCGCTCTGATCCCACGCTCAACGGCAAAACGGTTCCTGAAGCCGCGAAGATGAAACGCGGTGCCGACAGCCTCGACGATCAAATCGAATTCATCCTCGATCTCGAAGCCCAAGGCGGAGCCAGCGCCATCTTCCACGGCATGAACGAGGACGATTTGCAGGCCTTCCTGAAGCATCCGCTCACGATGATCGCCAGCGACGGTGGTCCGCGTCGCCTCGGCGAGGATGTGCCGCATCCGCGCAGCTACGGCAACAACGCCCGCGTGCTGGGCCGCTACGTCCGGGAGTTAAAACTGCTCAGCCTCGAGGAAGCCGTGCGCCGCATGACTTCCCTGCCCGCGCAGACGTTTCGACTCAAAAATCGCGGCCAGCTCAAAGCGGGTGCGTTTGCCGACATCGTGATCTTCGACCCCGCCAAAGTGACTGATCCCGCCAGCTTCAGCGACCCGCACCACCACGCAGAAGGTTTCAGCGATGTCATCGTGAACGGCGGCGTGGTGATCCGTGATGGCAAACTGACCGAAGTGCGTAGCGGCGGGCCGTTGCGGATCAAAGAGCCTTGAGAACCCACTCGCCCATGCCTGTTGCGTCTTGATTGCTGACCACGGCTTCCGTCTGGCATTCCTCGGGTGAAAAATCACCGCGCCGGGCGATGCGTCCGGCTTTCCAGACGTGAACCTCACGCGGATACGGCCCCACCTTGCGGGGATCGCTCCAGGTGTGGATGCCGAGGGTCTGCGGATTGACGGCGGCGGCGATGTGCATGGGGCCGCTATCGACGCTGATGCATAATTTGGCCTGCCGCATGATCCAGATCAACTCCGGCAATGAGGTCCGGTGGCTCCAGTCATGAATGTGAGCGCCGGTGGGGCGGGTTTTGTCGTCCGCTATGCCGACGAGGACGACGGGATGCGGTGCCAGCGCATCGCAAAGCGCCTGCAAGGCCGAGTTCGAGAGGGATTTGCCCTCTCCCCGCGACCACGGATGCAACGCGATGAATCCAGGTAGTGATTCTGGCCAGCCAGCGGGCGGTGCGCCGTGAGTGAGTTCAAAGGTGATGTCTTCCGGCTCAATCTTAATGCCCAGGGCACGCGGCAGTTCCAGGTAGCGGTCCACCGCATGTGCACCGGCATCGACGGGCACGGTGTGGTTGTAAAACCAATGCGCACCTTCACGTGCATCCGAAAGACCGACGACGGACTGCGACCCACGCCAACTGCTCGCGAGGCCGCTGCGCAGCAGGCCTTGGAAATCGAGCACGATCTCCGGTTCCTCACGCGGCAGGCACATCCAGGTGCGCCGCCAGTTCCAGAAGCGCAGCAGACCGGAAAGGCCACGAAAGGTTTTGCGAGGGAACGGGATGACCTCGTCGATCAACGGGCTGCCTTGCAGGATCGGCATCCACTCGGTGTTGGCAAGCCAGCGGATCTTCAGATGCGGATGCGCGTCACGCAGCGCCTTAACGGCAGGCAGGGTGTGGACGATGTCGCCCAGCGAGCTTGGCTTGATGATGACTGCGCTGCGAAAATCTCGGAGGCTTGGCAGTGCGGCGGGCATGCAGGGAAAAGGTCAAGGGAGGGTCAAGGAGTCAAGCCATCGTCAAGATGAGGCATCGGTTGCACGTGCAACCTCTTGACACCTTGACTGGCGCAGCCTTGACCTGCTCCTGCCACTTCATTTCCCCAGTGCAAGTCGATCAGCAAGCAGCGAAGGCAGCCCGGCAGCACGGATTTTTGCCTGCGCGGTTTCGATGTCGTATTCGAGGCGACGGATGGTGATCGTCTGGGCCTGCACGTCGTAGATGGCGTAGGCGGCACGCCAGTCGCCGTCGCGCGGCTGGCCGACGCTGCCAACGTTCACAAAATACTTCACGCCGCGCTGGATGATGACATCGGTGCCACGGGCGGCGCGGACGGCGTCGTCCTTTTCAAAAATACGCGGCACATGGGTGTGGCCGTAGAAGCAGACCTGGGTGAACTGGTAGCTGAAGCTGGCCATCGCGTCGAAGCGGTTGGTCACATAGCCCCAGTTGCCGGGGGAATCGAGCGTGGCGTGGACGATGGTGAAATCACGCACCTGGCGCACGAGCTTCAGGTCGCGCAGCCACTGGCGCTGATCCTCGCTGAGCTGCTGGCGGGTCCAGAGCAGGGCGTTTTGGGCCAGGGGATTCAATTCTTCGAGATTGCTCTCGCTGGCCGCGCCCTCATCGTGATTTCCGCGCACCACCGGGCAGCCCAAGTCCTGCACGGTTTGCAAGCACTCGACGGGGTTGGCCGCGTAGCCGACGATGTCGCCTAGGCAGACGTGGTTGGAACAGCCCTGTTCCTGAGCGTCCCACAGAACAGTCTGCAGGGCTTCCAGGTTGGCGTGAATGTCTCCGAAAATGGCAAATTTCATCGTCTAGGTTGGTCGGCGATGCCCCATCTTCGGGACATGCGCAGGGAAATCAAGCATTTCGGCATCAGAAGCCCCCGCACAGAGTCAACACCGACCTCGCAGGCTTGTTTCCACAAACGAACGGGGCGGATCACCCGATCCGCCCCGTTGCATTTGAGAAGGCACCAACAGCCAGAAGGAACACCTCTTTGAAATTTGCGACTGAACCGTCTCCGATTCGTTATCTGAACGTATTCTGGCACATTTCAAAAACGATGCGTCAGACGCTCGTAAATGAGTTGTAAGCAGGTTGTAAAACCTGCCCGATCAAATGGGAAGGCCGGAAAAAACCAACGCCATTCAATGACGCTTGAGTTCACGCCATGGAAAACCGTGAACGATCCCTCCAAAACAGCAGCGCCCCCAAGGGAAACATGACGAGCCAAAGCATCCGACCGCCGAAGTGCCTCAGCGCACGAAACTGTTCGGACATGACCTCGCCGCTCAGAAACGCAAAACGGCTGTACTGCGCTGCGGCCCGCAGGAGTCGAAACGGCGCGACAAAAAACCAGGCGCTTTCCAGATCGAGCACCATTTTGAACATGAGGCGATGGCCAGCGGCGTTGGTGCGCGGATTGGATGGGCCATGCACGAGCGAGGGCGCATCCGTCCAGTAAATGCGCAGTGCCTCGTTGATGTGGCGGGTCTTGAACTGCTGCGAGACCTGGCACCAGATGAAGGATTCGGGGATGAAATTTCCTGGTACGTTCTCAGGGTAGGGAAAGCGCCGCACAACATCGAGCCGGAGAAAGCCCCATTTTTCGCCCCGCACCTTATGACGATACTCCAACTCGGCAGCCGAGCAATCGAGCAGATCAGTCGGGAAAAAAGTGCCCACGAGCGCACCGTTTTGATCTCGGCACAGGCCGGTGACGCCGGAAAAGCTGCTTCGTTGCTCCTGCGGGATGTTTTCCCAGTGATGCTTTAAGAGCTGCAACGCCTGCGGCACGCAACCGTCATCAGAATCGAGCTTGAGCCACAGTTCGCCGCGAGATTCGGCCAGCGAAAGGTTGTGCGCGTGGTGTGCGCCACGATGAGGCATGGGCAGATAGCGCATTGGAAAGCTGGCCTCGCTTTGGTAGCGCTGCATCAGCTCTGCCGTGCCGTCGGTGGAGCCGTCGTCGATCACCAGCCACTCGAAATCCCGGCAAGTTTGCGCCTGCAAGCTCTCGAAAACACGAGGCAGTGTGTGTGCGCGATTGAAGGTGGGAGTATAAACCGTGAAGAGCGGCATGGAGTGAATGACGAATTCCGAATGACGAATAACGAATGGCCTTTGCCAGCGTCGGATGCCACCACAAACAGACGCCTACGTCAGTACGCATTGTCGCGCTTGAAGAAGGTCAGCAGCATGATCTGTAGATCAAGCCAGAGGCTCCAGTTTTCGAGATACCACAGGTCGCACTGGATGCGCTCGCTGAGATCGGTATCACCGCGCAGGCCGTTCACCTGGGCCCAGCCGGTCATGCCGGGTTTGGAATGATGACGGGCATTGTAGTGAGGGATCTGATGTTTGAAACTGGCGATGAGCTCCGGGCGCTCAGGACGCGGGCCGACGAGGCTCATCTCCCCCTTCAGCACGTTCCAGAACTGAGGCAGTTCGTCGATGTTCCACTTCCGCATGAAGGCCCCCACCCGCAGGCGGCGCGGATCGTCTTTGACGCACCACTGCGCACCGCTGGACTGCTCCGCATTGAGCTTCATGGAGCGGATCTTGATGATGTCGAAGGGCACGCCGTTCACGCCCCAGCGGCG
>JBIKYB010000475.1:0-3345 GCA_044355475.1 Prosthecobacter sp.
GGTCTATGACTACATGCATCTCGTGGCGGCGCGAAAGGCGGCCGTTGAAACGATCCTCACCCTCAACCTGTCCGACTTCACGCATCTGGTGCGCGAAGGTGATCCACCTGTCAGGCTGCCTTGAGCGGGATCACTCTCCGCTGCGCATGTAAGCCACGATGTCGGCCACGTCCTGGGCGGTGAGGCCGAGCTGGAAGGCGCTGAGCATCATGCTGCGGTCGAGCTTGCCGCGCTTTTGGATGCGGCTCTTCGGCACGAACTGGTTCACGCCGCCCATGCTGCGCACGATCATGATGTCGCCTTCCGTGAGAAGCATGCCGTGAATGGTCGCGCCGTCCTTGGTTTTGATCTCCTGACCGTCGTAACCATGGGCGATGTCCTTGCTGGGTTCGAGAATGGCCTGTGTGATGATGTCAGCGGGCTGGCTGCGTCCCCAGCCATCGAGGTTCGGACCGAACTCGACGCCCTGACCGTTGAACTGATGGCACATCACGCAGCGGGTGACGAGCTGGGCTCCGTTTTTGGCGTTGCCGGTGAGCTTGAGCACGTCCGCCGCTTGATAGGTGCCGGGCGTGGCGGGCGGCGTGACGATCTCGACGAGCTTGGCGCTTTCAGGATCGAAGATGCCTTCCTTTTTGAGTTCTTCGGCGACTACTATTACCTCAACACCAAGGCCACCTGCTATGTGCATGGAGGCGGATTTGACCACTACTGGCGTTGCGGTCTCTTCACCCTGCGCGGCTGGGCCACGGACACGCAGAAATGGTATCTGTATGGATCGCGTTTGATCTACAAACCGGTGAAAAAGTAAGCGCCGACCATTTAAGAGGCGGGCATTCTTCCGATCACTTCACTGTCGGAATCTGGGGCTTCGGGAAAGGCCTGCTTCCCTGTTCAATGAAGGCCTTTTCCACCTGCGCGAGTAGGAAGTTGCCGACGTAGCGGGCGATGCGTTCGTTTTTCTTCAGCGTGGCCATGATGGTCGGCACGGCAGCCTCCACTTGGGCAGGTTCTTTGTCGGCAAGCTTCTTCACCTCATCCTGCAAGGCGATGAAGAAGGCCTGCTGGTCTTCAAGCAGCTCCGGACCACCCATCGGGCCATGACCGGGGCAGACCACCTTCGCGCCAAGCTTTTTGACGGCTTCCAGCGTCTTGATCCATTCTCCGATGTTGCCGTCGCCAGTGAAGTTATAGGCGCCGTTCACGCAAGCGTCGCCGCTGAAGAGGATTTTTTCCTTGGGCAGCCAGGCCCAGCCGTCGCCATGAGTGTGAGCGGTGCCAAAGTGCAGCAGTTCCACACGATGCTTGCCATCATCGAAGATCATCTCGGTGCGGTAGAGAAGCGTCGGTGCCTTCAGCTTGCTCTCAGCGACATCTTTTCGCCCCTTCGCCGCATCCTCCCAGCGACCCGGCTTGCCGCCGAACAAACCCGTTTCGTATTTCTTCATCTCAGCGAGCGCGTTTTCATGCGCCACAGGCGTCGCGCCTTTTTCTAGCCAGACCTGGTTCCCATACGCGTGATCGCCGTGGTGATGCGTGTCGAAGGCAAAACGCACCGGTTTGTCGGTGATTGCCTCGATCTTCGGGATGATGACTCGGGCGCCAGAGGGAAAGTTCGCGTCAATCACGAGCACATAATCCTCAAACACGATCCATCCGTTGTTGCAGTGGCCGGAAGGTCTGATCTCCCCCTCATGGAAATAGACATCCGCTCCAATTTTTTCGACCTTGTTCACCTCCGCGTGAGATGGGAGCGCGGAGAAACAGATGAGGGCTGAGAGGTGAGTGAAGAAGCTGGATTTCATGATGGCTGGTGGTGAAACGCTGCCAAAAGCGGATTTTCACTCAGCCAAATATCCGCGCCAATTCATGAGGATGTGTTGCCGGGGCGTCGATCCTGCGACAGGCGTTGCCGGGTGAACCCATCTTCCTACCGCAGCCATGCCATGCAACCCACGACCTGGATTGCGGCAGGGGAACGCGCGGCTTTTGAAGCGGCTGGCACGAATGCTCATCGGCTGGCTTCGGGTTCGGAGGGCTGGGTGGAGCGACTGGGCGATGATGCGATGATCTCGCACAAGAATGACGCTGCACTGGCCGAGCTGGCCGCCGGACTGGAGGCATGGAGTGCGCAGGCGAATTGGACGCCAACGCGAGTCTTCACGCGCTTCTTGCCGTTGAAAAATCATGAGCGCGTGTCGCCCATCCTGCGCTCTGGCGATGCCTCATTGCCGATCACCACCGTTGTGACGGAGGCGGGCATCCGTTATGGCCTGGATTTCGGCACGGGATATAGCCACGGCTTGTTTCTGGATCAACGCGCCAATCGTGCCATGCTGAAAACGCTGCGTCCAAAGCGGCTGCTGAACACCTTTGCCTACACCTGCAGCTTCAGTGTGGTGGCTGCCCTCACGGGCGCGGAGACAGTGAGCGTGGATCTGTCCCGCAAGTCGCTGGACCGCGGCAAACAGAACCTAGCCCTCAATGGCATTGAGGCGGCGGGGCATCGTTTCATCAATGACGACGCGCTGGAACTGCTGCCGAAGCTGGGACATCGAGGCGAGCGCTTTGATGCCATCATCCTCGATCCTCCGACCTTCTCACGCGGCAATAACGGTCGCCGGTGGCAGGTGGAGCAGCATTTTGAAGACCTGATGCTCGCGGCGCTGGAGGTGGCCGGCCCCACCTGCGCGATCCTGCTTTCCACCAACTGCACGAAGCTCAATCCAACCGTTCTGGAACGTCAGGCTCGTGCCTGCGCGAAGATCAAGCGCCGTGCCACGGATTACATACGCGCGGTAGCAGAAGTCGATTTCCCGCTGGGTCACGGCGCCAGCACCCTTTGGATGATGGTCCGCTGATTCAGTCCGCCAGCCAGGACTTCATGCGCTCGCCCATCACTTTCGCGATGGCGTCATTTCCCGCCGCGTCGGGATGCACGCCGTCTTTAAGCAGCGCATCAGCAGGCACGATACCGAAGAGGCTGACGAACTCGCTTTGTGTCTCGGTGGCGAGTTTGGCAAAAGCATCGCCGAGTTCGCGCAATTTCGCCTCGCGTTGATCACCGATAGGCTTCGTCGGCCCGAGGGCAGCCTTGTTGATGTTGGTAGGGCCAACGAGTAGCACGAGAAGCTTGGCACCATAGGCCAGACGCGCCTTTTCGATCATCGCACGCACGTTCGCCACAGCCTTCGGGACGCAGGCAGCGGTGATGTCACGCGAATCGTTCATGCCGAGGGCGATCACGAGCGCGTCTGCCTTCGAATGCCTCAAAAGCATCGCCTCGAACTCCTTCACCGAAGCGGTCGGGCGACCGCCCTTGCCTTCATTGATGAGCGTCAGCGT
>JBIKYB010000441.1:0-3738 GCA_044355475.1 Prosthecobacter sp.
AATGCTGGAGAAACCCATCAGGCTCGAACACACCCACCGCATCTTGTTCACGAGGGAGGTTTTTGCGCCCCGAAACAACACCATCTGTGAACTCCTGGCCCTCGACAAACCGCACAAGCTCCCGCGCGTGCTGGTGTTCGTCGATGAAGCCGTCGCCAACGCGAACCGCGATCTGCTCGACGACATCGTGGCCTATGGCGAGGCGCATGCGGAATCCTTCACGCTGACGGACTCGCCCATCGTCATCCCCGGCGGCGAGGCCTGCAAAAACGACCTGCGCCTCGTCGAATGCTGCTGGGATGCCATCAACGAGGCCGCGCTGGACCGCCACAGCTACGTCTTCGTCGTCGGCGGCGGCGCCGTGCTCGATCTCGTCTGCTTCGCGGCCTCCACCGCGCATCGCGGCATCCGCCATGTGCGTTTTCCGACCACCACCTTGTCTCAAGGCGATGGCGGCGTCGGCGTGAAGAACGGCGTGAACTACTTTGGCAAAAAGAACTGGATCGGCAGCTTCGCCGTGCCGTTTGCCGTGGTGAACGACTTCGCCTTCCTCGAATCGCTGCCGAAACGTGAGCGCCGCAACGGCATCATCGAGGCCATCAAGGTCTCGCTCATCCGGGACCGCGTCTTCTTCGAGCAGATCGAGGCCATGGCCG
Source organism: Prosthecobacter sp. (assembly GCA_044355475.1). Classification (GTDB taxonomy): domain Bacteria; phylum Verrucomicrobiota; class Verrucomicrobiia; order Verrucomicrobiales; family Verrucomicrobiaceae; genus Prosthecobacter. The sequence goes on from JBIKYB010000441.1 coordinate 657, forward strand.
ACGATCTCGCCGCGCTGAAGCAGGACGCGCTCGAAAAGGTCGTCCAGCGCAGCGCCGAGCTGCACGTCGAGCACATCGCCACTGGTGGTGACCCCTTTGAGCTTGGCTCTGCCCGCCCACTCGACTTCGGCCACTGGGCCGCGCACAAGCTGGAGCAGATCTCCAAATTCTCCGTCACGCACGGCGAGGCCGTGGCCATCGGCATGGCTGTGGATCTCGTCTATTCACGCATGCAGGGCATCCTGGATGAAGAAACCTGCGAGCGCGTGTTGAAACTCATCGAGCGCATCGGCTTCGCCACCTACTCACCGCATCTGCTCGACAACGGCCGCAGCGGCGAGCCCGTCATTCTCGAAGGTCTGGAGGAATTCCGCGAGCATCTCGGCGGCGAGCTGACCGTCACACTTGTGCCGGAGATTGGCTCGAAGCTGGAAGTTCACGAAATGAACCGGGTGAAGATTCTGAACGCGCTGGTTGATTTAAAGCACCGCCAGACCGCCGGAACGTAAACGCCACCAGCGACAGCGTGCAGAGCGAGCTTAGCGGCATCAAAATCGCCGCCGCCAGCGGGCTCAGGTGCCCCATCAGCCCTGCCACCGCCGTGACGAGGTTGTAAGTCACCGAAAAAGCGAACACACGCCGCGTCGCTTTGCGATGCAGCTTCGCCACATGCATGAGGCCGCTCACAAAACGCAGGCTGTGGCCCAGGAAGAAAAAATCTGCCTTCTGCTCCAGGAAACTGCGCCCCGTGACCGGACTGCCCGCGCACAGCGCCTCATCGAAGGCCAGGCTGTCGTTCGCGCCATCGCCCACATACAGCGTGTCATCGCGATTTCGTTCCCTCAGCCACTCAGCCTTCGCTTCCGGCGTCAATTCAGCCCGCCAGCACGTTTCCGGCAGCTCCAGCTTTCGCGCGATGTCCGCCACCTTCGGCGCACGATCTCCGCTGAGCACGCAGACCTCGATTTGACGCTCTCGCAGATGCCGCACCTCTTGCAACGACTCCGCACGCAGTTCATCGCGGAAACGAAACGCCGCCAGCACCGCGTCATCACGCGTCAGCACCGCATCACCCGCGATGGCCGCTTCCGGCCTGCCCAGGCACCACTCACGACCGCTCGCATCATGGAAGGCCAACCCGTGCCCCACGGTTTCCTTCACCGTGCAGTCATCCAGCGCATGCGAATCGCCCTCAAACGCCACCGCGTCATACAAGCTGCGGCTCACCGGATGCAGATTGCCCGTCACCAGATGACGCAACGCCGCGCGCGATTCCGCATCCAGCCCCCGCAGCACCTCGGGATTTTCCAAAACGGGGTTCTCCAGTGTCAGCGTGCCTGTTTTATCAAACACCACGCGCTTCACGCGCATCAGCCGCTTCCACAGGCCCAGCGTGCGCACAAACACGCCCAGCTTCTCCGCGCGTGACGCCGCCATCTCCTCCGCCAGCGGCACCGCCACGCCGAGTGCGCACGGACATGACACCACGAAGATCGAAATCATCACCTGCAAGGCCTGCACGATGCCAGAGCCATGGCTCCACCACCAGATCGCTCCCGCGAATCCCGTGACCACCACGACCACCAGATAGGCACGCAGGATCTTCTCCAGCCGCACATCACGAAACTCTGCTTCACGCCGTGCGTCCAGCAAACGACGCAATGTCGAGTCCTCCCACGTCTCCACCGATTCCACCGTGAGCGCCTGCGTGCCGATGTTCAAAGCTCCTGACGGCAGCAACTGCCCCGTCTCACGCGCCTGCGCCTCGCTCTCGCCATTGATCCATTCCAGGCTCACCGAGGCATCCTCGCTCACCAGCTTGGCCGCCACCGGCACGGTTTGTCCCGGCTTCACCACAAACTGCACGCCTGTCTTTAAGGCCGCCACCGGCTGCATCTCTTCCATGCCGGTTTCGTTGATCACGCTCACCGCATCGGGGATCGACGTGTCACGCATCAAGCGTCGGCGATTGCGATCCACCGCCGCCTGCTGCGCCCAGCGGCCCGTCAGCATCAGGAAGATGAAGATCGCCACGAAATCAAAATACTTCAGTCCCTCCACGCCCGCGATCCAGCCGCCCATCGAGCCCACATACGCCGCCGTCACCCCCAGCGCGATCGGCGTGTCGATGTGCAGCACGCCCGCGCTCAGGCTGCGCCACGCACGCTCGATGAAATAACTGCCGCCCACCGCCATCGCCAGAGTCGCGGAAAAGGCCGCGATCAGGTCAAACCAGTAAGCGAAGGCAAAATCACGCGGCATGCCGAAATACGCGGGCAGCGAAAACGCCATCGCGTTCATCGCAAAGGCCCCGCACACGCCCATCCGCCGCTCCAGGCCGGAGGATTCCTTTTTCTCGCCCCCCTGACGCGGCGGACCGAGCAGATAGCCAAAACTTTGCAGATCACGCGCCATCGCCACCGCATCGAACTGCCCGCGCTGCCACGTCAGCCGCACCTCGCCATGCACCACATCCACATTCACCCGCAACGCGCCCGCATGTCGCGCAAACAGTCGCTCGATCAGCCAAACACATCCCACGCAGGACAAGCCCTGCACCGCCAGCCGCAGTTCCACCGCGTCCGCTTCAGTCGTGCGCTCTGTTTCTGCGCTCAGAAGCGCCAGCCATTCATAATCCCGCTCTCGCAACGCCTGCGGCGCTACCGGCGGCAGCGCGGCATTGCCTTTGAGGTCATAAAAGTGATCCAGCCCCTCCTGATGCAGGAGATCGTGGACATAGCTGCATCCAGCGCAGCAAAACCCATCGTCACGGCCCGCCGGAACCGGCGAGCCACAATGGGTGCAGTTAACTTGAGTGTGAGGCGCGTTCATCACGTCCGCAGTATCCACAGGAAGCCGTCTGGCTCTCGTCAGTGCTTGGCATTGAGAGTGCGTGGCTTGCGCGGCGGAGCAGGTCAAGGCTTCGCCAGCTTCTTGACGATTCCTTGGCCGGTCTTTCCCGTTCACTGGACCTCTTTGATATTTCAACGCGAATGGCCGCAAATGACCGCGAATGTTCACGAATGACGCGTGACTGGTTCGGATTCGCGGTCATTCGCGTTTTCTCTCCCGTCTGGTTGGA
>JBIKYB010000489.1:0-3218 GCA_044355475.1 Prosthecobacter sp.
TCGATCACAAAGTCGTCTGGAGCTATCGCGCCCCGGAAAAGACCGAGGTCCACGGCTGCCAGCCCTTGCCCGATGGCAACGTCATGGTCGTCGAGTGTGGCACGAAGCGCCTCATCGAAGTCGGTCGCGATGGCCAGATTGTGCGTGAGATCGCCGTGCCGGTGAAAACCAAAAACACGCACGACCAGATGCGCGGCTGTCGCCGCACGAAGGATGGCCGCTACCTCATCAGCGCCAAAGGTGACCGCGCCATCCTTGAGCTCAGCGCCGAAGGCAAACTCGTCCGCACGATCAAAACACCCGGCGATCCGCACGAAGTCCGCGAATTGCCCAACGGCCATCTCCTCATCGCCTGCGGCGAAGGCGAGGCCATGCTCGAACTCGACCGCGAAGGCAAAACCGTCTGGAAGCTCGGCATGCAGGACGTGCCGAACAATCCGCTGCGACTTATCAGCGGCTTCCAGCGACTCCCCAATGGCCACACCCTCGTCATCAACTGGCTCGGCCACGGCTACCTCGCCACCACCGCCCAGTTCTTCGAGCTCGACGAGCAAAAGCAAATCGTCCGCCAGTTCACCGACCACGCCCGCTTTGTGAGCATCAACAAAGTGCAGATTCTCGATGTCCTGGGTGATCCCGCGAAGGACGAGGTGTGGCGCTGAGAAAGTGGTTTCGGCTTTAGCCGAAGCATTCGTCGCTTGATGCGGCTAAAGCCGTAGCCACTTTTTAAGACCCATGCGCCGCGCCATCATCATCCTCTGCATCGTCATCTGCCTCATCGCGTTGTGGCTCATGCGGACGGCCTTTCAGCCGAAAGAGCCGATTTCTGCGTCCAAAGTCGCGACAGTGCCCCAAACAAGCCTATCGGCTCCACCTCCGGCCAAGGCCGAAAAACCACCTGCAGCTCGAAAACCGCTCCAAATCACCTCCAAGGGCAAAATCCGCCTCAAGCCGGGTGAATCGGCTGTGTTGGGCTACTGGGAGATAGCTCCCGGCATGAACGGCATGGCCATCGTGACGCCGGAAACGACGCCTGAAGGTCATGTGAAGATGACGGCCAAGCTGCTGCACTTGTCCGATGACGCTGTGTCGGACGCGGATGCCAAGGACCTGTTTCCCGACCTTTTCGACTTTGAAAACTACAGCTCGATTGACCCCGAGCGGTTGCGTGGGCTGCAAAGCGCCCTTCAAAGCACTCGCGGCGTGGACATGCTGTCGACACCGGCCTTGTTGAGCCAACCGGGTCAACGCGCCATGATCTCCATCGGCAACTCGAACGAGTCCACGCTGTCGCTGATCCTTCAGGCTGATCCTGTTGGCGAAGGTGGCGGCTATGACCTCAGTCTGGAACTTCAGCGACAGGATTAGCAAAGTGGTTTCGGCTTTGGCCGAAGATTCACGGAATGAGGCTAAAGCCGCAGCCACTTTCCATGCCGCATTTCGCACACACTTTGTCGTGGTGAAATGAGCGCGAGGCTCGTTATGCTCCGAACCCATGAACCGACTCGAAAACAAAGTCATCCTCATCACCGGCAGCGTCACTGGCATCGGCAAGGCCATCGCGAAGCGTTGTGTCGCCGAGGGCGCACGCGTGCTCATCCACGGCCTGGAGGCCGATTTGGGCCAGGAAACGCTTGCCGAACTCGGCGGGGACAATGCGGTGCTCGTGCTCAAAGACCTCGCAGAGGAAGATGCGCCGCAATTGCTCGTCGAGAAGGCTGTGGCCGCGTTTGGCAGGCTCGACGCTGTGGTGAACAACGCCGCGCAGGTCGGTCTCGGCAACATTCACGACACCGATGCCAAATGGTTCCGCCGCATGCTCGAAATCAACTGCGTGGTGCCTTATCTCCTCATTCGAGCTGCTTTGCCGCATCTGCGTGAGTCACAAGGCAGCATCATCAACATCGGCAGTGTCAACGCCTACAGCGGCGAGCCGAATTTGATGCCCTACAGCGTCTCCAAAGGCGGCCTGATGACCCTCACACGCAATTTGGGCGACACACTCATGCGCGAGGACGGCGTGCGCGTGAATCAGATCAACCCTGGCTGGGTCCTCACCGAAAACGAGGCCAAACGGAAGCGCTCCCATGGTCTCAAAGACGACTGGTATGCCGATCTGCCGAAGGTCTATGCCCCTGCTGGTCGCATCCTCTGGCCCGACGAGATCGCCGCCTGCGCCGCCTGGCTGCTCGCCGATGAATGCGGCCCCATCAGCGGCCAGGTCTTCGATTTGGAGCAGCATCCGTTCATCGGCCGCAATCCACCGAAGGATGCGACCACCATTCCTTCCAAGTAAACCCTTTGCCCTTTGCCCTTTGCCCTTCGCTCTTAGCCCTATGCCCCGCCTCGCCGCCTTCCCGAAAGCCTTCATGGTCGCCCTTTGCAAAGAAGGGACGATGACCGTCTCCGAATGGATCCAGCTCGCCGCCACGCTCGATGTGGAGGGCCTGGAGTGGTATGCGGGCTTCCTGGAGATGGCGGATGAGAAAAATTGGCTGCGCTTTCGCCAGGAAGTCGAGGACACCGGCAAAGTCATCCCGATGATGTGCTGCTCGCCCGACTTCACGCATCCCGACGCAGGCTTCCGCGACAAGGAGATCGCCAAGCAGAAACGCTGGATCGACATGACGCACACGCTCGGCGGCAGCTACTGCCGCGTGCTCAGTGGCCAGCGGAGGCCTGAATTGACGTTGGATGAAGGCGTGAAGCTCGCTGCGGACTCGATTTACGCCTGCCTGCCGTATGCGCAGGAGCGCGGCATCACGCTGATCATCGAAAACCACTACAAAGACGACTTCTGGGAGTATCCCGAGTTCGCGCAGAAGATGGATGTCTTCTGCAAACTGGTCGATGCGGTGAATCATCCGAACTTCGGCGTGAACTACGACCCCTCGAACACCTACCTCGCCGGTGAAGATCCCATTGTGCTGCTAAAGCGCGTCTCACACCGCGTCGTCACCATGCACGCCAGCGACCGCTACCTCGCCGAGGGCACCATCGAAGACCTCCGCAAGGAAGAAGGCGGCGCTCAAGGCTACGCCAAACGCCTCCGCCACGGCGAAATCGGCAAAGGCCTCAACGACTACGACGCCATCTTCACCGAACTGAAGAGCAAGGGCTTCAACGGCTGGATCAGCATCGAAGACGGTGTCGATGGCATGGAGCAGCTCGCCCGCAGCGTGGAGTTCTTGAAAAAGAAGATCGCACAGCACTGGGGC
>JBIKYB010000141.1:0-12902 GCA_044355475.1 Prosthecobacter sp.
ACTCGTTAAATCAACCTCGAAGCCCGCGAACTCACGCGTGAGTACGACGGCGTGAAAGCGCTCGACCGATTCAGCTTCAAGCTGCATCGCGGCGAGGTGCTCGGCCTGCTCGGCGCGAACGGCGCGGGGAAAACGACCGCGATGAACTGCCTCCTCGGCCTCACGCTGCCCACCTCGGGTGATTTGTTCGCCTTCGGCCTGCCCTTGCAGGCGAACCGCATCAAAATCCTCCAGCGCTCGAACTTCTCCTCCGCCTACACTGCCCTGCCGGGCAATCTGCTTGTGTGGCAGAACCTGCTCGTGTTTGCGCGGATCTACGGCGTGCCGAATCCGAAGAAGAAGATCGCCGAGCTGCTCGAACTTCTCGAAATCCCGCACCTGCAAAAGCGTGTCACCGGCCAACTCTCCGCCGGAGAATCGACGCGCGTGAATCTTTGCAAGGCCTTCCTCAACGACCCCGAGTTGCTCATGCTCGACGAGCCGACTGCATCGCTCGACCCCGACATCGCTGACAAGGTGCGCAAAGTCGTGCGCAAGGTGCAGCGCGAGCGCAACATCGGCATCCTCTACACTTCCCACAACATGCGCGACATCGAGGAAGTCTGCGACCGCGTGATCTTCCTGCACAAAGGCAAGATCGTGTGTGAAGGCACCCCCTCGGACATCGTCGCACAGTCCAGCAGCGACAATCTGGAGGATGTCTTCATCAAAATCGCCCGTGACGGCGAAATCCTCGACGAACCCAAAAAGGATCCCGCCCCATGAGCATCCGCATCATCAGCGCCCTCGTCTTGCGCTATCTGTTTCTCTACACGCGGACGCCGATGCGCCTCGTGGAGCTCGTATTTTGGCCGCTCGTCGATCTCGTCGTGTGGGGCAATGTCACCGTCTTCATTCAGAAGAACAGCAACACGGAGTTCGGCAGCTTCATCCTGTTCTTCCTCGGCGCAATGATCCTGTGGGACGTGCTCTTTCGTGCGCAGCAAGGCGTGGCCATTTCATTCCTAGAGGACGTGTGGACGCGCAATCTGCTCAACGTCTTCGTCGCGCCGGTGCGCACCGTGGAATACCTCAGCGCCACCTTCTTCGTCGGCTTCCTGCGCATTTTGGTGACCTGCGTCGTCATGGGCTTCGTCTCGTGGATCGGCTACTCATTCAACATCATCCAGCTTCACTGGTGGCTGGTCCCGTTCTTCCTCAACCTCATGGTCTTCGGCTGGTCGCTCGGCATGATCTCCACCGCGCTCATCCTGCGCTGGGGCCAGGCCGCCGAATCGCTCGCCTGGGCCGTGCCGTTCTTCATTCAGCCGGTCGTGGCCGTGTTTTACCGCGTCGAGGACATGCCCGCGTGGTCTCAGCCCTTCGCCTGGCTGTTCCCTGCCACGCCGATCTTTGAAGGCATGCGCGAGGTGATGAAGACCGGCACCATGAACTGGAACCACCTCTGGCTCGCCGCCGGTTTGAACGTGATCTACCTCACGCTGGCTGGCTGGCTGTTCGTCTGGGTGCTCAACATGACCCGCAAACGCGGTTTGCTGACGAAGTTTGCGACGCAATAGCCAGTAGCCTGGCTCTCCAGAGCCGGGTTCTGGAAGCTCACGCCAGCTCAGGGACGTTCGTTCTCGGCTCTGGAGAGCCAAGCTACTTCCAAACTCCCGCCGCCCGCAGCACCGTCTCATGCACGGCGATGTCATGCGTCGCGTCCCACGCGAGTTTCTTGTCACCGCGGAGAACCTTCGCCAGGTCCGTAAACTCCGCCGCATAGCGGTCCTTCGGCACGTCGAGCTGAAATGACTGCGCACCCTTCTTGTAGCTGCCACGCGCCTTGGTGATCGACAGGTTCACTTTCCCGGACTCCAGCGGCACGATCTCGAAGGTGCCTTCGGTGCCGGTGACGTTGAAGCGCCGCCGTGGCCCGCCAAACGGGTCCGTGTGATTGCTGCGGATGACCGCCGTGGCCTTCGCATACTTCAAAACGGCCATCTGGTTGTCCTGCACGCCATCCATTCCCACCGGTGTCGAAAAAGCCGTCACGGAGGTCGGTTTGCCGAGAATCGTCATCGTCGCGTCGATGATATGGCAGCCCAGTTCAAACAGCCCGCCGCCTTCCAGCGCACCAATCTGCTGCCGCGTGCGCGAATCGGCCAGCTTGCCCATCGCCGCGTCGATCTCCGTGATCTCGCCGAGCCAGCCTTCACGCACGGCCTGGAACAGCAGCTCAAACGCCGGATTGTAGCGCAGCATGTAGCCCATCTGCACGGTGAGGCCGCGTTTCTCGGCCTCCAGCCGCATGGATTTGAAATCGTCATGCTTGAGCGCTCCTGGCTTGTCCAGATGCACATGCTTCCCGGCCTCAATGCAGCGCCGCGCCATCTCACACGAGGCCTCGACGGTCGCTTCCACCGCCACCGCCTTCAAATCGGGCACGGCGAGCAGTTCCTCCACGCTCATCGACTTCACGCCCTCATAGCCCTTCGGCCCCGTCACACCGACGACTTCCCAAAGCTCCGTCAAAGACCTCAACGCCGTCATCTTCCCCGCCGCATGCGCGTGTTCGGTGCCGATCTGGCCGATGCGAAGTGTGGAACTGCCGCTGGCGGCAAAGGCGGTCGAACCGCAGGCGAGAAGAAAGGAGCGTCGTTTCATGTGAATGCCTCAAACGTTTGTCGTCAGCCATTCCTCACTGAAACCACGGTGGCCCTCTCAATCGGGCATCTGCATCTTGATCAAAACAGGGAGCTGAACGGGCAAGGTGACGAGATCGATGGCACCAGCGCCGACGCGCTCTCCCACGCTCGGCTTATGGCCAAAACTCTCTCTGGCTCCAAGGGCAAGAGAAACACAGCTCGACAGGCTGAGGCTGACGAGAATAAGAGGAAGCAGGATGAGTTTTGTTTTCATGATGAACGTGCTGGTTTGAGCACGCCGAAGCATTCCCCAGCCCCCGCCAAAGACCTCATTGATGCTCTGCATGATCCAATCGGAACAATGAATGCTTCCCGCAGCGCCCCTATGGCTCCTTCGCCTTTTTTGGCGGCGGTTCTGGCAGCACCTGGGCCATCTGCTCCGACGTGAGTTCCAGTTCCACGACGCCACGCTCCTCGGCGTGCCAAAGGCTGGCGGTTTGACGGTCGATCCAGGCTTCGCGTGATGTTTGCAGGAGGTAGAACTGCGCCTCAGGTGGGTGGAAGGAGAACTCGATGACACGATCTTCATCGAATTGCCATGGATGACTCACGGGGCGCTTCACCTGGCCTTTGTAGATGCTTGCATCGATCGCTGTGACCTCGCGGAGATCGGGGTCGTGAAGTGTGAGGATGAAACTGGGCACTAGGGGCCTCGTGCCATGGTGAATGCGTGCATGTGGCACATCAGGAAGCAGGCGCGAGTGCTGGCGCTGGACTGCACCGTGGATTTCCCAGTTTCCGTAATCCGTCGAAGCAATGGGCGTCAACTCCACTCTCAGGCCAGGATGGATGATGAAGCGGTGCTTTTCCTGCCGGAGATCGCGCAGTGGCAAGGTCGCGATGTGCCTGACGCGGTGAATGGCGAGACGCAGCCGCGCGGCTGGAACTGGCGCTGTGGGATCGAGCTTCCAAGGTTCAAAGACGCTGGGCAGTTCTGGGCGGCTGGTGGAATGCGCGCCGCTGTCAGACCAGAGGGCGTTTTTGCCATCGAGCTGCTGAATGACGCGGATGTGATCGCTGCGCAGCCAGTGGAGCGTGCTGCTATCGGACTTCAGGTCGGTGTAGCTGCTCGGCGTCGGCCAGGGCTGGCCGGGGAGGATCGGGGCAAAATCCAGCACGGTAGCCACTTCATCACGCTCGAGGCCGTGAAGGCGAATTTTCGGCCAAAGATGCTGTCGGTGCGTTTTGTCGGCAGGATCGGCTTTGAGGACTTTGAGGCTGAGTTTGGCCTTCGAATAGGCCTGGGGCGGATTTTTGAGCCAATTGAGCGACCAGCAGGACTCCGTGAAAGGCTGCTGAAGGATGCTGATGAGCAAAATCAGCATCGCCCAGCCGTTTCGCCTCGTAACAAAGCACAACCAAGTCGCTAAGAGCACTCCACCCAGGAGCAGCAGGCTGGCGATGATGTCGCCGCTGTCACGAGCACCTGCGTGCGGAAGGCGCATCCAGGAATCTGTCTCACTCAGATAAGCAACGCCTGCCATCGTGGCGATACCGAGGATGAAAATCTGCGTCGTGCTGCGCGTGCTAGCGGCAATGAAAGCAGCCACGGCAGATACGATGCCTGCTGAGAGCAGCGCACCTGCGATGAGTGCGCACCACTGAGCTATAGGATGATCAAATCCCCGCCAGATCAGGCTCTCCGCGATCAACCAGGGAAAAATGAGCGCGAGCAGAATGAAGAGTGCTTTTGCCAGCCAGAGAGTGCGCCTTCCGAGTGGTCGGGTGAGTGTCTGGCTCTCAGGATTCGATGGAGAATCGGCCCGCACGCATAAAAAGACCAGCATCGCTCCCAGACAGGCGGTGGCCGTCGTCATGCTATCGTGAAAAGCCACGCTCATTTCGGAAAGCCGCTGCCAATGCCGCAAGGCAAGCCACAGGCACCATGCCAGGATGCCGTATCTGAAATGACGGCAGTCCGTGCAGACCTGGTGAAGCAGTCGGCGTAAAGCGGGTGTGCTCATGGTTTGACCCTCCAGGCGAGTTTTTCTGGCACATAAATGAAGTCCGCCGAGGTGCGGTGGCGGAAGCGACGCGTGTTGGCTACTGGATCGCTGCTTTGCCAAATATGCTCACCGTTCGTGTTGATCAGAGTTGGAAGGGGCGGTATTTCGTCACTAGACCCGGAGCCGGGAAAGGGATCGTTGCCCATCAGGCGCAGGCAGAGATCCAAAGCGTGCGCATCGCCCAGATTGGCGGCACTGCTGATTCCCCAGTGCCCACTTCCTGGACCGGGCATGGCCAGTGGGTGCCGCCCGCGCTCCGCACGGATGACCTCTTCCACCCGAGGACGCCATTTGGGGAGCTTGGCCAGTTCACTGACAGCACGGCTATAGTAGCCGCGAAACTCACGCAGCAGAGCCTCGTGTGAGGCATCATCACCCCAGGCGAGCAGTAGGTCGGCATATTCATGCGAGTGATTGATCGGACACCCCGCCGCGATCACGGCTGCCTGCACCCGCTTTGCGGCCTCTGCCCAGCCTTTTTTTAGCACGATCTCAATGAGGTGCGGATGCTGCGGCAGCAGGTCGATGACCATGCTCTGATGCTCATCACGCAGGTGTTCCGCCACCACGCTGGCGAAGACGCCTTCATCATGCGGTGCGTAATCTTCGGGCAGACGCAGCACCTGCTGCAAATGATGCTGGACCAAAGGCAGGTAGGCCTCGCGAAGGGCTACATTCACCGCATCGGTCTGGAGGCCAACCGTCAGGTGTGCGGCCCTGAGCACATCATAGAGATGGTGCCGCACCTCGGCATCCGTGCTTGCCGCAGAGATCGGTTTGAGCGTGGAGATGCGTTTGCGGAAGGCGTGTTGGTCGCGGTAATAGAGGCTGCTGTAACCAAAGTTGAAACTCGAATGGGGATTCCACTCTTGGCTGCGGAAGCGAAGCTCGGGTGATCGCCAAGTCCAGGAAGATGTGCCGATCTCACGCCCACGAAAAATCATGAGCCGCAGTTGCGAAGGATCGACATGGGCATCCTCGCCATCCGCGTGATTCAAAATATCCCTCCAGGCCAAGGTCATCGTGCTGCGCTCCCAGCCTGCATTCGCACCGCGAACGCCGTGAATCTCCTGCACATCCGGCACCAGCCAGGCCACCCGACGCTGGGGCGAGTAGAGCAGGTAGCAGATGCATTCATTTCGGAACCAATGCGTCCGCCGCTGCTGATGCACCTGGATGGTGAAGGCTCCCTGTCGTGCCTCACCGGAGAGCGTGTGCTTGTCGATTCCGATCAGCCGCCAACTGTAACCATCCTCATGGTCTCGGTGCTCATTCGGAACACAGGCCATGTCCGCGATGACTTCCCGCTGCCACCACTGCGCCGCGAACTCCGTCTCGAAGCGGACTGGCTGCGACTCATCCACCGAGGGGGCCACTTTGCCGATCACATAATTCGTTTCACCAGGATAATGCCAGCGGGGGCGTTCATCCCAGTATCGTTCACTTCTCTTCTTGTTGATCAGTAGCGTCTCAGGCGGAAAAAAGCTCGCCAGAGTGTGATCCACAAAGAAAAGCGCTCGGCTATAGTGATTGGGAGCCTCCTCATCTCGTGTCAGCTGCAGCCCGATCTCTCGCCCTGCCTGCACGACGCTCGATCGCCTTGTATGCAGCGTGGTATGGAGGCCCGGCACATCGAGCTTCATCTCCACTGGCATCCGCAGGTAGCACTCCTCTTCCCATTGGCTGGCGTCGATGCTGTCACCCACGAGTTTGGGGGTGATTTGGAGCTTCTTCTCGTGTTGGCGCACGAGCTCCGGCCGCTGCTCACCCTGCGGATATTTGATGAAGGGCCAGTAGAGGCCGACAAGCATCACACCGGTCAAAATGATCGCCGTAAGGCTCAATCTCCAAGCAAAGCTCAACGCCATCCGTAGATGCGCTGTCACAAGAAGACTCATCGCCACGGCGAGACACAGACCCGCCGGAATCATGCTCTCCAGCGGCGATATAAACGCACGCCCCGGCGGATCCAGCCACCCTGTCAGCAGAGGCAGCACCTCCACGCACCCTGCCATGACGGCGACCTTCAAGAGCCAGCCGCCCATACTTTCCTGCCGGGCCCAAAGCGCCTGCACTGGCACGAACCAGGCACCCAGGCCAAGAACAACCATCCCCCGCTCCATCAGCCCAGACAGCACGTCCGCCCATGGTCGCCCGGAAAGCGCCAGATAGGCCGCGTTTTGCGCCACCACCGGCAGGAGCACCAGCAGCACAAACACCACCACCCGCACTGCCCAGAAATGCCACATCGCCACAGGTCGCGTGCCACTGAAATGCCGTTCGTCCGCCGGACAATCCTCGGGGCAGCCAGAGAGCACGCCTGCAGCGAAGATCGCCCAGGCGAACGGCAGCAGACTCAGCAGCTCCAGCGGCCCGTCTCCCATCCGCAACGGAAAGAGCCACTCCATATTCACCGCCAGATCCAATCCCAGCAGCGCGATAAACGCGAACCAGCGCCAGCGAAGGTAGCGGAACTCTTTGCGGAAGTGATGAAGTGTCAGGTTCATGGCTTCTTCGCGTCCTTCTTCGGCGGTTCTGGCAGCATCTGGGCCAGCTCCTGAGGGCTGAGGTTGAACTCGATTATGCCGCGCTCCTCAGCATGCCAGAGGCTGGCATCTTGTTGATCGATCCATTCGTCGAGCGTGCGCTGAAGGATCACCTGCTGCTCGCGCGCGTGCCAGAGGCGGACTTCGAAGCCCTGATTCTCATCGTGGAGCCAAAGACTGCTGTGATCCTGCCAGATGTTGTACCGTGACTCGCGGCTGACGAGGCCGAGGCTGTGAGCTTCGTTCTCGCGCAGTTCCTTGTCTTCGAGCACGAGGAAGAAATCGTCGTCCAGTCGATGCTTCCGCGCGGTGGCATTGCGGAAGGCATCAATGGGCAGCACGGCGGAGGCGAGGCGGTGAACGCGGCCATGCATCTCCCACGCGTCATGAATCCAAGCGAAGGCGTTGAGCTCCAATCTCATGCCGGGACGGATGAGAAACGCGTTCTCCTGGGTCCAAAGCTGCCGGTAGGGCATGGATGCGATGCGTTTCATCTCATGCACGACGAGCCGCAGCCGCCAGGGGCGCTGGATGGCATCCTCGCGCTTCAGGCGCATGCTTTGCAGCAGCGCATCAAGCGTCTTGCGGCCGTTGTACACCGCATTGTTGCGGATGTGATCCCGCCAAAGCGAGGTGGTGGCGTAGTGCTTGAAAAGCGCCCGTGTGTGATCGTGATGCAGCCAGGAGCCACTGCCGGGTTCGTCGGTCGGGAGATCGGTGTGGCTGCCCTCTGGCGGCCACGGCTCGTTTTCACGGACAGGCGCGAATTCGAGGATGCTGACGACTTCATCTTTGCCGAGGCCGGTGATGCGCAACGTGGGCCAAAGGCCGCGTCCGGGCGTTTTGTCCGCCGGATCGGCCTTGCCGAACTTCAAAGCGAGTTTCGAGGCGTTGGCGTATTTCTCCTCGGGAAGCGTGAGCCACTCCGTGCGCCATGATTGGGCGATCCAGTTCGAAGCCAGCAGTGTGGTGAGCAGCAGACCCGCCGCGCGGAATCGCCGCCGCGGTACCGTGGCGCACCACCAGGACGCTGTGAGGCCTACTAAAGCCAAAAGCGCCGCGACGAAGCTGCCACAAAGCTGAACTCGCTGTGTTGCTGGCGTGATTGGCTCCGGTTCGGTCCAGGTCTGCTGCATGGCCAGCCATACACCCCCGCCGACGACGGCCAGCACCGCCAAAACGAGCACCTGACGCGAGGACGAAGCCAGCGCGGTCACTCCGCCCGCCAGGGCGCAGAGCAGACCACCTGCGAGCAGCACCGCGCCGCTCATGGCCGCCCATTGAGCCGCACCGAGGTCAAAGCCACGCCAGCCGTGACTCATCACGAGCAGCAGCGGCAGCATCAATGCGGTGAAAACGAAAACGAGTTTCCCGCACCACAACGCCGCCTGCCCCACCGGCCGTGTAAGACTGAAGGTGTCCGTGTTTGAAGGGGAGTCCGCGCTGACGCAGCGCCACACCACAGCGGCGGCCATCAGCATTGGCGTGACCGCCAGCAAGAGATCGAGGTCCCAATAGTAGAACAGCAAGTTTCGAGTTTTTGTCTTATAAACCCGCTGCCACTGGCGCAGGGCAAGCACGAGCCACCACAGCAGCACCATGAACCGTTGATGCCGCCACTCGACACGGCATTGATGGATGACACGAGAGAAGAAAGGCGCGGCAGTCATGGCTTCAGAAACCTCCAGGCTCGTTTTTCAGGCACATACACAAAATCGCTGACCTTCAGGCGGCGGAAAAAGGACCGCCGCTCGTGCTCGGGCATGCGTTTGCGCCAAAAGTCGCTGCCATCCGCATTCAGCAGGGATGGATAGGGAGGACCCGACACCTCGCGGCCCGCATCGCCGTCGAGTCCCAGCCACCGCAGGCAGAGTTCGAAGGCCTCCACCGAGCCAAACTCCGCCGCACGCTCCACGCGGCGGTTTGACTGCATGGATTGCATCAGCAGGACGGTGTCCTCGAACTGCTTCTTCACCACGGCCTCGATCTGCGGCCGTGTTTCCGGTTGTTTGTCCAGGGCGCGGATAATTTCGCCCTGAAAGTCATGCCGGGCTTCCTGCATGAGTCTTGCAGCCACTTCGGGATCGTCTTTCCAGGCCAGCAGCAGCGCCTCTGCACCCGGTGGCAGCACGGGGGAGGCGAGGAGAAGCGGCTTGTGCCTCTTCGCCGCTTCTGCCCAGCCTTTGCGCACGACGAGATCGGCCAGCATGGCGTGACTCGGGGCGCGCTCGACCAGCGCCTCGCGCTGATCCTCGGTCACAAAGCGTTCGAGGAGGTTGTTCGGCGGCTTGTTGGACCAGCCGGGCCATTCATGAGAGCGCAGCTCCAGCATCAGCGGCAAATGATGCCGACCCAGTGGCTCAAACGCCTGCGTGATGTGCGGATGCGCTGCATTGGTAGAGACCGCCTGTGTGCATGATGCCGCAGAGAAGAGATCATAGACATAGCGCCTCGCTTCCTTCTCGCTGCTTTCAACGGAGGGCGGCTTCAGAGTCGCCATGCGCTCCTGAAAGGCTTTCGTCTCGCGTCCGCCGTAGAGAACCCTGGATTCGTTCCAGCGGAGTTCGTTGCCCCAATTGGAAGGAATGTCCGCCAGCCGGACTTCAGGCGATTTCCAGCTCGTGCGGCTCTGGCCGAGAAAACGGCTGCGGAGCAGGATGAGCCGTGCTGAGGCAAGATCGGCACCTGTCGGCTCACCGTCGGCATGGTTGAAGAGGTTGCTCCAAGTCACCTCCAGCAGCGAATGACGCCAGCCTGTGTGATCGCCACGCTGGCTCCAGATCGTCTGTCTCGTGGGTTCCAGGCGGACCAGGCGCTGCGCTGGCAGATGCAACAGGATGGCCTGCCCGTTTTCCGCGTCCCAATGCGCCCGCGATTCCTGATGCAGGAAAAGTGTGAGCGCCCCAGGCTTGGGTCCCTCTGCAGGACTGACGCGCAGGATTTTCCAGCGCAATTCATCACACTCCGCACTGGCATTTGCAACGACGGGCATTTCCAGCGCCAGATCACGCTGGAACCAGTCCACCACGAAATCAGTCTCAATGCCGAGCGGCTCGTCGAAACGCGGATGCGGTGCAGAAAAAGCGGCCAGCCGAGTGAGCGCCTGGTCGTTCAGCGTCCACTTGGGCATGTACTCATCATCGGGCATGAGCAGCGTGCCTTTGGGAAAGAAGCCACTCAGCACCTGATTCCCTCGATAGACCTCCTCCTGCGGCGTGAAATAAGGCGAGGGGCGATACGGATGATTCTCCGTGTTCCCGACACGACGTGATGAACCCTCCTGGGTGAAAACGCTGCTGAGCGGACGAAGCACCACATGCACGTCCTTCATGCCCGTAACCGCCGGTGCCTTCCCGCGAAGCGATGGCCCAAAACTGCTCTCTAGGCCTTCGAATCGGGCTTCGGCGAGATCGAAGGCCGTTTGGAGCTGTGGAGCGAGTTTTTGAACGAGTGCCGCATCTTGCGCAACGGGCGTTGAATTGCTCCACGATCCGAATCGGGCCGCCAACAAGGCCAGCACTCCCGCCAGAGAGGTCATAGCAAGGCGTCGCCGAAACGAATAGCCGTGAACGAGGTGCCGCCAGACCAGCGCGCTGCTCAATAAGGCAAACACGCCCCACCCAAGCGCGAGCATGGGCCAGGTCTGGTAAAAACTGATGGTGCCCGAATCCGCTGTCGCGACATCGAGCAACTTCGACGTGACAAAGAGTGTGAACGCGAGAGTCAGCAGCAGCTTCCACACCTCCCTCCGGTGCCATAAGGCCAGCATGGGCAGCAGCCACGCGGTGAAACCCGCCGCAAAGCAAAGACGCTCCCCCATGCCGCGCAGCACATCGGCGAAAGGCCGGGCTGAAAGCGCGAGGTAGAGCCCGTTTTGCAAAACGACGGGCAGCACGATGAGCAGCAGCCAGATCAAAACACGCGCCGTCCAGTACGCCTGCGCGGGCAGCGGCCGTGTGCTGATGAAGCTGCGGTCTGTGCCCGGCCTGTCCTCAGGACAGGACAGCAGCAGCGAAAGGCCGCAGAGCAGAATCACCACCGGCAGATACGCCAGCCAGCCTGGCGGCACCACAACCGCGCGCAGCGGCAGCAGCCACTCCAGATTGACGGCCAGCTCAAATCCCAGCAGCGCCAGAAAAGCGAACCAGCGCAGCCGCAGATAGAGGAACTCTTTGCGAAAATGATGCCGGACGAGTTTCATGGTTCATTTCCCTTCGAGACGGTAGGCGCGGGCGAGGGCGACGAAGATCTCACGCAGGCTCATGGGGCGGATTTGCGGCTGCTGAATGCTTGGAATCACTCCACGCAGAGCAGCGACGAGAGATTCGTCATTTTGAAAACGACTCGCGGCGAAGCGCAGCGTGCGTCCGGCCTGCTCGGTGTGCAGCCAGTCCGTCGGCAGGTTTGCGGGCAGTTTTGCATCATCGGGCAGCACCGCCTCGATGGCGCGGAAGCGGCTTTGAAGGCTGTCGCTCGTTTCATCGAGTGCGAGCTGGCCGCGATTGATGATGGCGACTCGGTCGGCCAGGCGCTGCACCTCTTCGATGTCATGCGAGGAGACGAAAACGGTCCAGCCTTCCTGCTCGGTGAGTTCGAGGAGGCCGCGGATGAATTCATCGCGCACCAAGGGATCGAGTCCGCTGAAGGGTTCATCGAGCACGACGAGCTTGGGCCGATACGCGAGGCTGCTGAGAAGCGCTGCCTTCATGCGCATGCCACGGGAGAGGTCTTTGAGCTTCGTGGTGAGCGGAAGGTCGAATTGCGTGAGCAATTGGCTCTCGAATGCCTTGTCCCAGTTCGGATACAGCGGCCGACAGTAGTCGAAGAACTGTTTCACCGTCATCCACAGCGGCAGCTCCATGTTCTCGGAGACGTAGCCGATCTGCGTGAACTGCGCGGGGCCGAGCTTGCGTGAATCGACGCCCAAGATGGTCGCGTTGCCGCTGTCAGGCCGGTGCAGATTGAGCAGGCACTTGATCGTGGTGCTTTTGCCAGCGCCGTTCGGACCGAGGAAGGCGGTCACCTGGCCTTCCGGCACTTCGAGGCTCAAACCGGCGACGGCCTCCGTTTTGCGGAAGCGTTTATGAAGATCGGTAATGGTGATCATAGGCTTTTGAGGTGGGCGATGACTTGGTTGAGCGTGAGATTGAGATCGGCGGCTTCCTTCAGCAGCGCCCGGCACTCCGGCGTGATTTGCGCGAGCCGCTCCGCGAGGTCCGGCTGATCAGGGACGGTGACGACCATGCCGATGCCGGGCCGTGAATTGAGCCAGCCGGCGTCTTTCAGCAGCAGTACGACCTTGTGCGCCGTGGTGGGGCTGATTTTCAGCTCCTGGCTCAGCGTGCGCACGCTCGGAAAGGTATCGCCCGCCTTCATCTGGCCCGTGAGTAGCGCCTTGCGCACGGCCAGAAGGATCTGGTCGGATACGGGCGTGCCGTCTTGGAGCTGGATGGAAAAGGGCAGCATGGGCTGAGTGTTCTTAGTGTAACAGCACAACTGATACACTGGCAAGCGAAAATTCACCTCTATCTGTTTGGCGCAGTGCCTCATAGAAAAGGACACCGAGAGGGGAGAGACCGGGGTAGCAGGGTAGAGTCGATGCCTCATAAAAGAGGACACCGTGGCCGATGGAGCCACGACTGATGAAAGAAAGCCTCGAAGAC
>JBIKYB010000442.1:0-3714 GCA_044355475.1 Prosthecobacter sp.
AAAGGGATTTTCACCGCGTCGTAATCCGTGTCCGATGTGCTGGTTTGCAGCTCGGCAGTCTTACCCGCTATCGGCTTGGATGTGGCCGCAGCGGCTTTACCGCGCTTCTTCTGCACCGCCTTGGCCTCAGCCGTTTTTGACGGGTCAAACACGGGCGCGGCCTTGCGCTTGGATGTTGGGGGTGGCGTAGCTTTCATGGCATCACCTCCACGTCTCTTTGCTCCAGCGGCAGTTTCAGGAAATCATTCGCGTCCTTCACTCCAAACGGCCCGAAGTCGAAGGCATCGACCTCGCAGCCCGCGTCAGTGAGTTGTGCGGCCCATTCGGCGGCAGCACGTCGGCCCGCCTCATCAGCGTGGGCAAAGACTCGCACCCGCCGTTGTCGAAGCTGTTCGACCACGGGCGCGGCGATGCGAACCGATGCACCCAAAAAGCCCAGCAAGCCGCAGTCCATGCGCTCCTGCTCACAGAGCAGTTGAAACAGCGAAACGAAGTCTGGCCCGCCCTCCGCGATGCCGACAACAGACACCGATGGCGTGATTGTCTCCATGCCCAGCGGCGCTACCTGGCAGGAGCCAGGCAGCGACCACGATTTGAAGTTATGCTTATCCCGATGCCACATGCCACCGTCCAGACGCCGTGCTTGCGCCACACGTCCGCATAGCGACCGCAGCACCCATGCTCGTTGTCCTGCCAGCTCGCAGAACCGCAGCCAGCCCATGCGCTGCATATCTCGCAGACAATCCACGCTGAAACCTCGCAGGGTTGCAAGCGCGGCAATGGCCGCATCAGCACCGTGATGGAACTGCGGCCATCCTTTCCGCTTCTCCTTTTTTACGCTGAAATCACCCCATTCATCAGTCAGGGGAGCGGACTGGATTCGTTGCGCTCGCGCACCTGTCGCCGGCGAAAAATGAATCTCGCCACCTGCCAGTTCGATGAACTTTTTCACCGCCTCATCAGCAGGGATGCCCAACCACTCAGCGACGAAATCCGGCCCGTCACCCGCAGCCCCGCACCCAAAGCAGCGAAATCTGCTCAGGCGTGAGTGAAAGTTGAAAGACGGTCTGGAATCGCCGTGCTTGTGGCGATCCGCGAAGGGACAGCCGAACGTGCTGCCATCACGCTCTGGCACCACGCCGGGGACGTTCAGCATCCTGAACAAATGCGGCATCGACAACCGCGCTTTGGCCTCATCAATGGAGAGCTTCATCAGTTTATGCCACGCCCTCCAGTTTGAGAACGTCTGACAGGCGGTATCTCACCATGCGCTCACAGAGCTGGACTCGCTTGAGCGAGCCGCGCTTCTCCATGCGCTTGATTGTTTCGATGGAGCAGCAAAAACGTGCTGCCAGTTTTTCGCGGTCGATGAGACCTTGAACCGATGCTGTGTCTTGTGTGGTCTTAGCCATGCCGCTGAGTTTTCAGCGGAACATGAGGTTTTAATAACCAGCGGTCATCCCGCCGAAAACCGGACAATTATTTCTTCTTCCGACGCCCTCGTGGCTCAGTCTCATACTTCAAAAAATCTAGACAACAATCTTTAAACATGGATGACCAGTCAGCGACTTGAATCCCCGACTTTTCAGCAGTCTGCTGAACCTGCTCTTTACTCGGATTCCCCGCCTCCGGTTTGAATAAATCAAAGGCGATCTCGATAACCGCAATACCCTTTATCCAGTTCGAGGTTCTGTTTTCTCCCGTCTCATTCTCCATCATGCGGACGATGTCTCTAAAGAAGTCAATATCCCCGCCCAAGTAGGCATTGAGAGCAGCGGCACCAGTTTCGATTTGCAGCGGCATCGAAGGCCAGTCCATATCAGGAATCATAGAGGAATCCTGCCAGCTCATCACCGTTCTGAGACATTGCCATCGTGACCAAAAAGCCTTTAGAAGTAGGTGACGAGGCTCCGTGTGGAGCTTGGCCTGTAAATCCCAAAGTCGTTGCACGGCAGCGTCCCATTCTGGCCCGCGAATTTCTGGCCCATCATCTAGAATTGCTTTTGGACAAGGTGGAAAACCCCATAGCGCAGAGTTTTTGCCAAGCATCTCTTCGACCACAAAGGCGGCAAATGAAGGATGCGGAAGCCGCTCGATCCATTCGGCGGACACACTCGCAGGTTGCCAGCCAAGCACGCTAAACATCCAAGAAATCAAAGACGATGTCCCTTCGCTAAGGTGATCTTTGTCGGTTGCAGCTTTCGCACGGTTCTTTCGCTTTTTCGCCATACGGTAAATGGTGTCCCTCCCCTCCTGTTTCGTCATGCGCTTTTCTGCGCTCCTAGTCGTGACAGTGTGACAGCAGATTTTCAAAAACTACCGCCACCGCTCCCGTCTCAGCGCACCTTGCGCCGTTTGGTCTTTCCCTTCACATCGACCACCGCATCAGCACCCGCCACTGATCCGGCCCCGAAGTCAGCAGCGACCACGTTGTCAGCGACAGGAGCAATGTCATCATCCTCCAAGCCCGCAGTGACCGGCTCTTTCTTGTCCGCATATAGCTTGTCAGTGATGACAATGCTCGAATGCCTCAAGTAGCGCGATGCCTTCCAGATGCCGTCCCGGCTCGCAATGATGCTGCCAATCTCTTTTCGCATCGTGTGCATGGGACGGATGCCCTTTACCCCCTGCTTCCGCAGCCATGCAAGCAAGCACTGGTGTGTCCGCTCGCAGCGATAACCCCGGCTCTTACGATCATGCGCAGATGGAATGCGGCTTTGCCTGAACGCCTCCAGCACGAAAGGACTTTTTGCTTTTGCCATAAATCCTTGAAACAGGGCGCACAGCCCCGGCTCCAGGTCGATGCTGCCAGCACTCCCCTTACTCTTGAGCCGTCGATAATCGTTATCCGCAATCACCAGCACCCGCTTTTGAAAGTTGAACTGGCTCCATAACAGCGCATCGGCTTCGCTTCTCCGCAGTCCGCAGTTGAGAGTCAGGAGCAGGAGCTTGAACGCCTCCGGTTTCTGCATCGCCAGTTCGCTTTGAGCAGCACGAAGAATGCTCTTCGCGTCAACGGTGGACTCGTAGCGCATGTCCGGCACATCCTCATCGACTACCCCATCGAAAAACAAAGGAGAGGGTAGCTGCATCTCCTGCTCAACTAGCGGGCGGACATTGTTCTTCTTCCGCACTGAGAGCAGCGCCTTCGCGTTTCTAATCAGCGAGTTCACCGTCACCGCAGCGCGATTCCTTTCCTCAGGAGTGCGGGCGGACTTCATGAACCGAATCTTCCACTCTGTCACCGCCTTGGGAGTCAGAGCGGCGAGGGGCTTGCTGTCGATCTTCTCCAGCCATGCCTTCCGACCATCACCAATGGCGTCGAACTTCTTCCCGTCTGCAATCCCCAGGACACCAGCGGTGATCCTGCGCAGTGCCTTCGCGTAGGCATCCAAGCTCTCAGCGCGGGCTTTGGACAGACGCTTGCTGGCCTTGATCAAGCTCCCCACCGTCGCAGGCGGCAGCGTCTCCACCTTGGGCGCGGCTTTGGGCTTGTGGATAGCCCTTGTCGCCTCCCAGCCCTTCCCCACCAAATCCTTGTAGATGGCAGCGGCCTTGCTTGCGGCCTCAGCCTTGCTTGCCGTGTGAAGCTGAAACCGTTCACGATGCCCGCCATAGGAGATTTGGCAGGAGAAGTCCGCATCCGTCACCATCACCCCTTTGGCGTTTTTGCGGCTCAGTTTGAACAGCCGCTTCATGTGTCCTTTGTTGTCC
>JBIKYB010000303.1:0-6032 GCA_044355475.1 Prosthecobacter sp.
GGGCATTGGGAGGGCGATGCGGAAGAAATGACTTTTGACATCTTTGCCGGTCACGGGCTGCAGTTTCCAGGCGCCTTGGAACACCAAAGTGTTGGCGGCGTCGGGCTCGAACTGGGTGATGCGAAGCTCCAGCAAGTCCGTGTATTCGAGAGTGGCAAAGCGTTCGACCGGCAGGATGTTCGTGGAGCCGGTGAGGCGGCTGATATTCCCCGCGACCACACGCGAGACGGCGACGTCGAAGGGTTCGGCCCAAAGATCGAGATCGCTGGTGACGAGCACGCCGTCGCGGCGGGTGACGAGCTGTTCGCTGTCGAGGTAATCGGGCAGCGCGGCGCGGCTAACCGCGATGGCGGGGGTTACGGCCGCCAGACGCCGGTCGGGTGCCACGGACTCAAGCAAATGATGCACCGCCTTGTCTTTGACGGGGAGGACAAGGCCGCAGCCGCAGAGCAGCAGCGCGGGCAGGAGGACAGCGGTTCTCATGGCTTCTTTTCCTTACCGCTGAGGATGGAGTTCGGGTTGCGCTTGAGGTCGTTGGCCAACTCCTTGACGGCACGGGCGGCGTGCTCGGCCTCTTCAAGCACTTGCTGCAGGCGCATGAGCACTGGTGCACGCGGATTGGTGGCCTTCGAGATGTCTGCGGAGGCGGTTTCGAGCTGGGTGAAAGCTGTAGAGGCCTGCTGAACGGCCTTCTCAAGGTCGGCGAGCACGGGAGCGATGCCTTTGCTGGCCTTGGCGGTGAAGGCATTCAAATTCGCGAGTGTGACATCAAGATTGTCGATGGCCGTGCCCAGCTTCTCGCTGCCCGTTAGCTTTTTCACATCGGCGGTGATGGTCGCGAGGTTGTCATTGATCTCCTTCATCCGCATGGCCTCGATCTGCGTCTTCGCGCTCGTCAGCGTGCCACGCAGATCGGAAATCAAGCCGGCAAAATCGATGCTATTGATCTTCTTTAAACCATCACTGATGCTCTGCATGAGCGCATCGAGTTCCGTGCCGACGGTGGGCACTACGGGATAAGGAGGTTTAATAGGGGGATCAAAAACTAGCCCCGTCTCGTTGGGAGCGATATCGAACTCGATGTCCATCTGGCCGGTCACAAAGCTCATCTGCTTCATGCGAGCCCGCAGGCCGCTGGCTACCGCGTTCTGCACGCCTGCCTCAGTGGTGAAATCAATACCTCCTCCGGTGATCGCCCCCGCTGCGGCGAGCTGCCGAGAGGAAATTTCGACAACGATTGGGATAATCTTACGGTTCTCCTTGGGGTCGACCAGGACGTTGATCGAACTCACCCGTCCGATGCGCACACCGCCGAATCGCACCTCCGACCCGACCAGCAATCCGTCGGCACTCTTGTCGAAGTAGAGGATGATGTTAGCGGTCTTTTCAAAGAACTTCCCGGCACCCAGCAGCACCAGCGCCGTTCCGGCGAGCAGCAGGCCGCCGAGCGTAAACAGGCCAATGAGGGTGGGGCTGGCTTTTTTGCTCATGACGGGGAGTTGGGAGACAGGCCGCGATTCAGGAAGAGGCGCACCGCAGGGTTGTCGGAATGGTCACGCAAGTGCTTCGGATTGCCAAGGGCACCTTGCATGTGCGTGGCAGGATCAAGGAACAACGCGGTGTCTGCAACGTCAAAGATACTCGCTAGCTCATGCGTGACGATGACAATCGTGCAGCCCTGGGTTTCCCG
Organism: Prosthecobacter sp.; assembly: GCA_044355475.1. Taxonomy (GTDB): domain Bacteria; phylum Verrucomicrobiota; class Verrucomicrobiia; order Verrucomicrobiales; family Verrucomicrobiaceae; genus Prosthecobacter. Next base: position 1,691 of record JBIKYB010000303.1, read on the forward strand.
CAGGCGGAAGATGAGGTCGTCTAGCCGCTTTGAACTGAGCGGATCGAGTCCGCCACTGGGTTCGTCGAGAAACAGGATGTCGGGATCAAGCGCCATGGCGCGGGCGATGCCAGCACGCTTCTTCATGCCGCCACTCAACTGTGCCGGGTAGTAGTCCTCGTAACCTGCGAGTCCGACGAGCGCGAGCTTGTAGGCGACGAGGTCGCGCACAGTCTTCGGTGGCAGTTTGCCCGCTTCCTCGATGAGCATTGCGATATTCTCCCCGAGGGTTAGCGACGACCACAGTGCGCCCCACTGATACATCACGCCGAAGCGATGGATGAACTTCCCACGCTCCTCGCTGGGTGCCGCAGTGAAGTCTTCGCCGTCGTAAAGGATGCGCCCCTTTGCGGGCTCCATGAGACCGACGAGATGCTTCAACAGCGTACTCTTGCCGCAACCGCTGCCGCCCATGATGACGAAGATCTCCTTGTCCTTCACCTCAAACTCGAGGCCACGCATGATCACCGTGGGCCCATAGGCCAAGGTGAGGTCGTGAACGTTGATTTTGGCTGGCATGTTCAGATTTCGAGAATGGTAAAGACGGCAGCGAAGGCGGAGTCGAGCACCACGACCCAGGTGATCGCGGCGACGATCGCATGGGTCGTGGCCTCGCCTACGGCGGCTGAGGATCTGCCGGCACGCATGCCCTGCATGCAGCCGCTGATGGCGATAGCGGCACCGAAAAAGACGCTCTTGATGATGCCGAGTGACGAGGTGGTGATGGTGATCGAGAGCAGCGTCTCATTCCAGAACAGCACTGCCGGAATGCCCACAAACGAGCCCACCATCATGCCGCCTAGGATGCCGACGATGTTCGAATAAACCGTGAGCACCGGCATCATGACCACCAGCGCCAGCAGCCTTGGCAGCACGAGGAAGTCGAAGGGATCGAAGCCAGAGGTCCGCAGCGCGTCGATTTCCTCATTCGATTTCATGCTGCCGATATGCGCCGCAAACGCCGCGCCGGTGCGGCCGCTCATGATAATCGCCGTCATCACCACGCCCATTTCCCGCACCATCGCGATCGAAACGAGGTCGGCGACGAGCAAGTTCGCGCCGAAATTCGTGAGCTGCGCATTGCCGACAAAGGCCAGGATCATACCGATGAGGAAACTGATGAGCGTGACGATCGGCAGCGCCTCTATGCCGCACTCCTGCACCGAGAGCCACAGGTCAGCGGTACGGAAACGGGCGCGTCCGGTGAGAAACCTGCCAACCGAAAGCGAGCATTGCCCCACGAACTCGACCACATCGACCGTGCTCTCCCATGCCTCCAGCGAGAGCTTTACCAGCCTGATGGTGAATGGCACTTTGGTGGCAGCACCATTTTCCACGATCTCCTCCGGCACCGCCAGCGCCAGTTCCAGCAGGCCGCGGAGATTGGCAGGAAGCCCTTCCAGAGATGGAATTTCCCCGCTGACATTCGCGTAGCTGCGCAGGTGGGCTAGCAGGAACGCTGGCAATGTAGAGTCGAAAGCGCCTAGCGCAGCGGTCTCGTATCTTGCAACGGGATGATCCGGCGCAATGCCCGTGATAACAACCGATGTGCCTCCACGCTGCCAATTTCCTGCAAGTTCGAGGATCGGCAGGTTACCGTCCTGCCGCCAGTTGGCACGAGGTGTTTGAGCATCGGCAGAGGCCATAGTGGTGGAATTGGCCGAATAAGAGCGCAGTGACTCGTCCTAGCGTGGTTAATGCTGAATGTATCTTGTGAGGTCCGACAGACAAGGGCAAAGGCGCGATTGATATGTGAACGGCCTCAGCATGGATGATCTCTTCATCGACTCTTTGCCTTGTTATGACCTATCTTGCGCGCGTGCAGCATCATACATCCATCAGAGGCGTGATGGTGGGACATCACGGAACTGCGCCCAACGCCCGCTCCTTCTCCAGGATCGCAAGACTCGTCTTGAGCACGGTGTCGGGATTCAGCGAGATGCTGTCGATGCCCTGCTCGACGAGGAACTGGGCAAACTCAGGGTAGTCGCTCGGGGCCTGGCCGCAGATGCCGATCTTGCGGTGCTTCTCGCGGCAGACCTTGATGACTTGAGCGATCATGGACTTCACCGCCGCGTTCCGTTCGTTGAAGATGGGCGCGACGATTTCGCTGTCGCGATCGACACCAAGGATGAGCTGGGTGAGATCATTCGAGCCGATGCTGAAGCCATCGAAGATCTCGGCGAACTCAGCGGCGAGGATGACGTTGCTCGGGATCTCGCACATGACATAGATCTCTAGGCCGTTGACGCCGCGCTTGAGGCCGTGCTTCTCCATTTCGGCCTGCACGCGCTGACCTTCCTCGATGGTGCGGCAGAAGGGAATCATCACTTTAAGATTCGTGAGTCCCATCTCTTCGCGCACGCGGCGCACGGCCTGGCATTCGAGCGCGAAACCAGCCTGATATCGTGGGTGGTAGTAGCGAGAGGCGCCACGGAAGCCGATCATGGGATTCTCTTCGACGGGCTCATAGGCTTTGCCGCCGATGAGGTTTGCATACTCGTTGGATTTGAAGTCGCTGAGACGCAAAATGACATCCTTCGGATAAAAGGCAGCGGCAAGCATGGCGACGCCTTGCGCGAGACGATCGACAAAGAACTGCGGCTTGTCCGTGTAGCCGCTGGTGAGCTTCTCGATCTCGGCTTTCGCGGCTTGATCCGCGAGCTTGTCGAAGTCGAGCAACGCGAGCGGATGCACCTTGATGTAGGTGTTGATGATGAACTCCATGCGCGCGAGGCCAACGCCGTCGTTTGGCAGGAAGGACAGCGCGAAGGCTTCCTCGGGATTGGCGAGGTTGAGCATCACCTTGGTGCGCGGGCGTTGCAGGTCTTTGATGTTGGTCTGCGCCACATCGAAGGCGAGCTTGCCGTCATAGACGATGCCGGTGTCGCCTTCCGCGCAGGAGATGGTGACGAACTGGCCTTCCTTGAGCACCTCCGTGCCGTGTTCGGTACCAACGATGGCGGGCACGCCGAGTTCGCGGCTGACAATGGCGGCATGGCAGGTGCGACCACCGCGATTGGTGACAATGGCTGCTGCTTTCTTCATCACCGGCTCCCAGTCGGGGTCGGTCTTGTCGGCCACAAGGATATCGCCTTTGCGAAACTCGCGCAGGAACTCCACGCTCTTCACCACGCGCACCGGGCCGCTGGCGATCTTCTCGCCGACGCTGCGGCCGGTGATGAGCACCTTGCCGCGTTCCTTGAGCTTGAAGGTCTGGATGACATCGCGGTCCTTCTGCGCCTGCACGGTTTCGGGCCGCGCTTGAACAATGAATAGCTCACCCGTGCGACCATCTTTGGCCCACTCAATGTCCATCGGCATCGGGTGTCCGCGCTTGGCGGTGTAATGATCCTCGATGATGCAGGCCCATCGTGCGAGCTGCAGGATATCGTCATCACTGAGGGCAAAGCGGGCGCGATCTCCGGGAGAAACGGGCACGTTTTTCACCATGCGGCTGCCACCGGTGTCGTAGATAAGCTTGAACTCCTTCGAGCCGACGCGCTTCTGCAACACCGGTTTGAAACCCAGCTTCAGCGTCGGCTTGAAAACATAATACTCATCCGGGTTCACTGAGCCGAGCACGACGTTCTCGCCCAGGCCATACGCGGCATTGATGAGCACCGCATCGCGGAAGCCGGTCTCGGTGTCGATGGTGAACATGACGCCCGCCGAGCCGAGATCCGACCGCACCATACGCTGCACGCCGATGGACAGCGCGATGGCGGTGTGCTCAAAGCCCTGGTCCACGCGATACGAGATGGCGCGGTCGGTGAACAGCGAGGCAAACGAACGGCGACAGTGCTCCAGCAGCGATGCATTGCCCTGCACATTGAGATAAGTCTCCTGCTGCCCCGCGAAGCTGGCATCCGGCAGATCTTCCGCCGTGGCGCTGCTGCGCACGGCAACATCGAGCGGCATAGTCTGTCCACCGCTGAGTTTCGCATAGGCTTCGATCGTCTCGTCTTCCAAATCCTTCGGCATGGCCGTAGCCAGAATGGCCTGACGCACCTCACTGCCGCGCTGCTGGAGATTGTCCATGTCCGTCGTATCAAGGCCGCCGAGGATCTGCTTGATACGCGCATCCAGCCCCGTGCTGGTCAAGAAATGCCGGTAGCCCTCCGCCGTGACGGCAAAGCCATCGGGCACCTTCACGCCTTGGGCGCTCAGTTCATGGAACATCTCGCCCAGCGAGGCATTCTTGCCGCCGACGAGAGGAATGTCGCCAATGGAAATGTCAGCGAACCAACGGATGAAGCGGGGAGAAGCAGGAGCGCTCATGTGAGTGATCTCTTTTCTTGCA
>JBIKYB010000015.1:0-32865 GCA_044355475.1 Prosthecobacter sp.
CTCGTGACGCTGCCAACGAGCAGATTGTAAATCGTGCTGTGGTGATGCGATCCGAGAATGATCAGATCAGCATTCTGTCTTCGGGTCTCTGCGAGCACCGTGTCCACGCTGGCACCTTCCAGTTGCTGGACGGAGGCACGCACACCGAACTTGATCAGAGAGTCGCGCATTTCCAGAAGCCGCGCGTAATGCTGCTGAACTGCTGCCGGTGTGGGCTCCTGCATGATCACGGGTGAGATCAGGCCGACATCAACGACGACAGGTTCCTTCGCCACCACATGCAGGATGATTACCTCGCTCTTGAAAGCGGTGCCAAGCGCATGCGCCTGCTTGAGGACTTTGAAGGTGAGGTCGGAGAGATCGACCAAGGCAACGATGGTTTTCATGATTATAGGTTTTCCACAGAGAGTTTCACCACAAGCAGCGAACAGGGCAGCCGCGTCAGCAACCGCTCTGCCGTCGATCCTAGCAGGACGTAGCGCAGATTCGTGCGCCCCTTGCCACCGACGATGATCAAGTCCGCTTGGGACTCCTGCGCATGTGCCACGATGCCATTGCCGTGGCTGAACGATTCGTGGAGCACTTCGGCGGCATTCATGCCCTGCGCGGCATCGTGCACGAACTCATGCAGTTCTTTGCGGAGTTCCTGAATGTAGGCGTCGCGCTCTTCGGGCGTGGGGATTGCCGCCGGCACGCCCGTGTCCGCAAAGGGAGTCGGGTAGGAAATGGCCGCCCAGGGTTCCTGCCACACATGCAGAAAGTCCACCAGCGAACCATCCTTGCTGGCGATACGCCGTGCCTGCTCCACCACCTCACGCGAGGTCAGGGAGAAATCAATGCAGGCGACGATCTTCCGAAACGCCTGCGGATGATTGGTCCGCACCAGCAGCACGGGTATGTGCACCTTGCGCGCCAGTTTGCTGGAGATGGACCCGGCACCCGCGGGCATCTGCCCAGCTCCAGCGATCCCGGCGACGAGCAAATCCGCCTTCAGAGTGCGGGCATGCTCAAGAATTTCATGCAGGGGATTGCCAATCGCAATGGTGACCTCGTAATCTCCTGGAGCGGTGGACTGCGCCATCCAGCGCGTCAACGCAGTGCTGGCTCCCTTGGTCGCCAGCTTCGCATGGGTTTCATAGTTTTCTTCACGGCTGTCCGCCAGCGCCGCGACGGCGGCAGTATCCACGACATGCAACACCTGCAGTTTCGCGCCGTTGAGGCCCGCAATGCGTGCCGCCTGTTCGAGCGCGGTGCGTGATCCCGTGGAGAAGTCCACGGCAACGAGAATGGTTTTGAGCGTGTTCATGGCGTTGGTGTGGTGATTTCCTTTCCACAGTTAAACGCAGCATCTCAGGGCATGAAATGGGTTGTTCACCCCATATGCTAGCGAACGCTGCGCGGTTATTGGCGTCATGCCTGTGTCGCCGTTTTGCCTGATGCATGGAGCACATGATCCGCCCGACAATCACCAAAACCCGAGAAGTCTACCGAGCAACCATCCGCTAACCTGACCCTACCATGAAAACGAAGACCACATCCACCAAAGACACCGCCCCTGAAGCCACCGCCAAGCCACTCCCGCGCAAGCTCGGTGCCAACCACAGTGAGACCGCCAAACGGCCCCGCAAACACGATAACAACTTCAAGCAGTCCAAAGATCTGCGGGAAGACCGTGGCATCCGCCAGTTGAAAGCCAGTCCGAAATCACAATCCGCACGCGGCGGACGCTGAGGCTCCTCCACCGTCGTACGCCATGAATGATCGAGACCCACCGCATCCCGCTGAGCTTTGCCTGCAGCGCCCTTGGGCAAAGCGATACGCCTACCATTACGGGTCATCAAAGACCTTGGTGAAACGACCCTCACTCGTTGGCGCACTGAAATCGCTCGTGCTCCCTTTACCAGTATCCGGGATTTTAGTGAGCGTGTGCGTCCCGAAGGCACGGAGGCATTGAACTTCATCCGGGCCGGTGCGTTTGATTCACTGGGCGGCGGTCGCACGGAGCAGTTCTGGCGTTGTATGCATTGTTCGCGTGATATGAGTGCCGGAGCAGACTGGCTGTTTCGTGATGCCCGCGAAGACGACATTCGCGCCGCCTTCCGCGAGGAACCGACTCTGTGGCAAAAGCTCCACGATGAGATAGAACTCTTTGGCTACACCATCAGCGGCCATCCCCTCGACTGTCATCCCCAGGTCGCTTGGGACACCTACTGCCCCATCGCCGATTTGCACCGCTACCACGGCCAGCGTGTCACCGTCTGTGGCCTCATCATTGTCAGCCGGTCACACCTGCAGCACAACGGCCAGCCCATGAAGTTCATCTCCATCTGCGACCGCACCGGCATCGTGGAATGCGAAATCTTCGCCGCCGCCAACCGGCTATATGGGTTGAATACCATTCGTTATCCCGTCGTTCAGGTCACAGCCGAGGTGAAGCCCTTCGACAATGGCGCTGGCTATACGCTGGATGTGCTGCGGGCGGGGCAGCCCAGAACGGTTTCTGGCGAATAAAATGCCGCATCCCCCTGTAAATGTCTTACCCCCCGAATGTAGAGACGTTTCAACTGCCATGAAACGAAACGCCCGCGAGTTCATCCGTTCCACCACAACCCTGCTTGATCATGTCCTGCCAACACTCACGCAGGAAGAACAGCACGAGCTGCTGGATGCGCTGGCGGGCGAGATCGAGGAACGGCTGGATGCTTTGATGGAGGCTGTCGAATCATGAACGACCCCGTTGCCATCATCAGTGACATCCATGGGAACCTGCCCGCCTTGCAGGCGGTCATCGCCGACATCGAACAACTGGGCATCCAAGAGAGAGTGTGTCTGGGAGACATCGTTGGTTATGGCGCACAACCGTCCGAATGCATAGAACTGCTGCGGGCAAAGCATTTTCAAGTCGTCATCCAGGGCAATCATGATGCCTACGTTACTGCCGAGGAAGATCCAGAGGGGCCGAGTGAGGAGGTTAAACAAACCATTCGTTGGACACGCCGAGTGCTCAGTGCCGAACAGCGAGCCTGGCTGGGGTCGTTGCCCCTGACATGGCAGGCAGATTACGAGGGGGTTCACGCCTCGCTGCATCAACCCGAGAAATGGGGCTATGTGCTTGAACCGGCTTCTGCTGCGCTGCATTTTGTCCATCAGCAAAAGGAGTTGTGCTTCATCGGGCATTCGCATCAGCCCAAGATGTTTGTGGAAGGCGCGGATAAAGCACTCGACATCACCAGTCTTGAAAGCATCCGCACCGGACGCAAACAGGTGGTGAACGTGGGATCAGTGGGCCAGCCCCGAGACAAGGACGAGCGGGCCTGCTATGTGGTGTATCGCCGTAACGAAGCAGATGTGTGGTGGCGCAGGATGCCATATGACATCGCTGCCGCACAACAGGCGATTGTGGACGCTGGCTTGCCCGTCAAATATGCTCATCGGCTTTCACTGGGGAACTAACTTGAATCGGTGTTCTTCCATGCCTTGCTAAACGGTTCGTAGTGAGTGACATCGAAAAAACTCAGCGGGTAAAACAGCCCCGCTTATTTTCATTGGGAGATCCTCTGACCGAGCGATTTGGCAGCGCACTCTTTCGTTCCTTGCCTGCCGGACCAGGTGTTTATTTCTTCCATACACGCACCGCCAGCGCAAGCAGCCGGGTGGTGAGGATGCGGGTGGGTTTCATGGTGATGAGCATCAACGTATGGTTCACCTATCGTTTGTTCGTTGTGATGTTTGCCATCATCTCGAAGTTCTTGTTGAACGCCTTGCCTGTCGGCGAAAGCTGGTAGAACTCGGGCTTGTCTCCGGCGAGTCGCTGATGCGAGATCTGCATGCCCCACGGCGCCGAGACATTGGGGATAAGCGCCCCGAGCGAAGTGTAATCAATTCGGATTTCGATGCACCACTTGTCGGGGTATTTCTTCACGGCGTAATCGCTAACGCTGTAGAACGCCGGCAGGTTGGCCACGTTTGGATCCGTAGTGTCCTGGTCGAAGATGGTGCCAGCTGGGTTGATGTTGATGACAGGCATGCGCCCGCTTGGAGTCTCCAACCGTATCTCCACAAAATCATCGGCCCATATGCCTGAGTCGTCGCGCGCCTTGGTGCGGTCATGGAGGCGGTCCATCTTTGGCTCGCGGCTCTCGATGGCGATGTAGAGGGCGCTCGGCGTGGCGCGGAACGCAACGGTGGTGGAGACATGATCGGGCTTAACGCTGGTAAACATGTCCTTCAGCGGATAGGATGGCACGCCCTTCCAGAAGGCTTTGGAAAAATCGCCGTCGCACTTGGTGTCTTCAGCGAAGCGTCCGGCTTGGATGGTCGGACCTTTGCGATGCAGGTTTACGAACAGCTTTTTGAGGGGCTCCATCTCATAGGCGAGGCGGTCGAGCCTCTTCGCATAAATGCTGCCAGCCTCGGCTTTTGCGCGGGCCTTGCCGAAGATGTCGAAGAGCTTCGTCACGTCTTCCTCCTTGAAGTTTCCTGAGGATGCCGTCACGCGGCGCGGCGCTTTCCTCATCCATATTTCCTCGCCGAACTTATCTAGCTCCTTCATCTCTTCCGCTGATGGGCCGTAGTAGAGCGTGTAGTATTCGGCCAACAGCTTGTCCACATCCACCTTCGGATTCCACATGAGCTTCGAGTAGAGATACATCATGAGGTGCGTCTGTGCCGGGCAGCCTATGTTGGTGTTGTGGTTTTCGGGTTTTGTCCTGTCGCCAAAGGGGGCGTCGTATTCGAGAAGGAATCCCTGGCACTTGTCGGGCGTGATGTTCTTGAAGAGCTGCTTCAGGTTCTCTGTGAAGATATACGGGGTCGGCGGATAGTTACGGTGGGGGCCGCGGTCATAGAGGTAGTCGTAATAGATGAACTGTTCCGGCCCTTTGACGCATTTGAACCACTCCTTCATGACACCGGTAAACTCAGGATTCAGGTGGTCATAGGCCGTGGTGTTCGCGAACACGCAGGTCATATCATCCGGGATGAACTTGCCATTGAGCTGGCTTGGAACGCCCACCGTGCCGGAGTAGGCGTAGAAGGCTTTGCGCTGTTGGTTGCCGGGATACTTCTTGTTATAGCGCTCGAGCATGTTCGCATTGAAATCCCAAGCGTAGTCGCTGTAGCGACCGGCATCGCCGCGCTCTTTCAGTTTGTCCCATCCGTTGGCGACGTCCTCGTCGTCGATGGTGCTCCATCCGTCCGGCTGGTTGAAGCTGACATACGGGAGCAGCTTCGGATAGAAGGTATTGGCGGACTCCAGATACTGCAGGAAAGTTGAGCGGAACTTTTCGCCGGAGAGCTTCGGCGCGCGGAAATCGGTCTGGCCGTTGACCTTTCCTGCACACTCGGGGTCTTCTTTGCCGTCGAGGATACGCCCTGCGGCATGATAAAAGAAGATGAACTCGCTCATTCCGCCGCCAAGCGATTTAAACCACATGGATTCATCGCGGCAGCCACGCCAGTGGCTCCAGTTGCGGTAGCGGAAGGCCGGCTCGCTTTTGATGTCCTGATCGGCAACGGAAATGTCCTTCCTTTCGGGGATGACCTGCCCGATCTCGGCGAAGGGCATATACCAGCGGAAGCCGAGTTGTTCGAGCAGCGCATAGGCGGCGAATAGAGTGCCAGTGGAATCAATGCCATCGTGAAATCCAAGGCTGCGCGACACATCCTTTTCGCGGCACTGGTTGTGGAGACCCTCCATGAACATTGGCGAGCGCCACTTATGCCCGCCGGTGTGCTTCAGCCATTTGTCTTCGACTCTATAGAGAGTGTCCTCGCTGAGTCCGTAGTGTTTATACCATTCGATATCGACTCCTGCAGCGATGACGTCTTCGCCTTGGACGATGATCTTGTATCCGTCGTATTTGACCTCTTTGAGGTCCATCCCGATCTTCTCCGTCATCTCGTTTTCACCGAACCAGACCTTGGTCTTAACCTTGCCGGTTGGTTCGCTGACGAACTCGAGTTGAGCGCCCGACATCTTGGCAATGATGCTCTGAAACTCCGTTGCGGCCGCTATCACAATCGGATTAGCATCCTTCGGGATAACGATTTCGGCCGCCGCCTTGCCGTCCTTCACGATCGGCGCTGCGGAGAGGGGCGCAGAGATACAGAAGGTCAGGAACAGGATGGTGACGAGTGTGGCGGTGTGTTTCATGAGTGTGGTAAAGATCGTGAGCGGCGCGGCGTGGAGTCCGCCGAGTGGCGCGATCATTGTCCACAAAGCGCTGAAGCCAACACCAAACATGTCGACGACGACAAACAGAAGGACTCCGCGTGCAGAGATACCAGTCAGGATTAGATTCATTTCGGCAATCGGACCCGAGCGCTTCAGATAACGCAAGACAGATCGACGTAACGATCGATTCAGTGGTGTAACCCCTTCATTGTCCTCGTGCGCTGAGTAGTAGCTGACTCGTAGCTGACCCGTGTTGGTCTCAATACTCCAACCGCACCTGGGGTCTGCGGCGCAGTTCCTTCCACTCGGGGCCGAAGAACTTGAAGCCAACGAGGGAAGTGTAGTGGCCCATGAACTCAGAACGCAGCAAGAGATCGACCGCACCTCCAGTGCTCGTGTCGTGGTTGATGGCTGAGGTGATGTCCCACTCCAGCCACGGGGCAGCCTCGACGGTGAAGCGATGTTTGGCGAACGAGACGAGGGTGCCGCGCTCGGCGTGGGGGCATTCCCAAGCTTGGCCAGGCTGGCGTGCTTGCCAGCTGACTGCGCTGCTCCATTGCTTGGGGGGGAGGAGATTGCAGGAGATGCGATCTACCATGTCCGGTGCCATGGCGAGTGGCTCGGTGTTCACGCAGAGTCGCAGGATGGCCCGTTTCACAGGCTTGTCTGGCAGGGCGGCGATGCGAATGAGCGCCATCTTTTCGTTGGTCTTGGGCTTGCCGCCCCAGCTCGCTTCGCAGGTGCGGACCTCGAAGGTTTGTTGGCTGGCGATGGCTTCGCCTGGCTTGGCAGCATCCAGGGTGGCGACGGTGAAGCCCGCATATTCGGGCAAGCAAGAGCCGTCGGCAGGACCGTTGCGCAGGGTAATCTGGGATGGGGCTGCCATGGAGACGGTCTCGGACACAGCGGAGCCTTGGCCAACGGCGTTAAAGGATCGTAAGGCAAAGTGCAGCGCTGCGTCCGTGGGGAGCGTCACGAGAGCTTCCACGGTCTTTTGCGCGGCGTCATAGTCCCCTTGCTGCACAGGGAGTTGGGCCCAGTTTTGTTCCGTAATGATGGGATCGGTGCTCCAGCGGATCTCCCAGTGTTGAGGCTTGTTTTGGGGTTTCGTCCAGCGCAGGCGGATCGCTTTGGCTTCGATGGAGAGCAATTCCAGATCGCTCACTCGTCCGGGTGCGGCGGTGGCAAGACCTGCGAAAACGGTGGGCAGACCTTCATTGCTGTTGATGAGGTCGGGGATGCCGTCGGCGTTCATGTCGGCGATGTCGAAGTATCGATAGCGACCTGGGAACTCGAACCTTCCTGCTGCGGTGGCTAGCTTCACGGGCTTAGTGAATCGGGGCTGCAAAAGCGAGGTGGAGACGTTCTTGAGATAGAGTAACTCGTTCTTAGGAGTGAAGCCCTCAATGATCAAATCACGCTGGCCATCGCTATCGAGGTCGATGGGTTTCACGCAGCAATGCATGGCGTATTGGTCGGTCCATTGGGCCTGCACGCTGATGGGTTTGCCTGTTTCATCGCAGAGCGGAATAACTTCGTTGAAGATAGGATCCTCGTTGCTGCCGGTGTTGCGTAGGAGCGTGTAGGTCTTTGCTGCTGGGTAGTTGTATTTGGTCTGCGTCATGCCGACCAGCAGGTCCCAGCGGCCATCGGCATCCCAGTCGAGGGCTTGGGGGAAGACGGAGACGCGCTCGTTGCAACTGCGGTCGCTGACGGTGGTCCAGGTCTGGCCGTCGGCGGAGACTTCGGCCTTGTAGTGGTAGTAGATCTCGTCCTCCTCAAAACCCAAACGCATGAGTTTGCCCTGCCAGTAGAAGCTGACGAGCTGGCGATACCACTCCGTCTGGCGATTGGTCAAAAGGAAGCGAATGCGCTCGATGGACGCAGGGGACTTGAGTTTGATCACCGCACCGCCTCGGTGGAAGCCGAAGGAGGTGGCATTCATCGTGGTGCTGGTGCTGGCATTGCCCTCGTGCAGCATGTTCATGGGCTGGAGGATGTTGGGCTTCTTTCCTGGCTCATCCTTCGTGCTGACCACGGACTCGATGTTCTCGGGCGTGGCGATGTTTTTGCCTCCGACATGCAACTCCAAGCGGTCCACATTGAGGTAGCCATCGTTGAAGTTGCCCATGCCGTTGGGGTCGTTGATGAGCTTCACATACTGCACTGATTTTGGCCCGCTGATGGCGATGTCTTGCCAGCCGCGGATTCGATTCGTGGAGCCTGGCAGCGGCACCGGGCGCATGCGTTGGAAAGTCAGGCCATCGGCGCTGAGTTGATCAAAGAGAAAGAGTCTGCTGCCCACGGTAGCGAGGATTTGCTTCTGCCCAGGCACCACGCAGAGCGAGCAGCGATAGCGATCGTATTGGTGCTCTTCTTCGCTCACGGGCACCATGGCAGAGTCGCCCTTGTAGCTGAAGTAACCCTCCATGCGGTAGCTGTGGGGGCTGCCGGGCTTGCTGGTGTTCCGATACAAGGCAGCGCGGCGCAGGGAATACTTACAGTGCGCATCGTTCTCCCCAAACAGGATCAAGTCCTGCGAGCCTTTGCCAAACCAATCCACGATGCAGGACTGGTAGCTGCGCTCGAACCTCAGGATGCCCTTGCCGACCAAGGTGATGGCTGGGCTGAACTGCATCGGCTGCTTCTCGGACTTGGCTTGGTTTTGATACCAGCGAACAGAGCCGGTATCGGCATCGACGATGAGCAGGTCCTTCACGCCACAGCCTCGCATGTCATGAAAAGTAGCCGCCACACCGGCTAGGATCGGTTTGCAAGCAGCATCCAGCACATCTTGTCCCGCAGCGAGCTGTGCCGACTCTGCGTCAAGCCGACGGAACCACGTCAAATGAGGCCGCGTGGGCCAGTCCACGCGGAAGGAGTTGCGATGGATCCGCGTCTCGCATGCAACGACATCCAACAAGCCATCGCCATCAATGTCTGCGGCGAACGGATTGGGCGCTGCGATGCTGGCTCCGCTCTCGTCCAGCATGATGCTGCCTTGGTCAAAGCTGGGCTGCTCGCGAGTGCCTCCGTTATTGTAAAACACCAGCTCTCGCTCCGGTGCTGTGCGCAGGGGTGCGAGGAACTCTGGGGTCGCTGCGGGAGCTTTGGCATCGGGCTTTGGCGCATTCGGCGTGATCCACGGCGTCCAGTTCTCCAGCGGGCGGTTGGGATGCACAGGTGTCACTCCCGGTGCCTCGTGCTTGAAGCGACAAACGATGAGGTCTTGCAGACCGTCGGCGTTCCAATCGCAGGCCGTCATGGTCAACACTTGGCGAGGAAACACGCCCTTGTTCCAGAACATGCTCTCGGGTCCTGCGGGGAAGCGCGTGTTCTCATGGCACATGGCTGGCGTGCCAGGGAAGCCCCAGGGTTTGTTCGGCCACTGCGTCCAGAGAAACGGAGCCTGCTGCGTGCCGAGATTGGGCAGATAACGCAACCTGCCTTCATAGAGCAGCAGGTCCATCTTGCCATCGTGATTGAGGTCACAGAAGGCCTGTGAGAGGCTGTGCTCGATGGTGGCGGGTGCCGTCTCCGTGCAGTTATAGGGAAACCAAACGCCACGACTGAACTTGGGTTCAGCCCGTGTGCCTTCATTGAGATACACGGTGAACGAGCCCAAAGAACCCGTGTCGCCAAGCACCAGGTCCGGCAGTCCATCCAGGTTCCAATCCATGACATGGATGCCACCATCGCTATGGAACTGCCCTGCATCAATGGGGACGCCTGTGGACGACAGTTGCAGCGGGCAAGCCGATTGGCCAAAGGCACTGGCTGCCATCAGCATGGTGACGCCGATGATGCGATGGCGGATGGTCGTGGGGGTCGTGGGATGAGTCATGAATGGTGCGAGTGTATTAAATCAAACCCACTTCTCAAACCACGCCCACGCGTCCGCCTGGCGCTCGGCGTTGAATTGATGCGGGGCGTCTTCGATGATGCTCTTGAAGTGCTCGGGCACTCCCGCTTTGACATAGCACTTGGCGAGTTTCTCGTGCGCGGCATGGACGCCGGCGAGTTCGAAGAGGCGGTCTTGCGAGCCATTGATGACCATGAGCGGCTTCGGCATCGCGAGGGAGGCGATATCGGGATGATCCATGAGGTGATACATGCCGGGGATGATCTTGGTGAAGCCGATGCCGCGGATGTGGCCTTCGAGTTGATTTGGAAAGGAACACATCCAACTGCTCACGACGGCTGCCTTGATGCGATCGTCCAGCGCGGCGAGATACGAGCTGCGCAGGCCGCCTACGCTTTGCCCGACGCAGGCGATGCGATTCGGGTCCACATCCGGCCGCGTGATGAGGTAGTCCACCGTGCTGATGTCGTCCCACGCGATGATTCCCGCCCAACTCACGCCGGCGCAATACAGGGTCTTCGCCATGATTTCCTCATCGCGGTTGCAGCGGGTGTGATAGGCCTTCACCTGCTCATCGCTGAGCGTGAGCGACCGCGCTTTCCACTCGGGCGGATCATCGTCGAGCACCACGCGGCGCTCGCCCCAGTAGAACATGTCGATGGCGATGACCACGTAACCGCGCCGCACCAGCTCGATGCCGTAGGCGTTGCCGCTGTAACCACGTTCGCGCATTTGTTGGAGCGTTGGATGAATCGCATCGCTGGTCTCGACTTCGCGCTCGCGGCCCCACATGTAGTAGCCGCCGTGTGAATGCAGCGCGACGACGGCAGGCGCGGGGAGCTTGGCCTTCTTTGGAATCAAGACGGTCGCGGGCACGCGAAACACTGGCGTGGTGTTGAAGCGCACCTCCTCGCGGATGTAATCGCCGCAGTCCTTGCGCGAGACGACCTCCGCGTTCGGGTCGCACTTCGCGGGCGCGTATTGCAACAGTTCCAACATCTTCGCGCGACCTTTGGCCTTCCAGGCAGCGAGGTCGTGTTGATCGCGATGCAGAAACGACATTGGCAGATCCTGTCCGCCTTTGAGCTTCTGAATCACGGCATTCACGGAGCCAAACTCCGGCCCGTTCCTTCCCGAGAGCGTAGCGCTGCTGTTCGGCCCAGTTTTCGCTTCTGCGGCGAGTGCTCCGACGGGCGATGAAGCCGCAGCGGATGCGGCCATGGTGGCGATGAATTGGCGGCGGGTATTCATAGGGGCGCGGGTTCTACCTTTTGATCATGTCCGCGAACGCTGCCGGTTGTAGGCCCATGCCGCGTTTTACGACTTCGGGGTTCGTGGCGAAGAGGTCCTGGAAGTCGAAGGGACTGGCGAGTGAGTCGATGGGGAACTTGGCGAGCTTGGCGGGATCGAGCTTCTGGATCGCGGGGAACTGCGGATCGGCGATAATCGATCCCGTGGGGCGGACACGCCGGTCGTAGTCCGCCAGACTCATGCGCGTGTGGCTGGGGCTCTTGCCGTCTTCGGCGAAGTTGAGCACCCAGAAGAACTGGCGTTCTTCATCGGGAGCGCGGAGGAAGTAGCAGTTGTTGTGATCTTCGATGCCGTGCTGGGCGCCGTATTGTTGCAGCGGCACTTTGACCTTGGTGGGGATGCTGTCGGCGAAGATGTTGTTCCTCACAGTCGCCACGGTGGCGAGTTTGGTGGTCTGGATGAGGTTGCAGACGAAGACATTGTTCTCGAGGACAAAGCCCGGGCATGTCGTGACTTCGAGGCCGTCGAAACCACGGGCGATAACGCAATTCGAGATGCGGAGGTTTTCGCTGTTCCACGCACAGACAAAGCCCGGCGCGTACCCTTTGCCATATCCATCCCACAGGCAGCGGCGGATGCTGACATCGGTGCTGTGGCTTACATTCACCACGCGCGACCCGCTGTTGCCGCCGCCTTGCAGTCCGATCTGCCGGAAGTAGAAGCCATCCAGCTCGATGTTCGTTTTGCCGTTGATGACCCAGGCGGCATCAAGGCGTCTTTCGTTGCCGTCGAACATGACTTTCTCTCCCGGCATGGACTTGAACTTGATCGGCAGTCCCTTGTCGCCAGACACGCGCACGCGCACTTTTTCGGAATAGGTGCCACCAGCAATCAGCACGGTGTCTCCCGCGCGGATGCTGGAGGCCGCATGGCCGACGGTGCGCCACGCCTTGCCGCGCTCCAGACCGGAGTTCGCGTCGTCACCATCGGTCGCGACGTAGTAGGTCTTCGGGGCGGGTTGCTCGCGGTCGGTGGTGAAGGAAATCGCGCCGAATTTCGGGTCGATGACCTCGGGCTTGCCCTTGCCATCATACGGATTCGCTGCGGAGAGGGCGACGATGCGGAAATGGTAGGTTCTGCCAGGCTGCAAGCCCGTAAGGCTGAAGCTCCGGTGATTGTCGGTGGTGACACCGACGTGGAACTTTACCCGATTGGCGCACTCCGGCGTGTCGCCCCAGGCCACCTCACACATGGCACCGTGCGTGACGAGCCATTCGATATTCGCCGTCGTCGTGCCGACGGAGTGAACCACCGGCGCGGTCATCTCCAGCGTGTTCGACATGCGGTCCTGATGAAACCCGATGCTCTGCCCGAGCGCGCCGAGTCCCATGAAGGGCGCGGGGGAGGTCAAAGTGGCGATGCCATCCTGGATCGCAAAAGTCGGCTGAATGGCGCGCGAGTAGATGTCCTGCGTCTGCTGAACCTGGGCCAGGGACATCGCGCCGTCGCCGACTTTCCAGGCGTGCGCCGCATCGGCGTAGCTGTGGTAGTCGCTGTATCGCACCGCCGGCGCGCTGCCGCGGATCTCGACCGCAGGCGAGGTTCGGTTGTCATAGAGATTGCTGCTGAAATGCGCCTGTTCGCATTCGTCCAAAAGCAGCGCCGCCCGGGCAAACCCCGTGAACTCGCAGTGCGTGACCTTGAGGGCTGCGACCTTGCGGGCAGAAAGAGCCGCATCCTTGCCGGTGAAGCGACAGTTGTGAAAACGCACGCCTTCGCTCGTGCTGGCGGTGACGGCTCCTGAAAAGTGCAGCCGCTCGAATTCGATGCCGGCACTGTTTTCAACGTGGAGTCCATCGGTAACGACGACCTTGCCGGCACCTCGGGCACGCCATGACACCGGCGCCGCGCCCGCCTTTCCCGCACGGATCGTCGCTCCGCCGTGATAGACGCCTTCTTCAAAATACACCGTATCACCGGGTCGCGCGCTCTTCACCGCACGGGCGAGAGTTTTCCAAGCCGCCGTCACCGATAGGCCATCCGCTGCATCATCACCCGTCGGCTTCACGAAGAACACATTGGCCTGGTAGGGGAACGGTCCGCGATCCTTCCCATCCGGTGCCGCACCGCGCATCGTGGAGGTGGATTGCAGTCTGAAATCGAAGTTCACCGGGTCGGCGAATTCCTGGTCGCGATTCACGCGCTCGGTCTGCAGAAGGATGTTGTCCTTCGTAATCTCTGCGTCAGGCACATAGATATTGGGACCGCCGAGAATCGAGTTCGAGACATTGCGCACCGGAAAGTATCCGAGCCCCACGGAGTTCTTCGCAGCGCAGGTCTCCGCCTTCCCTGATTTGATGCCGACATCCGGCCCTTCATTGCCCCAACCCAGGCAGCGATCGAGCAAACCATGCTCTGCCGAGAGCCCGTAGATCCGCACGCCGACGCCGATGGAACGATAGCCCACGCAGTTTCGCGCCACGTCATTTTTGCTTTGATACAGGAGCACCCCCGCACACTCCGAGCTGTTGTGCGGCGAACTGTTTCCATAGCCCGTGCAGCCCTCGACCAGATTGCCCCCTTCGCCCTCACTGGCGATGCAGATGCCCCCGCCATTCAGGAAGGCGGTGCAGTCGCGGATGATGCAGTCGCGGGCACTGAGGAAGACGATACCCCACGTGCCAAACAGCGTCCGCGAGCTGGCCATCCCGCTGCTCTCGAATCCGCGCACCGCGATGCCCTCCAGCAGCACACGCACCGGCTTCTCCAACTCCAGACCGTGCCGTCCCAACACCGGCACGCTGTAACGATGCTGCTCCGCTGAGCGCAGGTCCAAGCTCGAAACATAGAGCCGCCCCACTGCCGAATCATAAAAGTAGCTGCCCGGCTGAAACTCCACCTCGGCCAACGTCGCCCGCTCGCCTATCCGCGACCAGGTATCGACTTCATACATGGCCTGCGCAGCACCTTTGAAATCAGCCACGAACGTCTGCCTCGTCCCCGGCACCGGATTGAACACCGGCGCATCCACATCCCCGCGCAGCAGCACCGTGCCCGGAAGCTCCGCGCGGATCACCGTCTCCTTTTCTGCACCGCCGAGTCCCTTCCTCGCGACCGCCTCCGCATACTCGCCGCGCCCGATGGTCAGCGTATCTCCCGGCTGCAAGGCATCCACGCCCTTCTGAATCGTGAGGAACGCCGCCTCACGACTCGTGCCCGCATTCGAGTCGAGCCCCTGCTTGTTCACGAAGAACTCCGTGGCGTGCAGCGTGGCGCCCCCGAGAAGTCCAGTGACGACGAGAAGCAGTCGCGTCTGGGTTGATAGTCGCTTCATAAAATCGATTGGGTGCGAGGAAGTGGGCGCATTACTTCAATGCCGCGCTCCGAACCCAACAGGGAGCAGCGATGCCAGCAGGAGAGGAATGTGGCGGTGTGTTTCATTTCGGTGCTTTTAATCAGGGACGTTCATTCAGCAGCTTATCAAGGGCGGGGCCCATCGCCTCCATCCAGCGTGTGTAGCCGGGGCCGGCGACGTGGAGTTTGTCAGGCATCACTGCTGGGCTGATGCTTCCATCGGGCTCGATGAGTTTGTCACCCACGTCGAGGAAGAAGACCTGCTTTGGGTCGGCCAGCGTGGCAAGTTTGGCGTTGGTCTGGCGAATTGCCCCGTTGATTTCGTCTTTGATCGAGGCACCGCGAGGCAGAATGCCCAGCAGCAGGATTTTGCTCTGGGCGGTCTTGGTCTGGAGCGCTTGGATCAGCCCGCCGATGTTCGCTGCGATCTCGTCCGGCGTGAACTTGCCCGTGAGGTTGTTGGTGCCGATGAGCAGCACGACGACTTTCGGTGCGGCTTTGTCGAGCGTGCCGTTTTGCACGCGCCAGAGGACGTTTTGAATCCAATCGCCGCCGATGCCGAGATTGACGGGATGAAATTTTCCAAACCGCGCCTCCAGCACTTCCTGCGGCCAGCGTGCGGTGATGGAGTCACCGATGAAGACCAGCTCTGGACGAGTCGCCGCGACGGCTTCGCACTGTGCGCGGTGCTTGTCGGCATAGGCGCTACCGATTTGGCCATCCACGCCGAGCTGCGGTGTGGATGCACCGAGTGTCGGGGAGACGATGTTGACGGCGGGCTCTGGCTCTTGGCCCGGCGGGCAGTCCTCGATGACATAGAGGAGTCGGCCACCGGCCTTCCTCGAATTCTTCTGTGGAGCGACCGCGAGGTGAATGACGTCATCCTTCTTCAATGGGCCGAGCTTGAACTGGAAGACATGGGCGAAGCGGTCCTTCGCAAAGTGCTTTTGCGCCTTCAATTGCTCGTTCACATAGATCTGCACCTCGGTGCCATCGGTGAAGGGCGTGCGCAGGTTCCCGTGGTTGATCCAGACATCTCCTGCGGAATCGGAACTGAGTTTGAACGAAGCGATGTAGCAGCGTGCGACGCCATTCTTGTCGGGCATGGCAAAGACATCGCGCGAAAGAGTGTGGCTGGGGGCATCGCTCCGCAGTGCTCCCGACGCATCCCGCACACCATAGGCCATCGCTTTCTCATCGTAGCTCAGAGGCGAGTAACCGCTGGAGTCGCCAATCTGACTGCGCTCATTCCATTGAAACGTCCAGCCCGCTGGCGGGCTCGGGGCCGCGGCGGCGTCTCCATAGACGGCGATGATTGTCTCTGCTCTGGCGTCACTGGCCTTCGGAGTGGCTGTTTCAGCATGAAGGCAGGTCAGCAGTGCCAGCAGCAAAGCAACGAGAGTTTCCGGGAAGCGTTTCATGATGGGGATGATGGAATCGATCATTTCGAAGCCTTCGGCGGGGATGCGAGGTCTTGAAGTCGGGCCACCGCTTCGCACACCATCTTCTCGCCGGCCTCTGGCGCGAGAAAGCTGCACTCGCTGGCACCATAGCCGCCTTCTTTCACCGCCTGGGCGGTGGGGATATAGACGACGAAGGGCGTGCCTTTGCCGTGATACGCGAGACCTATGATGAAGCTGTTAGCGATGGGGGATTGCGCGGTGAGATCGAGTTGATGCTGAATGAAGGGTTCGCCGGGGATGGCGACGAGGGCGAGTTCGCGGCCAATCGCCATGGTCAGAAGACCGACCTCGGTGCTGAGCTTGCCGTGACGATTGGGGATGGTGAGCAGGCTTTCCTTCACCTGGATCGCACTGGCGGATTGCGGCTTGAGACTTTGGGCGATTTGCAGCGCACCTTTGGCGAGCGAGATGCCGGCTTGTCTGGCGATGTTGAAGCGGTTTTCGCCTCGCAGATTGTGCAAATCATACGGATCGAGATCGCCGGAGGCACCTTGGAGAAACATGGCCATGCAGTCGGGGCCGAGTTCTTGCTCGATGTGATCGACCATGGCTCCTGGATAATCTCGTGAGACAGCACTGGCACCCATGAGCGTCACGGGGTGGCAGGCATACTGCACGGCGAAGGCGCGGACCTTGCCGGTCATGTCTTCGACGCGAATGACCCCGACCGTAGGATCGACTGGCTTTGTCGGTCGGCGATCCGGATTTTCCCACATGGCGCTGACGATGCCGGCGCGCACGAGTCGCCGATTGTGGGCCATGTAAGCGCTCTCAAAGGGGCCTTTGCCTGCCGCGAGTCGCGCCGGAAAGAGGTGCTGCATCGCCTGACCGATGGCGGCGATGACTTTGGCCTCGGTGGCGGCATACCAGGGGTCGGCGGACAAGCCGGGCCAGTCGATGACTTCCGCCGGTGCCTTGGGGCTGCGCGTCCAATCGGGCGCGGCGGGTGGTTTGATAAGCATGCCACGTGGCGCAGGCGCTGCATGCGTGTGAGTCGCGCAGAGGATGATGTGATCGAGGCCATACTTCGCTTTGGCTTCATCAATGACCTTCTTGGAGGCAAAGACGATGAGATCGACGGAGACGATGGCGATGGAGGTCTGCGGAGTCTTCAGCACGAGCACTCGCGCAAACAAGGAATCGCGGAGCTGCAGTGGTTGGCCCACCAGATTAACCGCCTGATCGGCTGCGGGCGTGATTTCGACCTTGGCGGTGCCTGCGAAAAGTTGCGCTGACTCTTGGGCATTCAGCACGCTTATCAGGGAGGCCAACAGAAGGTTGCTGAGCAGTGCTTTCATCGCGGCAAGAGAGGTGTGATGGCCTGCGCGACCTGCTTGGACTGAATCGCCGTTCCCTCAGCGGTGTAGTGCACCCCGCCACCGTCCCACAGCTTCGTCGGGTGCTTCGCGACGAGTGTGTAAAGATCATCCACGGCGATACCGGCTTTGGCGATGTGTTCAGCGGCGATTTTGTTCTTTTCGATGACATCTGCGTCAGGGGCGTCGTCCTTTTTTTGGCAGGGCGTGGTGGTGGCCCAGATGAGTTTGGCGTTGGGGGCGTATCGCTTGAGCGTGGCGATCACATCGGGCAATCCGGTGCGCACATCGGCAACGTCGCCGTGCAGGCCAAGGTTGAAGTGGATGACCGAGTAAACGTTCTGGCGGAGCACGAGTTTGATCTCATCGAGCAACGCGGGGTCGCTCGCGGCCTTGGAAGTGCCGAGCAAGGAGACGTAGGCCTTGTCCTTCAATGCCGCGCCGACTTCCGAGGAATAGCGCACGGTGATCGAGTCACCGATGAGCAACACCAGCGGCAGATCGGGGCCGTTGGCCGGCTTGGTCTTGAGCGAGATGTTGGTCCAGTTCTGCGACTCGCGTGGCTTTTTGTAGTCGTAGAGGTCTTGTGACCATGAGTGGGGCATCGCTACGCATGTGAGCAGAAGCGTTGCTGTGAATGTGAGTGTTCGGTGGTTCATGGGGTCATTTTTTGAGTACCGCGGTTGTTTCCTGGTGCTGCTCCCATGCGGCGGTTTGCAACGCCCTGGCCACGTCTGGCGGCATGTCTGCCGGCGCGGCGAGGCCGATGGGGGATCGTTCCGTCAGCATGCTGTAGATGCCGCACGCATAGATATACGAGCCCCACAGGCCAGGGTGCATCTTGTCCTTTGCGAATAGACTCTCCATGCGCTCAGCCGACGGCTCCTTGCCGAGGTATCTAAAATACGCATGGCTGGAATCGACGACCTGGCCGCCGAGTTCCTTACCGGCGGCCAGATTGATGCGATGCAATCGATCGAAACCTTGGGGATAGTCTCTGATGATGGAGGCCGTGCCAAAGAACACGGTCTTGGCGCCGCCGCTCTTGATCAGTTCGTGAAACTGACGCGCATACGGGTGCATATCGGCTTCCGTGGCGGCGTAGATTTCCTGCAGCACGACAAAATCCCACGAACCGCCCGCGATCATTCCGCGCGCCGTCGTCGGACCGGTGCCGGCTTCCCAATGTGTTTTCAAAGTGGAGCCACCTTTGATGCAGCCGGTGATCTGAATCAGTGCAGCGCCCTTATCGGAGACAGCCAGGTTCTCGATGAGGCGGTTGTTGATGATGAGCGGGCATTGGCTGTTGCCTATCATGAGCACCTTGAGCGGCTTTGGCCTCGCCGGCAGGAACGGCAGGATGGTTTGGGCCACTTGCGCGGACAAAAGCGCTGTCCCCTCAGTCGTGAAATGGACACCACCGGCATCCCAGAGCTTCGTCGGGTGCTTCGCGACGAGTGTGTAGAGATCATCCACGGGAATGCCCGCCTTGGCGATGGGTGCTGCTGCAATCCTGTTCTTTTCGATGACATCCTTGTCAGGCCCGCCGTCTCTTTGCATTCGCGGAGTCGTGGGAGCCCAGATGAGCTTCGCCTGCGGCGCATGGTGCTGAATGGTGGCGATCAAGTCCGGAAAGCCGTCGCGGAGTCCTTCGCTATCGCCGTGCATGCCGAAGTTGAAGTGGATGATCGAATAGGCGTTCTGCCGCAGCACGAGCCGGATCTCGTCGAGCAAGGCCGGGTCTCCCACGGCCTTTGATGTGCCCAGCAGCGAAACATAGGCGTGCTCTTTGAGCGCGGCACTCACTCCCGCCGAATAGCGCCCGGTGGTGATCGGATCGCCGATGAGCAGGACGAGCGGCAAATCCGCCCCATTGGCCAGCTTCGTCGCCAGATTGATGGTGGTGGATTCCACGGTCGCGCGCGGCTTTTTGTAGTCGTAGAGGTCCGAGGCCTGCGAATGGGGCAAGGGAAGAGTGGACAACAGCAGCGCTGCAAATGGGATCGCTTGGGCTTTCACAGTGATGTCTTCGGTGCGTGGTGAGTGGAGGTGAAATGGGTTAGTGCGGAGCTTTTGCCTTGTTGATCAACTGGAGAAGATGGATGCCAGGCCCTGGATTGCCAGCGATGATGTCGGCCTCGTAGGTCACCACCAGGACATGTTTTCCTGGGTCTCGCCTCGCCCGCCGAAATGCCAAGCCGCACCGACCTGGCCTCGCGCTCAAAGGACCGTTCACGCCGTCTTCGCCGAGAGTTTCGTCACGCGCACCTTGCTGTCAAAGTGCGTGGTCGCGATCTGCATGCCGTCGCTGCTCACGGCCATGCCGCGTGCGGTGCTCGGCAGCGCAAAGGTGTGGAACGATGGGTCTTCGCCTTCGCTCCAGAACAGCAGCGCGCCTTTGGATCCGCCGATCGCGGCGACGAGGAATCCCTGCGCGTGGTAGTGCATGCCCCAGATGCGTTCGTTGGTGAAGCCGGTGGTGACGTGCTGACGCGTGAGCTTGGCGCTCTCCCAGTCAAAACGCAGCGCGAGTGGCTGCTGGATGTTGCCGAGCGGATTGGTGCCTTTGTGCAGGCCGCCGCCGACGACCCACTTGCCATCGGGGCTGACCACCAGGGCGCGCACGCCGCCGTAATGCACGGACTGGCCTTTCTCAAACTCATGCAACGGCGCGGCATCGAAGCTGCGCACGTGCTTGCCAGCGGCGATGTCCCACTGATGGATCTTGCCATCGAGATCACCGCCGAGCACGGACTTGCCATCGGGATGAAACGCGACGCTCCAGATCTCCCGCGCGGCTTCACTGAACTCGTGAACCTTGGTGCCATCAGCCACGTTCCACACGCGCAGCATGCGGTCGTTGCCGCCGCTGGCGAGGAGCTTGCCGTCGGGGCTGAGCGCGATGCCGCGGATCCAACCCTGATGCGCTTTCACTTTGCGGATGGGCTGCGGTGCTTCGGCGCTGGCGGGCCACCAGATGAGCTGGTCGTCGCCACCGGCACTGATCAAGGTTTGCCCGTCGGCGGTGACAGCGAGGTCAAACATCCAGGACTCATGGGCGCCGAACGCGACGGGTTTGTGCTTCGGGTCCTTCGCTGCGGCTTCAAGGTTCCAGCGGTAGATCGAGCGGTTCTCGGCACTGGCAAACAGGTTCTTGCCGGCGGGATCGAAGCGGCACGCCATGAGGCCGCGCGCTTCGGCGGTCAGCTCGAGGGCAACGTGCGCAAGCTTCGGGTCGGCAGGCATCACACGAGTAGTTCGTCGATGGACTCGAAGGCGGGATCCGCCATTGGGACTTTCTGTCCGGCGATGTTGAACCGGGCTGTGCTCTTCACGCCCAGCGCGGCGAGGTAAGTGTGGAAGAGATGCCCGGCATCGACTTCGCGCTCCTTCACTTCGGTGCCGGTTTCGTTGGTCGAGCCGATGACAGCTCCGCGCTGGATGCCGGCACCGCCGAGGCAGACGGACCAGGCTTTGCCCCAGTGATCGCGGCCATAGTTGGCGTTGATCGTGGGCGTGCGGCCCATTTCGGACATGACGACGATGAGGGTGCTGTCGAGCAGGCCGCGCTCGAACAAATCGGTGACCAGCGTGGAGAAGGGACCGTCGAACTCGCTGACCTGCTCGAAGTGGAAATTGAAGTTCTCGTTGTGCGTGTCGTAGTTCGAGTGTGTGACGCGGACATACGAGATGCCGCTTTCGACGAGGCGTCGCGCGAGCAGGCAATGGCGACCAAAGTCATGCGAGCCGTAGCGCTCCTGGTCCTTCGCCGACTCCTTCGTGATGTCGAAGATGTGGCGGCTGCGCATCAGTTCCAGGCCTTGTTCGTAGCTTTGCGCATAGGCGTCGGTCTGCGCGGTGCGACGACGCAGGGCGAAGCGGTCGTTGAGTTTGCGGCGAATGTCGTTGGCGCAGATGGAGGCCTCCTCGGCGAGCGTTGCGGGGCGCTCGGTGTATTGCGGAGCCTTGCCGCCATCGAGCGAGACGCTGCCATACTTCGGCCCGAGATAGGCGGAGTCAGCGCTGCGTCCGCCGGATCCGGTGGGCGAGATGATGATGTGCCCGGGCAGGGCCGAGGCACCGCCTGTGTCCAGCGCCTTCGCTACAACCGCGCCGAGCACGGGGTATTCCATGGCCGGTGTCTGGCGGCGGCCGGTGTTCATCAAGTAGGTGCCTTTGCCGTGATCGGGCAGGTTCGTGTTGAGGCTACGCACCAGCGCGAGGTGATGCATGACCTTGGCGGTCTTCGGCAGCAGCTCTGAGATGTGAAGGCCGGGGACCGAGGTGGGGATGGCGCGGAAAGGACCGCCTGTGGCCGTGCCTGGCTTTGGATCCCAACTCTCGAGCTGCGAGAGTCCGCCTGCGAGGTTGATGACGATCATGCGCTTCTGCCGGCTAGACATCTCGGCAGCCATCGCAGGCGAGCTGAACAGATCCAGACCTGGCAAAGCAAAGGCACTGGCACTGGCACCTGCGAGCGACGAGAAGAACTGTCGGCGGCTGAGGACGTGGTCTGCGGATCGGCAGGAGTAGTGGCAGGGTTTCATGGGACGTAAGCGATGTTCATGCCAGGTGGTGGATTGGAGCAGACCGGCTGGGTGATAATACGAGCTTCAAAGGTGTTTTTGATCTGCGGAGTTGAGTTGTGAGGTGCTGAGCTGCGGAGTGGCGAACGCCGCGATTGGAAGCAGCGCCTTTTGAAGCCAAGCATCGCAGCGCTTCCATTGTGCTACATGAGGGTGCTCTGGCGCGTGCCCGATAGCGGCTGCGTCTAGGTCTTAGCTGCTGTATCAGTGCGAGAACCGGAACTCCACGGAAGTCACCAGCGCCCACGCATAGTCGGCGAGCGCGGCGGCCTTCTTTTCTGGACGGGCTTTGAGCAAGGCTTCGACGTCGGCGAGTTCATCGCTGTTGGGCAGGCGGGTGAGCGTGGACAAATACAGCTCCTCGGCCATCGCGCGGGTATCGGGCTTGCTCGCGATGCTGGTGGCGAGGGAGGTCGCCCAACCGCGCAGCACGCCGCCGTTCTCGAAGTAAAGCGCCTGCTCGGGAGTGGCGAAGAAGTCGGTCTGGGGTTGTCCCGCGGCTCCGCCAAAGGCAGTGATGAAGGGGCCCTCGAAAGCGCGCTGCTTCTCGCGCACGCTGGCTTCGATGGCCGCGTGGCGCTCGGCTTGCTTCTGCGCATCGGCCTTGTCGGCGGCGGTTGGCTTGTGCTTGGCATCATACTGCGCGGCAGCGGCTTTGCGCATGGCATCGGTTTGACCTGTGGCCTGCAGCGCTGACCAGCAGAGCTGCTCGGGCGTGAGCGGCAGCAAATCGTTGGCGGCAAAGGATCGGCTCCAGGCGTTGGCGAGCGCTTCGCGAGCTTCGGAGTTTTTGTCGGGCGAAGCGGCGGCGAGCGCGGTTTTGAGCTGGGCGACGAGCGCGGCGGCATCGCGTGCCTTGATGCGTCCGGCTTCCTTGCGCGCTTCGAGCGCGACAAAGGCGTTCTGCAACTCGTCGATTCCATGCGCGAAGCCCTTCATCTTCTCGCGAACTTTGTCCGCAGCTTGCTGGGCAAGCTTGAGCGCTGGAAGCTTGGCGGCGTGCGTGGCTTTCTTCGTCTCCACATCTTTTTCGGCGGCGGCGAGCGCCCGGTCAGCGGCGGCGACCTTGGTCTTCATGGCTTTCAGTGCAACGACAGGTGTGACTGCGGGTGCGGGCTTCGGCGCGGGCTTTGGCGGCGGTGCTGCCTTGGCAGCGGCAGCGCTGGCGGGTTTCGCTTCAACGCTCGCTTTGGCATCGGGCTTGGGCGCGGGCTTGGCGGGTGTGGTGACAGCGACGGCTTGCTCTTTTGGCTTGGCGGCGCTGGGCTTCGGTTGCGGCAGTGGAGGCTTCACTTCTGGAGTGGGCGCAGGTGGAATGGTGGGCGGCTTGGCTGCGGGCTTGGGAGCCTCAGGCTTCACGGGCGCGGGCGCTGCTGATGCGACTTCGGCCTCGAGCTTGGTTTGTTCGGCGAGCAGGGCGCTGTATTCGTCGCGCCTCGTCTTGAGCAGATCCCCGGCAGTCTTCAAGGGCGTGGCGGCATCATCAACGACCTTCTGCGCGGCGGCGACGGCGGCATCGAGCTTGATCAACTCGGCACGCGTCGGCTCGGCGACGAGCTGGGCTTCCACGAGCGCCTTTTGATCCTTGCGGAACTGGGACTCCAGCTCGCCCTGGGTTTTCTCAAGCGCGGTGGCCTGCTGCTGCAAGCCCGGAAGCATGCCTTTGATCTGGGCCACTCCGGGCGGCATCGCGGGAAGATCGAGCGAGCGCTGGAAGGCATCGGTGAGCGCGAGTTCACGCACGAAGCCGCGCATGTCGAACTTCATCGCGGCGCCTTGCTCGGCGAGCAGATCGAGCAAGGCGGGGTTCGACGGCGGGTTGGCGGAGTGTTGCAAATCGAGTGGTTCAACGATGCCGCGGCCAAACACGAATGCCCACAGCCGATTGGCGATGTTGCGCCGAAAGGCCGGATGCTTGCCATCGCCGAGCGCGGAGGCGAGCAGAGCGCGACGGCTTTCTTTCGGGATGGGGCGCAGGGCTTTGTTCTTCGAGTCGGGAGCCACGAGCCACTCGCCCTTGGATAAATCCGCGATGGCTTGGGCACCGGGCAGGCGCGGCTGCGCGTCGCCGCCGACCTTGGTGAACACGGAAAGATAAGTTGTCTCGCCCACCACCTGTTCGCCGACGATCGCGGGCTTCTTGTTGTCGGGCCGGAACAGATAGGTGCGCGCGAAGAAGGCCTGGATGCCGGCATAGTCGCGCTGCAGGTAGTCGTCGATGCGCGGGTGATCGTGGCACTGCGAGCATGACACATCGCGACCGAGGAACACGCGGCCGACGTCCTTGGTCAGCGCATTGGGATCCGCCTGCCGCTCGAGCAACCAGCGCGCGATGCGCCGCGTCTTCTCGTCCGCGCCATCGGCGGTGACGATCTCGCGCACGAGGGCGTCCCAGGGCTTGTTGGCCTTGAAGGACTCCTCCAACCAGTCGCGCCACGGCTGCGACTTCGTGTGCGCTTCGGGGCGTCTCTCCATGAGCATGATGTCAAAACTCACCGCCATCCAGCGTGCGAACTGCGCGTCCGCGAGCAGTGCATCGACAAGCTTCGCGCGTTTGTCCGGCGCTTTGTCGGCGAAGAACTCGCGTGCCTTGTCAGCGGACGGGATCACGCCGTGCAAGGCAAGATACACACGGCGCAGGTAGTCCGCGTCATTGACCAAGCCGGCCTGTCCCTCGGGATGCGCTTTGGCGATGAGGGCATCGATTTGTCGATGCAACGGCTGCGCCGCGAAGGACGACAGCGTGCTCGTCAGCAACGCGGCGAGCAGAAGGAAAGAGAGGTGGAGGTAGGTGCCCATGAATTACGCCACAAACTACGGGCGCTGGGTCTGAGTCCTTCCAGTGATGGCTGCTTGGAGGGATTGGCTTGTTGGTGCAAAGCAGCTCGGGGTCAGTGGTCTCAAGCTGAGTCCGGGCCTTTCAGACCGCCCACTCATAAACCGCAACGGCTCCCGTTTCAGGATACGAACTCTTGCCAATGGCTTGCGTGATGGCGAAGCGCTGGTGGTCAGGGTGAATGTCGAGGCAGGTGCAGGGGCCGTTGGTGGCGGTGTCAGACAGTGATTTGTCCTGGTCGTGATGCCAAGCGCGGAACTCGCCTTTGGCGATCTCTCCGCTGGCGGCCATGATGAAGCCATCGCGGTGGCAGCGGGCGGTGTAGCTGAAGCCCTTCATCGTGGAGGCGAGCTTGCGATGCAGCTTGCCGCTGTCGGTCTCATAAAGCAGCAGCGTGGCGGGACCATCGTAGCCGCCGCGTCCGCAGGCGATGATGAGCGAGCCATCGGGCGTGAGTGTGAGGCCGCGGATGCCGCCCCACTCGATGTCCTCGACGTTGCGATAGCCGGACAACTCGGGCACTTCGATCTTGAGGAGTTCGCTGCCGCTGGTGAGGTCGCAAACCCGAATCGTGGGCTTCTTCGGTTGGCGATCCGCAGTGATGATGCGCTTGCCATCGGGGTGCAAGGCGAGGCCATAGATGGGATGCTCGCAACGCGGCAGTTCGCGCACGAGTTTGCCATCGGCGCAGTGCCAGAGACGCACCGCACCATCGCGATCACCCGTGGCAAAGCTCTTGCCATCGGCACTCACGGCGAGCGCACGGATGGTGCTGGGATGCGCTTCGATATTCCAACGCAGCTTGGGCAAATCCCCGCTGCAATCCCAGGCGATGACGTGGCCGACGTAGTCGCTGGTGAGCACGAGATTATTGGCCGCTCGCGCCATGTCGCCGACCCAACTGTCGTGTCCGGCGAGCGCGGTCTTCTTGCCGCTGGCAACGTCGATGCAGGCGATGCTAGCATCGCGTCCGCCAGTGAACAGGTGCTTGCCGTTGGGTGAGAAAACACAGCTCATCAGCGGCACCTCGTGCTTGTGCTCGATGATGAGCTTGGTCTTGGCGGGATCGGCGGGCATCAATGGAAACGGTAGTCTGTGTCACTGATTCTTCCCACAGATGGGGACTGGAATTGGAATCTGTGGGCCTTCATGAATCTGTGGGAGGAAATGAATTGGTCAATTCGCGACGAGCAGGTTACGCCAGCACAGCCTTGATCGGCTTCGCGGCGGGATCAGCGACGGGATTGGTCTGACCATTGAGATGATAGTCCGCGCTGGAGTCGATGCCGAGCGCGGTGAGGTAGGTGTGGAACAGATCGCCAATACCGACCTCGTGCTCCTTCACCTCGGTGCCGAGATCGTTGGTCGCGCCATGCACGATGCCTTGCTGGATGCCGCAGCCAGCCATCGCCACGGACCAAGCGCGGCCCCAGTGATCACGGCCACCGAGGTTGTTGATCTGCGGTGTGCGACCCATTTCGCCGGTCACGACGACGAGCGTGTGATCGAGCATGCCGCGCTGCTCCAAATCATCGAGCAGGGTGACAAAGGTGCGATCAAACTCGGCGCAGCGTATCTGGTGCCAGTAGAAGTTGTCCTGGTGTGCATCCCAATCGAAGTGCACCACGCGCACGCAAGGCACACCGGCCTCCAGCAAGCGACGCGCGAGCATGCAGTTCTGGCCGAAGTCGTGGCGGCCATAGCGCTCGATGTCCTTGGGCGACTCGGCTTTGAGATCAAAGATCTCGCGTCGCTGCATCAGCGCCTGGGCTTGCTCAAAGGTGGTGCTGTAGCCGTTGATCGGCGCTTTGCCATGGTTGCGCAGGAACCGCTCGTTGGCGGCGCGGCGCACCGCATCGCGCGACTGCAATGCCGCTGCATTGATGCCTGCAGGCACGATGAGATTCTCCGGCGGCAAGCCATCGATCACGCGCACGCCTTCATACTTGGCTCCGAGGAAACCCGCGTCACCGGTGTCGGTGTAGGCCTTGGGTCCGGCGCGACGCAGCGTGATGTAGCCGGGCAAGACATCGCCCGGTTGCTCCAGCAACTTCGCCACCGCCGAGCCGAGCACGGGATAGCCGGGCGCAAGGCGTCCGGCCTGGATCGCATAGTGCCCTTTCTCGTGATCTGGCAGGTTCGAGTTCACGCTGCGCACCACCGCGAGCCGATGCATGATCTTCGCCGTGCGTGGCAGCAACTCGCCGATACGCACGCCATCGAGGGAGGTATTGATCGCTCGGAAGGGGCCACCGTATTTGGTTCCCGGCTTCGGATCCCAAGTCTCCAACTGGCTCGCGCCGCCGGAGAGAAACAGCACGAGCAACTGCTTGCGATGCGGCGAAGCAGAGAGGGCTGATGGCGCGAAGGCAGCAACTCCTGCGGCTCCGGCGAGTCGGGCGATGGCTTGGCGGCGAGTGAGGCTGGGTTGCATATGATCAGTGGTTAAAACGAAACTCTGCCGACAACAGCAAACCCCAGACCAGCGGCTGCAAGGCTTCAGCGCGGTCCTTCGCTGTCTTGGCAGCGGAGACAAGCCGTGCCCCCTCGGCTGCTTCATCAGCGAGCGGTCGCCGATTGAAGATACTGAGATAAATATCCTCCGCCATCGCAGCGGGATCGGTGAAGGCCGACCAGCGATCAAAGGCCGTGCCCGGCGCGGCTTTGATGAGATCCATGAGCTTCGGATTGTTCAGCAAGAATAGCGCGTGATCGACCACGGGATCGATCTTGCTGTCATCGGTGCCAGGCAGTGGAGTAAAGGCGGCGATCAGCGTGGTCGTTGCCTTCTCCAGCGCTTCGTAGTTCTCTTTGACCCAGTGCCAGTCTTTGAGCTTGGTTTCGACCTCGGCGGGCTTGGTCTTCTTCAACTGCTCTTCCGCACGCGTGAAACTCGCATCGAGCCGACCACAGGCACGCAGCAAGGACCAGCGCATCTGTTCTGGCGTCAGCCCTCTCAACGGCGCGACCGCAAAGGCATTCGCCGAGGGCTCAGAGCCAGCGGGCAACTCACTCGACAACTGATAGCATCGGCTCAGCGCGATCTCACGCAGGCAGCCCTTGATGTCATAGCGATGCTCGATCAACCACTGCTCTAGCGCCGCAAGCACCGCCGGATGCGAGGGCGGATTCTTCGCATGATGCAGATCCAACGGATGCACCAGCCCGCGCCCCAGCATCATCGCCCACAAGCGGTTGGCCAGATTGCGCGCAAACCCCGGCGTCTCCGTGCGCGGCATCTGCTCGGCCAATTGTTTGCGCCGACTGTAAACAGGAACACCGCGCACTGTGGAGGTCGGAGCGCTGATGTATTCTTTGCCCTTCTCCAGCATGGGATCCGCGATCATCTCGCCGCCGGGCAGACGCGGATTGGTCTTGCCTTGCTTGGTTGTGAACACGGAGGTGAAACTCACATCGCCCACCGCCTTCTCGCTGACGAAGGAGCGGTTCAGCTTGGCGTCGCGATGAAACGACATGCGGCTGAGGAAGGCATAGATGCCGAAGTAGTCCGCCTGCTTGTAGTCATCAATGCGCGGATCATCATGGCACTGCGCGCATTGGAGATCAGCGCCGAGGAACACGCGCCCCACATCGCGCGTAAGCTGATGCGGATCCGCATC
The DNA here is from genome assembly GCA_044355475.1 of Prosthecobacter sp. Lineage (GTDB taxonomy): Bacteria > Verrucomicrobiota > Verrucomicrobiia > Verrucomicrobiales > Verrucomicrobiaceae > Prosthecobacter. The sequence goes on from JBIKYB010000015.1 coordinate 28,464, forward strand.
ACGCGATACGTAGAACTTCACCGCCGCCGGTTGCAGCTCATCACTGCCATCGCTCGCCAGCACCTCGCGCACCAGCGCATCCCAGGGTTTGTTCGCCGCGAACGCCTCCGCCAAATAGGTCCTCCAAGCCGCCGCAGCGACATCATAGGACTTCACCGCCGGCAGCCGTCGCTCGATCAGCATCACATCAAACACCCGCGCCATGTGCAGCGCATACTCAGGCCGTGCGAGCAGTTGGTCGATGAGCCTCGCGCGTTTGTCGGAGCGCCCATCGTCCAAGAACGCCCGCGTGTCCGCCGCCGTTGGGATGACGCCTTTCAAATCCAAGTGCACACGACGAACAAACTCCGCATCGCTGCTCTGCGCCGCCGGCACCACCTGCGCCTCCGCCCAGTCCTTGGTGAACAGCGCATTGACTTGCTTATGCAATTCCCCACCTCGGACACCCTCGCTCGCCGCCAGACAAAGCAGTGAAGCTAGAAGATGGCGGGTGGATTGAAGACTCATGGCGCTGGTGCGCTGGAAACTACGGCCATAGGGGACTTGGTGTTTCCGCACGCGCCGAGATTCGTCGCATGGCCCGAATCAATTGGCTGCGGGTGTGGCTGGAAACAAGACCTGCATGGCCCGCACGGTTTGATCGACAAGCATCTGCCCGCCTTCGGGGCCGACTTTGTTGACGTGCGGCAGGCCGCTGTAGCTGCCGCCTTCGATGGCGAGCGCGGTGGGCAGATACATGCCGCAGCCGTTGGTGAGCTGGAGCACAAAGGTCTGCTGCGCGGGGCTGCGGGCCTTCATCTGGATGCCCCAGTCGAGATACAGCTCAAAGGTGTTCGTGGTGAGGAGCACGAGGATGAGCCGGACGTTTTTGGGAGGCAACAAAGCCCGCGTCCTGTCCTCAGCCAGCCCTTTTGCGGTCGTCCTCAATGCCGATTGAACCTGGCAGGGCGCAAACATTCAGAAACAGCGCCATGAAAACCTGCTGCCGGTGAAAATCCTGGCACATCAGGCAAGAAAGAAATGCTCATGAGTGTTAAAAAAGCCGTGAGGACACCCAACTCTCCCCCAGAGCCCATGCACTGCATCACTTTCGTTTCGCTCATCGCTTGTTTCATCCTTTCGACGGTGGCTTCGGCCAGGGAGGATGCGGCCGCGCGCATTGATGCCCTCGTCGAGGCGAAACTGGCCAAAACAGGCCTCAAACCGAATCCTCCCATAGACGACGCCACCTTCCTGCGCCGTGCCTGGGTGGGCATTGCCGGACGTGTGCCGACTCTGGATGAGGCGTCTGAGTTTCAGGCTTCGACTTACCCGGACAAGCGTGCGCGGCTCATCGCGGAGCTGCTCGGCAGCGAGGCGCACGTCAGTCACTTTTTCCATTTTTGGGCGGACATTCTGCGCCTCCAGGAAGACGACGCCGGCAGTCGTAATGCCAGCGTGGCGTATCAGTTGTGGGTGAAAAGGGCGCTGCGTGAAAACATGCCGTATGACCGCTTCGTCGCCGCGCTGGTTTCCGCCCGCGGCAAATATTGGGAGAATGGCGCGGTCGGTTACTACCATCGGGATCGCGGCATGCCGCTCGACAATCTTGCCAACACCGCCCGCATCTTCCTCGGCGTCCGCCTGGAGTGCGCTCAATGCCACAACCACCCGTTCGACAAGTGGACCCAGATGGATTTCTACAAACTGGCGGCCTTCAGCCACAATATGGACGCCACGGCGATTTATGCGTTTCAACAGAACCGCCTAGTGGCTGACAAGATCTTCAAAGCACGGGTGAGCGAGGCTTATTTGAAGGGCGCTGGCCGTGGTCCGAATTTTCCCAGGCCCGGGCTGGACCGTGTGGAGGAACACATCGCAAGACACTCCAAAAACCCCAATGACACGTGGCTCGGCAAAGGAAAAGATGCCATCGGCGTCGATGCCTTCCGCAAGAGCGTGCAGGCCGGCTGGGCCGCTGCCAAGGGCGCCGAGGAAATGAACAAAGGCGCCTACTGGGCTGGCGTCGAACTTTACTACCCGCTGCTGAACCTCGGCGTCGCGGAGAACAACGCTGGCCTCAAGCTGCCGCATGATTACCAGTATGCCGATGCCAAACCGGGCGATGTCGTGGCCCCGGCAGTGCTGTTTGGAGCCACCGCCGACCTCAAGGTGGAGAAGGACGTGTCGCTGGCTGACACCTATGCCAAATGGCTGACCGCGCCGGACAATCCCCATTTCACCCGAGTGATCGCCAACCGCCTGTGGCGGCGCGCCTTCGGCCACGGCATCATCGAGCCCGTGGATGATCTCAATGCTGCTGTCCAGCCCAGCAATCCCCAGTTGATGACCTACCTCGAAGGCCTCATGCGCGAGCTGAAGTATGATCTGCGCGCCTTCCTCGGAGTTCTCTACAACACCAAGACCTGGCAGCGCGCGGCCAGCACCGGGGAACTCCAGCTCGGCGAGGTGTATCATTTCCCCGGGCCGCTGCTGCGCCGCCTCACGGCGGAGCAATTGTGGGACTCCGTCGTCGGCCTCACCATCAAGGACGCCGACCATCACCGGCCATTGCTGCGCGGCCATCTGGCCGCCATGGAGCGCGACCGCCTGATGTGGACCAGCCTGGAAGGCCGCAGCGGCGAGGAATACGTGGCGCTGATGGAAAAAATCGGGCCCATCATCAACAAGCGCAATCTCGACAAAACGAAAATCCCAGAGCTCATGCTGGCCGCCAAAAAGAAGGGTGATGAGGTCGAGCTGAAACGCCTCAAAGAAGAAGGCTACCGCGCCATTGAGGAGCCCCTCAACAAGGCCAAGAAGGAGCTGGCCTATGACAAGCTCCAAGGCTTTGACCCCGGCAAAGCCCAACCTGCCAACATGATGATGTCTGCCGGCATGACCCCGCCGCCGGACGAAGCGGTGAAGCCCGAACTCAAGCTGCCCGAGCCGCCAGCGGAGATCAAAGCCAAGGCTGGCGCGCTCGCCGCCTGGCGCAAAAACCGTGAAGACGAGATGCGAGCCTACTGGCAGATGTGGCCGGCGATGGCACGCGCCTCGGAACTGCAAACCCCGGCACCTCGCGGCCACTTTCTCCGCGATTTTGGCCAGAGCGACCGTGAAGCCATCGAGAACGCCTCCGACAATGCTTCCATCACTCAGGCGCTCAATCTGCTCAACGGTCCGCTCATCAACGCGCTGAGCAATCCCTTCACCGTCATCGGCTCACGCATCAACGCTGCGCCGAGTGCGGAAGAGCGGGTGCGGATCATTTTCCAAAGCATACTCACCCGCGAGCCAACGCCGAGGGAGTTGGACCTCGCTAAAGCTCACATGGCAGCCGAAGGCGACACCACGGGCACGAGCATCCTGTGGACGCTCCTCAACACCCGGCAGTTCCTGTTTGTGCGCTGAGCCTCGGAACGTCAGGGCTTGGCCGCTGGAAACAAAGCCTGCATCGCACGCACGGTTTGATCGACGAGAATCTGCCCGGCTTCGGGGCCAACCTTGTTCACATGCGGCAGGCCGCTGTAGCTGCCGCCTTCGATGGCGAGCGCGGTGGGCAGATACATGCCGCAACCATTCGTGAGCTGCAGCACAAAGGTCTGCTGCGCGGGGCTGCGGGCCTTCATCTGGATGCCCCAGTCGAGATACAGCTCAAATGTGTTCGTGGCGATGGCGATGTCGCCGAGACGCAGGACGTGCAGCTCCATGTCGTAAGGCGTCAGCTTGTCCGCTTCCTCGAATCGTTTCACGATGCCCTTTTCGAGTGCGAGCATGGTGATGACGCGGTTGTCCGGCTTCTCGACGATGCTGTATTGCGCGATGTTCTTCTTCGCGTCCTCATACTCGCGTTCGAGAATTTTGCGCGGTGGCAGCGGCAGGTCTTCGACAATGTGGCCGAAGAGCGCATCAGTGCGGATGTCGGCCTTCGCGGCATCAACCGTGTCGAAAACGGCGCTGCTGATGCGGCGGCCAAGTTCCTGCTGCCGCGTGAGACCGCGCAGCTTGATCATGCGCGCCTCGGCGTCCTTGCGATACTGCGGATGCGGCGATTGATCGCCTGCCGCGCTGCACCAGCCGAGCACGGTGAGGTCAGGCATATTCAATTTGGCCTTCAACTGCTCCCGAGCGTCATGCCAGAAGTCGGCATTGAGTGCGCTGCGGCTCTCCACTTCCTGCGATGGGCACGCAACGTTGATCGCGACAGCTTGGAGCTGCTTTTCGGCGTTCCAAAAGAACAGCGTCTCGATTCCCGAGTCGGAACCGGCCTCCATGTGGCGGAAGCGCGCATCATTCGTCTTCGCATACATTTGCGCGTGACCATCCGCGAAGACGGAACGTCGATTCTCACCGATTTGCGCAAATCCGAGCGTCCAGCTCACGCCACCCGGCTTGCGGCTCTTCCATGCTTGCACAGCAG
>JBIKYB010000192.1:0-9393 GCA_044355475.1 Prosthecobacter sp.
CGAGATGTGGCCCTACCGCGACTGGGTAGTGAAGGCCTTCAATCGTAACCAGCCTTTCGATCAATTTACCATCGAGCAGATCGCGGGTGATTTGCTGCCAAAGCCGACCGAGGATCAACTCGTCGCCACCGGCTTCCAGCGCTGCAACATCACCACGAATGAAGGTGGCACCATTGATGAGGAAAACCTCGCCAATTACGCCGCAGACCGCGTGCAGACGATGGGCTGGGTTTACATGGGGCTCACCACGAACTGCTCGCAGTGCCACGATCATAAGTTCGATCCCATCACGCAGCGTGATTATTACTCGATGGCTGCTTTCTTCCGCAACACGACGCAGAAGGCCAAAGACGGCAACGTGAAGGACGGCCTCGGTCCCATCCTCGTGCTACCCACGGAGAAGGATCGTCCGCGCTGGACGGCACTGCCCACCGAGATCGCCGCCTCTCAGAAGCTGCAAAACGAAGCACGCACCGCTGCGGCGAAGTCATTTGAGACATGGTTTGCATCCGCTAAACCCGCAGATCTTGCGGCTGACATCCCAACGAAGGGCATCATCGCTCACATCCCGCTGAATGAAGGCAAAGGACAGGAAGTCGCGGCCACTTGTGGCGACACAAAGAACGCGAAGACCTTCAAATCTGCTGGTGCCGTCACTTGGAAACCCGATGGCAAACTCGGCCCGGCACCTGAGATCAAACCCGGCAGCAATTTTGACCTCGGCGATGTGGGCAACTTCGAGAAGGACAAGCCCTTCAGCTATGGCCTGTGGTTCCGCACGGGCAATGTGACGCAGAGTGGCAGCATCCTCGCCCGCATGGATGAGAAGAACGGCTTTCGTGGCTGGGATATCATGCAGGCGGCGAATAAACTGAGTGTCCACATCATCAGTCAGTGGCCCGGTGATGCTCTGAAAGTGAGCACGGCCAAACCAGCGCTTCGTGCAGGCGTTTGGCAGCACCTCTTTGTGACCTATGATGGCAAAGGCAAGGTCGGCGGTCTCCGCATCTTTGTGGATGGCGTGGACACACCAGTGAAGGCAGATGCCGCTTCGTTGAAGGGAAGCATCGTCACCACCACACCGACCAAAATCGGCCAGCGCAGCACGACACCACTGGGTGAAGGTGGCGTTCAGGACATCCGGCTTTATGACCGTCAGCTCACCGCCACGGAAGTCCAGACTCTTGCCAAGGTGGTGCCGCTTCAGCAGTTCGTTGGAGCCAAAAAGATTCACCCGAAGAATCGCGAGGCGCTTTTCGATCATTATCTCGCCACTCGCGACAAGGCCTACCAGACCTCTTCAACCCAAACCAACAAGCTCACCGCCGAGAAGGAAGCCATCAAGGCCCGCAGCCCCATCACGCACATCCAGGAAGAGAAGATGGACGCCAAACCGATGGCCAACATTCTCATGCGGGGTGCTTATGACAAAGTCGGCGAGCAGGTCGATGCCGCCGTGCCAGCGGCCCTGGGCAAGCTGGCCCCGAATGCTCCGAAGAACCGCCTCGGCCTCGCACAGTGGCTCGTCGATGCCAGCAATCCGCTCACCGCACGCGTCACCGTGAACCGCTTCTGGCAGGAACTGTTCGGGGCAGGCATCGTGAAGACCAGTGACGACTTCGGCATCATGGGCAGCGCTCCCACGCATCCTGAATTGCTCGACTGGCTCGCTGTCGAGTTCCGTGAGAGCGGCTGGGATGTGAAGCGCTTCTACAAGATGCTCCTCACCTCCGCCACCTACCGTCAGGCTGCACTCATCACACCGGAGAAGATCGAAAAAGATCGCGACAACGCCCTTCTCAGCCGTGGCCCCCGCTTCCGCATGGATGCCGAGATGATCCGCGATTACGCCCTCGCCGCCAGTGCCACGCTTTCACCCCGCATGGGCGGCCCCGGCACCATGCCTTACCAGCCGGAAAACATCTGGGAAGTCGTCGGCCTCGGCACGGAGAAGTACAAGCAGGACAACGGCGAAAACCTCTACCGCCGCACGCTCTACAACTTCTGGAAACGCATGGCCCCGCCCGCCAGCATGGACATCTTCAACGCCCCCTCACGCGAGGTGAGCTGCGTCCGCCGCGACCGCACGAATACCCCGCTGCAAGCGCTCGTCACCATGAACGATCCGCAGTTCATCGAAGCCGCCCGCAACCTCGCCCAGCGCACACTGAGCACTGTGAAAGGCGATGACGCGGCCAAGCTCACCATGATCGCCGAGCGCCTGCTGGCCCGTCCGCTTCACGCGAAAGAGCTGCCCATCCTCCAGGCAAGCCTCACAGAACTCCGCGCCCACTACGGTGCCAGCGCCGCCGATGCCGAAGCCCTTCTCAAAGTCGGTGAAACCAAAGCCGACGATCAACTGCCCAAGCCCGAACTCGCCGCCTGGACCATGGTCTGCAACCAGCTCATGAACTTGGACGAGGTGCTGAACAAATAGAATGCACGACCTCTTCTCCTTCCGCCAATCCTGAAACCATGCCCACCGACGCACCCTATCCCTTTCCGGGAATGAACCCCTACTTTGAGAGTTGGTGGTTCGAGGTGCATCCTTTGATGATCGCGCATTCCTTGGGTCGCTTGCAACGCCAGCTACCGAAGGGGCTTCACGCCTCCATCGAACATGGAATGACAATCTCAGGCGCAGGCGGCAGCGAGTCTCGACCCAAACGACCCGATGTAACCATCACTCGGCTGCGGGAAGACCCTGTTACTTTCCTCCCACCTGCCAACTACGTCGCCCCAGTGCTGACGCGAATCGTGGCACCCAAGCCTCGGCATTTGGCAATTCGTGAACTGGACGGCACATTGATCACAGTCATTGAATACCTGAGTCCGACCAACAAGCATGCTGGAGGCTCATTGATGTATGCGGCCAAGCGCACTGCCATCATGGACGCGGGTGTGAATCTGGTGGAGGTCGATCTTATTCGGAAGTGGGGTCTTGCCTTCGCCAAGTTCGATCCTTACAACGTCGAGGAGGAGGTGGTCAAAAATCTCGGAAGCCAGCCTGCTCATGCTGTCATGGTTTTCCGGGCCGAGATTCCTGAGCAACGGGAGATCTATCCTGTTCACTATCAATATCTCCTGCCTGCCTGCAAAGTGCCTCTGCGCCTGGATGATGCCGACATCTGGCTGAACCTTCAGGAACTCGCCGAATTGTGCCACGCAGACGCCGCCTTCGATCAAATCACCGACTACACCCGTGACCCCGAGCCGCCGCTATCGCCCGAAGACGCCGCATGGCTGGACGCGCACCTCAAAGCCAAGGGCCTCCGCTGATCAGCATCATGAAACCACGCCCATCCACCCGTTTCATGTCTCCGCTTTCGGGCGTTGCCAATTCTCTGAGTCGCAGGTCTGCCTTTTACAAAGGTGTCTTGCCCAGGCTTGTCACCGCACACCATGGCGCTGGCGCGATTATGTTGATGCGCCTGACCTGTGCGATTGTTGTTTCAGTGCTGATGACAAGCTGCCTGGATTTTGGCGAAGATGTTGAGTTCTTCGCTCCCAAAGTTACTGCGGCACATCTCGAGGTAATTGAAAAGCGCACAGGCATCGAGCTTCCTGAGGGTTCTGTCGGTATGGCTCTTTACTCCAACGCCACCGGCATTGATCCATGGATGCTGGCCAAGATCAAAATTCCTGCCGAGAAGGTCGTCATGTTGCGGGCATCCAAACCCTTCACGTTGCCCCAGCCAGTCACTCCGACAGAAATCGACGGTGAGACACGCTCGTGGTGGAAACCTGATGAACTCGCTCGGGCTTCAAGGGGGCAAATTGACATCAATTCCACCTTGATCACCTGGACTCTCGGTGAAGAGGGAAACGACCACATGCTTTACCTCGCCTGGTACACTTTTTGAGTTCAGTGCTCATTCAACTTTGAACTTTAAACCTTAAACTTGAAACTCCTCCGATGAATCCTCTCCAAGAACACCATCTGCTGCAAACCCGCCGCCAGCTCTTCGCTCGTGGTAAAAACGTGCTCGGCGGCGCGGCTTTGGCCTCGCTGCTCGGCGAATCCTTCGCCAATGCTTCTTCCGGTGCTCCAGGCCCGCATTTTGCCCCGAAGGCGAAACGCGTGATCTACCTGCACATGGTCGGCGGCCCTTCGCAGATGGACTTGTTCGACTACAAGCCGCAGATGCAGGCTTATTATGACAAAGACCTGCCGGAGAGCATTCGCAACGGCCAGCGCCTCACCACGATGACCAGCGGGCAGGCGCGTTTCCCCATCGCACCTTCCAAATTCAACTTCGCGCAGCGCGGCCAGTGCGGCATGTGGATGAATTCCGACCTGTTGCCGTTTTTAGGCCGCAACGCGGATGACATTTGCTGGATGCGCAGCCTGCACACCGAGGCGATCAACCACGAGCCGGCCATCACAGCCATGCAGACGGGCAATCAGATCACTGGTCGCCCCTGCCTTGGCTCCTGGGCCTCATACGGCCTCGGTGCGATGAACTCAAATCTCCCCACCTTCGTCGTCCTCATCGCCACGCCGACGAATCGTGAGCAGGAGCAGGCCATTTCCTCACGCCTGTGGAGCAGCGGCTATCTGCCCGGTCAGCATGCGGGGGTGAGCTTCCGTAGCAAAGGCGACCCCATTCTTTTCATCAATAACCCGCCCGGCGTGCCCAGCAGCGTGCGCCAGCGCACCATTGAGGGCTTGAACGCGCTCAACGAACTCAATTACCAGCAGGTGGGTGATCCCGAGACTCACACCCGCATCCAGCAGTATGAAATGGCCTTCCGCATGCAGTCCAGCGTGCCGGAACTGACCGACATCAAAAGCGAACCTGAGCACATCTTCAAGCTCTACGGCGAAGAAGCGAAGAAGCCTGGCACCTTTGCCAACAGCGTGCTCATGGCCCGCCGTCTGGCCGAACGCGGCGTGCGTTTCACGCAGATTTATCTCAACAACTGGGACCACCACAGCAACGTCGGCGGCCGCATGCCCAGCCAGTGCAAGGACATCGACCAGCCCTGCCACGCCCTAATTCAGGATCTCAAGCAGCGCGGCATGTTTGACGATACGCTCATCATCTGGGGTGGCGAATTCGGCCGGACGATCTATTCCCAGGGCGGCCTCACCAAGGAAAACTACGGGCGAGATCACCATCCGCGCTGTTTCACCATGTGGATGGCAGGTGGCGGCGCTAAAGGTGGCACGATCTACGGCGAGACCGACGACTTCAGCTACAACATCGTCAAAGACCCGCTCCACATCAGCGACTTCCACGCCACCGTGCTGCAACTCCTCGGCTTCCACGCCGACCGCTTCAGCTACAAGTTCCAAGGCCTGGATTCGAAGCTCACCGGTGTGAACCCCGCGAAGCCGGTGAAAGCCCTGATGGCGTGAAGAGCAGGTTGAGAAACCTCCATCAAGAAATGGTCAAGCAGTCAATGAGCACGACCCTTGACCATGCCTTGACCTCTTGACCGCTCCACTCACTTCATCGCCCGAAACTTCCCCGGTGCCATGCCCGCATAACGGCTGAAGTGGCGAGTGAAGGCGCTTTGGTCGCACCAGCCCGTTTCGATGGCGATGTCGGCCAGCGTCATGTCTGTCTCGCGCAGCAGTCGCGTGGCCTCATCCAGGCGGAGTTTGTGCAGCAATTGCAGCGGACTCATTTGAAAGAGCCGCTGCACGCGCTGCTCGAACTGATACACACTCAGCCCCGCCTTTGTGGCGATGTCCTCGATGCGCAGGCTTTCGGTGAAGCGCGTCTGCATCAGCCGCAGCGCTGAGGCCAGTTCGGCGAATCCGGTCGCTTTGTCGCTGGGGGCATTCAAATCACGCGAGATGCCAGTCACGCCGATGATGTGGCCTTTAGCATCCTTCAGCGCGTGTTTTGTGGTCAGGCACCAGCCTGCCTTGCTCCGTGGATAGATGTGCAGTTCAAGCTGATGCCGCACCGGTTTCCCGGTTTTCAACACCTGCTCATCCTGCCGAGCATAACTGGCCGCCAGCGCTTCTGGAAACACCTCCGCAGGCCGTTTGCCGATCAGCTTTGCCTTGTCACCACCCGCGCAACGATCTGCCAGCGTTTGATTCACCCGCACATAGCGCCCCGTCGTGTCCTTGATGAAAAAGACCACATCTGGCAGCTCGTCGAAGAGCGCCTCCGCGAAGCCGTGCGCGGCGAATGGATCGTCCTGGGCGGTCATTTTGGCAGAATTGGCAGGTTCGAGGCCAAAAAGCAATCAAGAGCCTGCTGGAATCCTGACGAATGGATCAGGACTCATGAATCAGGAATCCAACTTTTGGTCCGGTGTCTTCCCGGCCGTCCTTACGCAGCTCCACCCGGATCAATCGCTCGATCTCGCGGCTTCGGCTCGGCATTGGCAGGCGCAGATCGAAGTTGGTGTCTCTGGTTTGATCGTCTGCGGCTCATTGGGTGAAAATCAGTGCCTCCAGCCGGATGAAAAGCGTGCCGTGGTGAAACACGCCGTCGAAGTGGCCGCTGGCCGCGTGCCGGTGATCAGCGGTGTGGCGGAGATGAATACCCGCAGCGCCATCAGCTACATGCAGGACTGCGAAAAGCTCGGCGCATCCGGTTTGATGATCATGCCGCCGATGGTTTATAAAAGTGACGCACGCGAGACGCAGCACTGGTTCCGCACGCTTGCCAAGGCCACGCCGCTGAGCTGGATGCTCTACAACAACCCCGTCGGCTACCACACCGATGTGACGCCGGAGATGTTCGTCGAACTGGCCGACATCCCGAACCTGCTCGCGATCAAGGAAAGCAGCGCCAACACCCGCCGCATCACCGAACTGCGCAATCAAACCAGCGACCGCTACCGCATCTTCACCGGCGTGGACGATCTCTTCCTCGAATCCGCCATCCTCGGCATCGACGGCTGGGTTTGCGGCAGCGGGATCGCCTTCCCGAAGGAGAATCAGCATCTCTGGGACCTCGCTCAAGCTGGCAAATGGGACGCATGCCGCGCCCTCTACCGCTGGAGCCAGCCGCTGATGAAACTCGATACGCACATCCACTTCGTGCAATACATCAAGCTCCTCTGCCAAGAGACCGGTCTCGGTGCCGAGTGGGTCCGCGAGCCGCGTCTCACACTCGCCGGAGCCGAGCGCGAGCAGGTGCTGAAAATCATCCGCGATGCGCTGGCGAAACGGCCAGCGTAAGCCAAGGGCATTCCTTCCGATTGAATCCATGTGTTGATAAATCAACACATATGTCTTGACGTGTGCCTTATGTGTTGATAATTCAACACATCTATGTGGGATAACGAAGCCTCCAAAAACGTCAGCCGGCGTGAGCGCCAGGTGCTGGAAATCGTCATGCGGCGTGGTACGGCCACCGCCCGCGAAATCGAAGAGGATATGCCGGATGCGCCGACGTATTCAGCGGTGAGATCAATCCTGCGGCTGCTCATCGAGAAAGAGCTGCTCGTGAAGTCGCTGAACGGCCGCACGGATGAATACACGCTGCCCATGCCCGCCGAGAAGGCCCGTGTGAAAGCACTGCACCAAATCGTGCGGGACTTTTTTTCCAATTCCGTCGGCGCAGCGGCCATGGCGCTGCTCGGGGATCGCAAATCGAAGCTTTCCAAGGAGGACGCTGACCAGCTCATGAAGCTCATCCAGGAGGCCCGCGAAAAATGAACTCGATCCCCGGTTTTTTCGAATCCTGGCTGCTCGGTGGCATGACCTATCCCGCGCTGACCTTTGTGATCACGGCCGCGATGAAGAGCACGGCCATCGTACTCTTCGCCTGGTCCATCACGTCCTTTTTGCGGCGGAAGCCTGCGCTGATGCGGCTTTGGCTCTGGCGGGCATGCACCGTGTCATTGCTCAGTGTGTTGCTGTGGGCTGTGGCACCCCGTTTTTTGGAGAATTGGCGGGTGAGTTGGGTGCTGGATCCTTCGCTACAGATGATGCAGACGGTTCAGCAGGCGCAGCAGCTTGATCTCATCACGAAGGATCAGCCCACAGGACCGCCCGTTGTCGCCACGGTGGCTCCCTTGATTGCCTATGCGGATAGCACGGAGGCAATGGTGCCGTTGGAGACCATGCGTGTGCCTTGGATGGAGCATATCGAGAGGGCTGTTTTTCATGGGTGGTGGAGCATTGCGTTGCTGTTGGTGGTGTGGCGGATGATTCGTGCGGTGTGCGGGCATTTTTGGCTTCGCAGGCAAAGCGCGGGAGTGTTGAGCGGCACGGGGCATCGACTGGTGCGTGGCCTTTCCTCGCCAGTGGTCACGGGATGGCGCAAAGCGTGCATCTGGTTGCCGGAGGAGTCCGCGCAATGGCCGGAGGCAAAGGTGCGTGCGGTATGCCTGCACGAGATGGCGCATCATGCGCGGCATGATGGCGCGTGGCAGTGGCTGGCCTGGCTCACGACGTCGGTTTGGTGGTGGAATCCGCTCGCGTGGCTGTCGCTGCGTCGATTGATGGCCGAGGCGGAGCTGAGCGCGGATGAGAGCGCACTTTCGCAGGACATCGCGGCCACCGATTATGCGCAGGTGCTCGTGGAGATCGCCGCCGGAGGAGACTTGGCCACACCGGCAGCCGGTGTGGCGATGCTGGGCTACAGCGGCATCGAAACGCGAGTGAGGGCACTTTTGAGCGGCGAAGGCCAGAACCGCATTTTTGGTCGTAAAGCCAAGCTGGCGCTCGTTTTGACCGCCTTTGCCGCCGTGATGGCTGCGGGGGTGGAGGTGAGGCACGCTGCACAGTTGCAAAAACTGTCTGAACCACTCTCCGAGGCCGAAAAGGCGCTCGTCAAGGATGCTTTGGCAGTGCTGGAACCGCAGGTTGAAAAGCTTCAGCGCGTGCATCTGAAGATGACAGAGACTTGGAGCATGGACGACGTGACCAGCCCGCGCCCGAGCGAGATCGAAGCGTGGGTGAACGAGCCTGCACGACAAACCCGCATCGAATACCGGCCACGGGTGACGCGGTGGACCAACGGGGCGGCACCGTGGGCCATCCGTGATGCTACCGAGGTCACGAACGGAACTCATAGCTGGAGCTACGAACGCGGAGATCATGACGCGCGAATCAGCCCGGCATCAGGTGATAGCCTGTTCCCTGTGTGCCTCTACCGGCCACGGGCGCGGGAGCTTATCGGAGGTTTGAAAGCGGTTCTAAAGGAAGCCTACGGCTTCCCTGCGCAGCATGTTCTGCGGCGGGAGGGAGATCGCATCGTGATTGAGCTGCATTGGGCCGGAGACAGCAGGCTGGATCGGTGGGAGGTCGATCTGAAACATCGCGGTTTGGCGCTCTATCGATCTGCCTACCCGAAGAGCCCGGAACCATTCTCGGTGCAATGGTCAGTGGAGAAGTGGGCACAGTTTCCTGACGGCACGAGTTATCCGGCGCAAATGGACTGGAAGTATCATATGAGTGATGGGCTTTGCTCTCAT
>JBIKYB010000474.1:0-3353 GCA_044355475.1 Prosthecobacter sp.
TTAGAGCTCAATGACGGCGTTTCTGCAGCGATGCTGGCTCCGCCGGAGAAGAAGGCGTCTCCATTTGTCGCCACGGACGGCGTGGCGCGGCAGGGGCAATGGCTGGAGACGCGTTTCGTGCACTCGAAGACCGGAAAGCCGGTGCCGGAGGTGAAGGTGCATTTCGAGATCAATCGCGGGGATCGCACGGAGCTCATCAGCGATGCGCAGGGCGTGCTACGCATCCCGCTGCCAAAGGAGGAGATCAAATTCCTGCGCTACTGGGGCATGAAGGCTGGATTCGTGATGCAGGAGGTGAGGTGGAGGCGTCAGGGTGATCCGCTAAAGCTGCCAGAGGTGTATGAAACGAAGCTGTTTCCAGCCGGGAAGCCCATTGGTGGCACCATCGTCGATGCAGCGGGAAAACCTGTGGAGGGAGCGCCAGTCAGCGCACTCCACACAGGTCGAGTATTTGACTACGATGATGGCGTCTTCAGCGATGTGCATACCAGCGGGAAATGGAAGGCGCGAACCGACGCGAATGGCAATTGGTCCATGACCGGCTTTGCGGAAGACTTGAGCGGACTGATCATCTGGGTCGAGCACCCGCGCTACAAACGGATCGCGACAGAATATGAAACCGCCTCAGGGCAGCGGCTGGAGTCGCTAAGGGATGGCACGAGTCGTTTAGTTTTGAATTCGGCAGACCTCGAAGTGAGTGGTGTGATCTCGGATACGAATGGCAAACCGGTGCCGAACTGCTCAGTGACGCTTACGGAGGACCAATGGGGCCGGTTTGATGAACCGAACGCAAAATCGGACGCCGAAGGCCGCTTTGCCGTGCCGGTGCATGAAAAAGGCAAAGAGTGGTTCACCTTCGAGGCGGCCGGTTTTGCTCCGCAAATGGTGGAACTCGACGTGAATGCCGAATCGGCCAAAAGGCTCGTCGTGGTGAAACTGCGGCCCGGCGCGTTCTTCAAAGCCAAAGTGGTCGATGAAGCCGGAAAGCCGCTTCCTGGCGTGAAGATGATTGCGGATCGCTGGCAGGAGAAGCGCACGCTGTGGTTTGAGGGCATGACGGATGCCGAGGGGCGGATGGAGTGGCGTGGCGCACCGCCGGATGCGGTGAAGTGGACTCTGCTGGGTAAAGATCGCATCGTTCGTGATCTGCCGATCTCGGCCGACGGCACGGAGCAGGTGGTCGTGCTGCGCCCGGCGCTGCGTTTCACCGGCACGGTGGTGGATGCGCAGACAGGACTGCCGCTGAAGACCTTCCAAGTGACGCCGGGGGACTCACGCCGCTCTGCGGCGGACATCTTCTGGCAGGAGGAGGACAAGCAGACCTTCCGCGACGGCGAATTCACCTTCGAGAGCGAGTGGATGCGCTTTGATCACAAGCTGCGCATCAGCGCCGAGGGCTGCCAGCCGTTTGAGACCGCGCTTTTCACGCCGAAGCAGCAGACGGAGACGCTGATTATCCGACTTAAGTCCCAGCGCTGAGGCATCTGCAACTCTGGGGCTAGAAAAGCCCTCTGCCTTGCCCATTGCATCCTTCGCGGCTTTCCCTTAAACCTCGGACAATTATGGTCCGCCCGCGCAAAAAATACACCGTTCACGATCTCCGTAAGCTCAAAGGCAAACGTGTGCTCACGCACATCCATGTGAAGTCGCCACAAGAGGCCATGGCGGCCGAGGCGGCGGGGATCGACCTCATGAGCTGCAGCTTTGACTCGCCAGAGGCGCAGGCGCGTATGCCACTGCTCGTCGCTGCTGCGCCCACGGCCTTCCTTTCCGGCTCCACGCCGCATGGCATGGCCACGCAGGAGGAGGCCATCCGCACGGGCTTCCGCGCTCTCGAAATGGGTGCCTGCTCCGTCTATTGCTCCGGCAGTCCGTTTTTGATCGAGGCGATGGCTCGCGAGGGCATCCCCGTCGTCGGCCACATCGGCATGGTGCCGCGTCATGTCACCTGGACTGGCTACCGCAGCCTCGGCAAGACCGTGGATGAAGCGAAGGCCATCTACCAGAAGATGAAAGACCTCGAAAACGCTGGTGCCTATGCCGCGGAGATCGAAATCGTGCCGCACAACCTCGCCACGTGGCTTTCGAAGCAAACGAGCATGCTGCTCATGTCCCTCGGCTCCGGCACCGGCTGCGACACGCAGTTCCTTTTCTCCTGCGACATCCTCGGCGACTACGACGAGCGCATCCCGCGCCACGCGAAGTCCTACCGCAACTTCGCCGAAGAGAACCGCCGCCTGCAGAACGAGCGCATCGCCGCCTTCAGCGAATACGTCGCCGATGTGAACGCAGGCCGCTTCCCCGAGCGCTGCCACCTCACCGAGATGGATGCCGCGCTGCTGGATGAAGTCGTCAAAACGGTCGGTGGCCAGTGATTCGCATGTCACGCAGGCATTGGAGTACGTTGTTCACGCTTTAGCGTGCCCTGAGCGCCTCCATCACGCCAAAGCGTGAACAACGTGCTTTGAGCGTTTTCACGAAAGCGCTGCCGGAATCAGCCAAGATGGCTTTGCGGCCCTCCGGCACACTGCTCGGCTCATGAAACGCATTCCCATCATCGACTCCCACACCGGCGGCGAGCCCACACGCGTCATTTTGAGTGGCATCAGCACCACGGAGCTCGAAACGCATCGTCGTGCGATCATTTGCGAGCCACGCGGGCATGAGGTGATCGTCGGTGCCCTGCTCGTGGAGCCAAAAGACACGTCGTGTGCCGCTGGCGTCATCTTCTTCAACAACGTCGGCCTGCTCGGCATGTGCGGGCATGGCATGATCGGCCTCATCGCGACGCTGAAGCACCTCGGACGTATTTCGGCTGGCGAGCATCGCGTGGAGACGCCCGTGGGCATCGTCACTGCCACGCTGCATGACGATGGCCGCGTTAGCATTCGCAATGTGCCGTCGTATCGACAAGCGAAGGGCGTGAAGGCCGGTGGAGCGACCGGAGATGTCGCCTGGGGTGGAAATTGGTTCTTTCTCGTCGCTGATCACGGACTCGATCTCACGCTGAAAAACATCCCGCAGCTCACGCAGGCCAGTTTAGCGATGCGCGAGGCCGTTCGTGCCGCAGGCTACCCGGAAGTCGATCACGTCGAGCTATTTGGTCCGCCGCAAGATGCCGCGAATCACAGCCGGAACTTCGTTTTGTGCCCTGGAGGCGAGTATGACCGCTCACCCTGCGGCACAGGCACGAGTGCAAAGCTCGCATGTCTGGCTGCAGACGGAAAACTCGCTGCTGGTGAAGCCTGGCGGCAGGAAAGCATCCTCGGCAGTGTCTTTGAAGGCAGCTATGAAGCCGGTGAAGGCGGTATCATCCCCATTATCACCGGAGAGGCATACATCACGGCCGAGAC
>JBIKYB010000443.1:0-3681 GCA_044355475.1 Prosthecobacter sp.
GTTTGGTTCGACGATTGAACTGCTCCAGGAAGCTCCCGCGCCTGAGTTTGGCGGATTTGCCGAGCTGCAAGCAGCGGTTTCTGGCGGGCAGATCAAGACCTTGGTTTCGCTGACCCCCGCCAGCCTTTATTACGATGCGCCTGACGCACAAGGTTTTGCGAAGCTTGTGTCCGACAAAAAGGTGAAGCTGGTTCACGTCGGCATGCTGAAAAACATCACTGCCGTGCAAGCCGCGCTGCACATTCCTGCGGCGCATTACCTTGAATCCTGGGGAGATGCTCGCGCCGCTGATGGCACCTACTCGATTGTTCAGCCGATGATCGCGCCTCTCTACGACGGAGCGAGCAAGATTGAGGTGATTCTGGCGCTTTTGGGACGCAAAAAGCTCGGCCCGGCGGAATCCGCCGCCCCTGAAGCAGGAGCACCTCCTGCCGAAGACGCAGCTTACACGGCGGTTCGTGACACCTTTGCCGCCACTGCTGGTGGTTTGGACGAAACGAAGTGGAATTTCACCCTGCGTGACGGTTTCCTCAAAGGTTCCACCTATGCTAAGGCCGCCGCGACTCCAAATGTGGCTGCGGTCGCTGAATTCATCGCCAAGGCTAAGCCTGCCGCCGCCCCGACGGATGAAGCGCTCGAAGTCGTCCTCGCGCCTGACGCCAGCGTCTTCGACGGACGTTACGTTAACAACGCTTGGCTCCAGGAAGCGCCCGATCCGGTGACGAAGCTTACTTGGGAAAACGCTGCGTGGATCGGCTCCGTCACCTTCCGCAGGCTGGGTCTCAAAGATGGCCAGCATGTGAAAATTTCCGTTGGTGGCGCTGAAATCGAGATTCCAGCCATCGAAGCTCCTGGTCATGTGACCAATTCCATCACCTTACCGCTGGGTTACGGCCAGAAAGGCGTCGGTGAGGTCGGTAGCGACCGTGGTGTGAACGCCTACGCTTTGCGCAAGCAGCCCGGCGTGTTTGTTCTGAGCGGTGCCAAGATCGAGGTGCTTGCCACGATGGCCGAACTCGCCATCACGCAGGAGCAAAACACGATGGAAGGCCGCGCGGTGTATCGCGAGGGCACGCTCGAGACCTTCAACAAGGACGTCGCATTCGCGCAGAAGACCGGCATGGACGCCCACATCCCGGAAAACATTTCCTTCTACAAAGGTCAGGTCGGCGTGAAGTCTGCGGAGAACCCGGAAGGCTTTGATTACGAGACCAAGCACCAGTGGGGCATGGTTATCGATCTCAGCAAGTGCATCGGTTGCACCGCCTGCGTCATTGCCTGCCAGAGCGAGAACAACATTCCCGTGGTCGGCAAAGATCAGGTCCGCAAGGGTCGTATCATGCAGTGGATCCGCATGGACCGCTATTTCGCCGTGGCGAAGTGGGGCAAAAACGACGTCGCACAGCAGAGCACCTGGGCCGAGGACAATCCGACGCCGGAACAGCTCGAAAACGCCGAGATGGTGACGCAGCCGATGGCTTGCCAGCAGTGCGAAGCCGCTCCGTGCGAGACCGTCTGCCCCGTGAACGCCACCGTCCATACCGACGACGGCCTCAATGCCATGGCCTACAACCGCTGCATCGGCACGCGCTACTGCGCCAACAACTGCCCTTACACTGCGCGTCGCTTCAACTGGTTCGACTACAACAAGCGCAACCCGCTCATCGACACCACGGTCGCTGGTATCGTCACGGTGAACAACCTTTACGCTGGCCCGCTGGGAGCCAAAAAGGAGGACGAAAGCCTCCGCCTTCAGCGCAATCCGAACGTCACCGTCCGCATGCGTGGGGTCATCGAGAAGTGCACCTACTGTGTGCAGCGTCTCGAAAGCGCCAAAATCCTGCAGAAGCAGGTGCAGCGCGATTCCAAAAACTTCCGCGTGCCTACCGACACCGTCAAAACCGCCTGTCAGCAGTCCTGCTCCGCCGACGCCATTGTCTTTGGCGATCTGGCCGACAAGAAATCTGCGGTGGTCAAGGCCAAGGCCTCCCCTCGCGATTACCAAGTTCTCAAATACATCGGCACCCGCCCTCGCACGAGCTATCTGGCTCGTCTGCGTAATCCGAACAAGGAAATGCCCGGCGCTAAGGACATCGCCGTGTGGAGCAACAATCAATACTAACCCGGATTCATGGACGCTTCCACCCCAGCCTCGAACACCCCGCGCATCCTCGACCGCGAGCCGTTGGTTCTCAACAACCGCTCCTATTCGTGGATCACGAACCGCATCTGCGGTATCGTCGAAAACAAACAGCCAGCCCTCTGGTGGATTCTGTTCATCCCCTCGGTGTTGCTGACCGGTTTGATGGTGTTCTGCTTCACCTACCTCATCTCCACCGGCGTCGGTGTCTGGGGTCAAAAACAGCCGGTCGCTTGGGCCTGGGACATCACGAACTTCGTGTTCTGGATCGGTATCGGTCATGCGGGCACCCTGATCTCCGCCATTCTCTTCCTGACTCGTCAGAAGTGGCGTACGTCCGTCAATCGCGCTGCGGAAGCCATGACCATCTTCGCCGTGATGTGCGCTGGCCTCTTCCCGGCCTTCCACGTCGGTCGTGTGTGGATGGTTTGGTTCTTGGCCCCAATTCCGAATGCCAACGCCATCTGGCAGAACTTCAAATCCCCTCTGCTGTGGGACGTGTTTGCTGTTTCGACCTACTTCAGCGTCTCAGCGGTGTTCTGGTTCCTCGGCCTCGTGCCTGACCTTGCCACGCTGCGTGACCGCTGCCGTCCAGGCCTGAAAAAATTCCTCTATGGCTTCTTCGCCCTCGGCTGGCGCGGTGGTAACCGCCATTGGAGCCATTACGAAACGGCCTACATGCTCCTGGCCGCTCTTTCCACGCCGCTGGTGCTCTCCGTGCATTCCGTCGTGTCCTTTGACTTCGCTACCTCAATCGTTCCAGGTTGGCACACGACGATCTTCCCGCCCTACTTCGTTGCAGGTGCCATTTTCGGCGGTTTCGCGATGGTGTTGACACTCATGATCCCGGTGCGCCGTATTTACGGCCTGGATGACCTCATCACGCCGAAGCACGTCGATAACATGGCGAAGATCATCCTGCTCACGGGCACGATCGTTGGTTACGCCTACTGCATGGAGCTCTTCGTGGCCTACTACAGCGCCAACCCGTATGAAGCCGCCGCCTTCACGCTCCGCGGCCTGACCGGTCCGTCCACCTGGGCTTATTACTTCATGTTCAGCTTCAACGTGTTCGCACCGCAGCTGTTCTGGTATCGTCCGTTCCGCCACAACATGTGGGTGGTGATGTTTGTCTGCATGTGCGTTAACGCCGGCATGTGGTTCGAGCGCTACGTCATCATCGCCACTACACTGGAGCGTCACATGATCCCGGGCTCCTGGGGTGTCTATCAGGCCACTTGGGTCGATAAATACACTTTCCTCGGCACCTTCGGCTTCTTCATGATGCTCTTCCTGCTGTTCCTGCGCTTCCTGCCTGTCATCGCCATCGGCGAGGTGAAGGGCGTCCTGCCTCAGTCGAATCCGCACCAAGACGACCATGCAGAGCACGGCATCCAGGAGGAAGACCTCATGGCATACGCCGACCGCCACGTCCCGAAACCCGCCGCCGCCTAACTTTTCAACCGCACCCTGACTGTGAGCACCACCCTCAAACGAGTCCACGGCTACCTTGCTGAGTTCGACAGCGTCAAGGACCTGTA
>JBIKYB010000444.1:0-3677 GCA_044355475.1 Prosthecobacter sp.
CTCATTGGAATGACGGCCCACGACGTGCCCCATCTCATGACCGAGCACACCGGCGAGCTGATCTTCCGACTTGAAGCGCCGAAACAAGGCCTCGGTGATGAAAATCTGGCCGCCGGGCAGTGCGAAGGCGTTCACCGTCCGCGCATCGGAGAGCAGATGAAATTTGAACTGATACGGCGTCTGCTGCGCAGCGGTGGAAGCAATCAAACGTGCCCCCACTTTCTCCACCAAAGAACGCCCAGCAGGATCGCGGGAAAGGCCACCCATTTCGCGGATCATCTCCGGTGCGGACTGCAAACCGAGGGCGATCTCCTCCTCATGCGAAGCCAGCGCGAGCGTCTGGGTGCGACCGGTGAACTCGTTTTGATACGAAGTGGTGCCGAGCCAGTGATAAATGAGCGAGCCGCCAATGATCAACAACGCCATGATCACACGCGGATTGAGCGCACAACCCTGGCGACCACGCGTACCAGCGTACGCAAAGGTTTGCCCGGCAGAGAGAAGACGTTGGAGCGTGGGGATCATGGGCGGCCTTATACTTCATGGAAAAATCTTGAGCCAGCAGGTATTTTGCGGCATGACGAAACATGTCGATGTTTCAGGAGCATGATCAGACCGTGGACTGGGGCCGCAAAGGTTCGCAGGCTGTGATGACAGTGGCTTGCCTTTTTATCGTGCTCACCGGCATGAAAGTCGCCGCCGGGGTGCTCGTGCCCATCGTGTACGCGTTTTTCCTCGCGGTGCTGAGCTATCCACTGGTGCGCTGGCTGCGGCGGCACCGAGTGCCTGCTGGCTTGGCGCTGGGCATCACGATGCTGGTGAACCTGGGCCTGCTGGCGGGGCTAATCACCGTAGGCGTGCGGCTGCTCATCAGCTTCTGGGCAGACCTGCCGCGCTATTTGCGAGGGCTTGAGCGCTACCTCAATGACGCTGCGGCCTGGCTGGAAACCAACGGCGTCGAAGGTGCCAAGGCCACCGTGTCGGGCGTCTTCGACTGGAACACGATCATCGGCTATGCCACCCAGCAGGACGTGATGACCAACCTCACCGGCATCGTCGGCTCCACTTTCGGCACACTTGCCACGATGGTGGCCAGTTTCATCATGATGCTCATCGTGATGATGTTCATCCTGATGGAGACGCACGGCACACAGAGCCGCCTGCACGCGGTGCATCTCTCCGGCGGGCCGGACCTGAGCGGCCTGCTGCGTAGCGCGAGCGACATCCAGAAATTCCTCGGCGTGAAAACACTCATCAGCGCCCTGACTGGGCTGCTGGCGGGCTTTTGGTGCTGGTTTTTTGACCTGCACTACCCGCTGCTGTGGGCGCTGCTGGCTTTCCTGATGAATTACATCCCGGCGGTGGGCAGCACGGCGGCATCCTTGCCTGCCATCGTGGAGGCGCTGGTGCAGCACGGCACCTCGACGGCCATCTTCGTCGCCATCGGCTACGGCGGCATCAATTTCTGCCTCGATAACTTCGTGCAGCCAACCCTCCTCGGAAACCGCTTTGGCATCTCGCCGCTCGTCGTGATTCTCTCCGTCATCTTCTGGGGCTGGCTGTGGGGGCCGCTAGGCATGTTCCTGGCCGTGCCTCTGACGATGGTGCTCAAGGTCTTGCTCGACAACAGCGCCGAGTTTCAATGGATCTCCGTCGCCATGGCGAAGAAGAAAGTGCGGCATGGCGAGGTGGAAGTTGCAGGCTACGACCTACACCTCAACGAGGATGAAACCATCGGCAGCGGAGCGAGCACGGAGATTCCGGGAAGCAAGTGACGCGAATGCTCAAAGTAGCAGCACATCTGTGCCACCGTGCCACTTCAACGCGAGACTGGCAATGGCTTCAAATCACGCCCCAGGCTACGCAAATCAAGCGTAGCGGCCCATATCTTGCCTGTGGCATGCTTTGAGCGGAACAACGGACCACAACCAACCACCGACCAACCATGTCCCCCGAAAAATTCACCGTCAAACTCCAGGAAGCCTTCAATGCCTCGCAATCCATTGCCACCAGGCATGGGCATCAGGAGTTGAAGCCCGCGCATCTTCTGCTCGCACTGCTTGAGCAGGAGGGCGGCATCGCCACGCCTCTTTTTGAAAAGGCGACCGTGAATCCAGTCGCAGCCCAGGGGCTGAAGGCCGGCGTTGAAGCCGTGCTCGCCAAGCAGCCCAAGGTCAGCGGCGGCACCAGCGGACTGCATCTCTCCAATGAACTGCGTGAACTCATGACCAAGGCAGAGGACGAGCAGAAGAAGCTCAAGGATGATTATTTGAGCGTCGAGCACATCATCCTGGCTCTCTTCAAGACGAAGTCGGAGCTTTCCGACGTGCTGAAGCAAGCCGGGCTGACCTACGACACCGTTTCAAAGGCGCTCAGCGCCGTGCGTGGTTCTCAGCGAGTGGTTGATCAGGACCCCGAGGGCAAATATCAGACGCTGGAGAAATACGGCACTGATTTGACCGCCCGTGCGAAGGCTGGGAAGATCGACCCCGTGATCGGTCGTGATGAAGAAATCCGCCGCGTCATGCAGGTGCTCAGTCGCCGCACAAAGAACAACCCCGTGCTCATCGGCGAACCTGGCGTGGGCAAGACCGCCATCGCGGAGGGGCTCGCACGACGCATCGTCGCCGGTGACGTGCCGGATTCGCTGAAAGGAAAAAAGCTCATCAGCATGGATCTCGGTGGCATGATGGCCGGGGCGAAGTTCCGTGGTGAGTTCGAAGAGCGGCTCAAGGCCTTTCTCAAAGAGGTCACATCGAGCGATGGCGAGATCATTCTCTTCATCGACGAACTCCACACCATCGTCGGCGCGGGCAAAGGCGAGGGCGCGATGGATGCGGGCAATCTTTTGAAGCCACAGCTCGCTCGCGGTGAGTTGCGCTGCATCGGCGCGACCACGCTGGATGAGTATCGCAAGCACATCGAGAAGGACCCCGCCCTGGAGCGTCGCTTCCAGCCGGTGAAGGTCGGCGAGCCGAGTGTGGAGGACACCATCGCCATCCTGCGCGGCCTTAAAGAACGCTACGAGGTCCACCATGGTGTGCGCATTCAAGACAACGCCATCATTGCCGCCGCCACGCTGAGCAATCGCTACATCACCGACCGCTTCCTGCCGGACAAAGCCATCGACCTCGTCGATGAAGCCGCCAGTCGCATCAAGATCGAGCTCGACTCCATGCCGACGGAGATCGACGTGATCGAGCGCCAGGTCATGATGGGCGAGATGGAGCGTCAGGCATTGAAGAAAGAGAAGGACGCGGCTTCCAAAGCCCGCATTGAAAAGCTCGATAAAGAGATCGCTGACCTCAAGGAAAGCTCCTCGGCACTGAAAGCGCAGTGGATGAAGGAAAAGGAATCCGTGCAGGTCGGTCGCAAGATGAAGGAGGAACTCGAACGCCTCCGCACCGAGCAGGAGCAGGCGCAGCGCCGTGGCGACTTTGGTCGTGCCGGTGAGATTCAATATGGCCTCATCCCTGATCTCGAAAAGAAACTCGCCGCCACATCCACGGAAAACAAAGAACCCCGCGCTGCACACACCTTGCTGCGCGAAGAAGTCACCGAAGAAGACATCGCCCGCGTCGTGGCGAACTGGACCGGCATTCCCGTCTCACGCCTCCAAGAGGGCGAGCGCTCGAAGCTCGTGAAGATGGAGGAGCGCCTCGGCAAGCGCGTCATCG
>JBIKYB010000445.1:0-3669 GCA_044355475.1 Prosthecobacter sp.
CAGATCGCCTTCGCCGCCGGTGATGAGCGCGACGGGTTTCATAACGGCGTCCCCCATCCACCTCCGCCGGGTGTTTCGATGATGACGCGGTCTCCTGCTTGGGCTTCAAACGTGGTGCAGCCATCAAGCAGAGTGCTTTGGCCGTTGCGCACGAGTGTTTGGCGACCGCATTGACTTGGTTGACCGCCTTGCAGGCCAAACGGGGCTTCCACGCGATGCTGCGTGAGCAAACTGACCGTCAGCGGCTCCACGAACTCAAACTCACGCACCACGCCATCACCACCGCGCCACTGACCCGGGCCGCCGGAGCCTTGGCGAATCGCAAACTGGCGCAGACGCACAGGATAGCGCTGTTCGATGATCTCGGGATCAGTGATGGCGGTGTTCGTCATGTGCGTGTGCAGCGCGTGCGCTCCGTTGTGGCCGTTGCCAGCGCCGGAGCCACCCGCAATCGTCTCGTAGTAGCCGAAACGACCGCCGCCGAACAAGAAATTGTTCATCGTACCTTGACTGCAAGCTTGCAGGCCCAGCGCCTTGATGAGCGTGTCCACGAGCCGCTGGCTGACCTCGACATTGCCACCGACTACGGCAGGACAGTGCGCTGGATCGTCTGAGAAGACGGGATTGAGGAGTGATGTGGGAAGGATGATCTCCACGGGATCGAGCAGACCTTCGTTGAGCGGCAGGTCTTCTTGCAGCATCAGCCGCATCACATACAGCACCGCGCTGCGCACGATGGCGGTGGTGGCGTTGAGATTGCGCGGATGCACGCCGCTGGTGCCGGTGAAGTCGAGGATGAGCTTTTCACCGGCCTTTCGCATCGAAACCGTGATCTGGGAGCCGTCATCGAGCTTTTCCGTGGCGGAGATCGAATCCGGCAGTCGGTTGATTTGCCCGCGCATGACGGCCGCGGAGTGGTCCAGGATGCTTTGCATCGCTTCTGCCAATGAATCGCCAGCCAGCGCACGCAAACGCTCCACACCATGCAGATTGGCCGCGAGCTGGGCATGTAGGTCGGCCAGATTGTCCGCCAGATTGCGTGTGGGATGCAGCGCTGAGGTTAAAAGCTGGCTGATTTCGTCGAAACATGACGTTCCGCCACGAATCAGGTTCCGTGGGGAGATGACGACGCCTTCTTGGATCAATCGAGTCGCGTTTGCTGGCATTGAGCCGGGCGTGATGCCGCCGATCTCGGCGTGATGCGCCCGATTGGCGATGTAACCGATGAGCGGGCCGTTTAAACCGAATACTGGGGTGATGAGCGTGACATCGGGCAGATGCGATCCGCCAAACGCGGGATGATTCGTGATGATCGTGTCTCCCGGCTGCATTGGCACCGCTTTGGCGACTTCACGCACGCAAACGCCGAGCGCTCCTAGATGCACGGGAATGTGCGGGGCACTGGAAAGCAGCCGTCCTTGCGGATCAAGCAAGGCGCAGGAGAAATCGAGCCGCTCGCGGATGTTCGTGGAAATGGCGGTGCGGCAGAGCAGCGCGCCCATGTCGCTCACAATGGAGTGGAAGCGATGA
Organism: Prosthecobacter sp.; assembly: GCA_044355475.1. Taxonomy (GTDB): domain Bacteria; phylum Verrucomicrobiota; class Verrucomicrobiia; order Verrucomicrobiales; family Verrucomicrobiaceae; genus Prosthecobacter. The sequence goes on from JBIKYB010000445.1 coordinate 1,531, forward strand.
CGCAGCAGATCGCGTGCGAGGGGAGGGGCTGCGACGGGGGACGCGTTGCGTAGAACGTAACCGAAGCCTGGAACGTGCTCCACGCTCCAGCCGGGGGTGATGACGATGGTGGAGAAGGCGTCCTGGATGAGCGCTGGTGTGGGGACGATAGCGGTGCCGGTGAGTAGAGTCTGGGGGGGCGGAGCCCCGCCTTCCTTGGTGATGGTGCGGATGCTCACGAGCTCTATTTCGCGATTCGCGGGCGGCAGGTAGCCGAATAGGCGCTCGTAGGCGGCGCGGTAGAGCTGGGGCAGACCGTGCGGGTGCTTGAACTCGACTTGCAGCGGCGTGTCCTGGCCTTTGAGGCGGAGTTCGGCGATTTGCGTGGTGTTCTCCGATGAATCCAACTCATCCGGGTGAAACTCGGCCAGCGGTATGCGGAACTCTTTCTCGATGATCTGCTCCGGCACGGCTTCCTGCAAACCGACGGCGCTCAAGATGCCCGCGTGTTCAGGAACCAGGATCGTCTGCATGCCGAGAGCCTCGGCGACGGCGCAGGCGTGTTGAGGACCGGCACCGCCAAAGGCCAGCAGCGCGTGATCTGCCGGATCGTAACCTTCGCCGATGGAGATGCGGCGGATGGCGTCAGTCATGTGCTCGATGGCGAGTCGCAGCAGCGCGTGAAGCAGCTCCGTTTCATCCAAAGAGCCGTCGGTTTGCGCGTGGAGTTCACGCAAACGCTGCTGCGCGGCATTCACATCCAGCGGAATCGGCGCTTTCGCGGGATCGAAGCGACCGAGGAGCAGATTGACATCGGTGATGGTCAGCGGGCCGCCTTTGCCGTAGCAGGCGGGGCCAGGATTCGATCCGGCGCTCTCCGGGCCGACAGCGAGACCGTGATGTGTCATGCGGCAGACCGATCCACCGCCTGCGGCGACGGTTTCGATGGCGACACAGGGGGCGAGCAGTTTCATGCCCGCGACGTCTTGTGAAAAGCGATAGCTGGGCCGTGTGTCGATGCGCGCCACGTCCGTGCTGGTGCCGCCCATGTCGAACGTGATGATTTTCGTGATGCCCAGCCGCCGCGCCGCATTCGCCGCGCCAATAGCTCCACCTGCGGGGCCGCTGAGCAGCATGTCTTTCGGACGGATGTCATTCGCTGTCTTCAAACCGCCGGCGCTGGTCATGACCTGCATGTCCGGTGAGACGCGGCGGATGCCGTTGAGGAAGGACTGAACGGGCGCATGCAAATACGCATCTGCCACTGTGCTTTGGGTGCGTGGAAGCAGTTTGGCAAAGGCGGCGGTTTGGTGCGAGAGCGTGAGATGCGTGAAGCCGCACGCGCGCAGGATCTCAGCGACGCGCAGTTCGTGCAGCGGATGTGCGTGGCCGTGAAGCAGCGAGACGGCAGCGGTGGTGATGCCTCGGGCGATGCAGTCGAGTGCGGAAGCGCGGACTGCGGCTTCATCGAGTGGTTCGAGTACTTCGCCAGTGACGCTGACGCGTTCAGGCACCTCGCAGGCGATTTCGTAGAAGATCGGACGAGGCTCATGCTTCAGCGCAAAGAGATCGCTGCGGCGCTGGTCGCCGATTTGCAGGAGATCGCCAAAGCCGCGCGTGATGAACAATACGATGCGCCCGCCTTTGCGCTCCAACAGTGCGTTAGTGGCGCGCGTGGTGGCGATGCGCAGGCTCAGCGGCGGGAAATCGTGGCCTGGGGGCGTATTTGTGAGAATGCGGGCACCGAGCACGGGCGCTTCCTCGCCGGTGGTGAGTTCGAGCAGCGTGCCGGGTTGCCAGGACACAGGTGCATCCAAGGTGAGCGGATTTTCACCGGTGATGATGCGGTGTGAGGCATCGCCGACGGCTTTGATTTGGAAGCCGACTAGAAAGCCTGCTGGCAGTGGTGGGAGGCCGGATAACCGAGTTGGAAAACTCGGTTTACGGTCCCAGACGGCACGTAGGTGGCCGGTGGAGAGGACTTTGCAGCGCGACTCACGGCCCTGCGGGTCGAGAGCATGGCAGTCGGTGAAGGTGCCACCCGTGTCGGCTGCGATGCGCCACGTCACGGCTGCTTGGGCTGCTCGTTGGGAGCGTTGAAGTCCATGTCAGGCACCCAGCGCAGTTCCTTGAAGGCATCGTAGTAAGGCTCGCACGCCG
>JBIKYB010000143.1:0-12714 GCA_044355475.1 Prosthecobacter sp.
CTGCGCATTCTTGCGGTAGTGGCGGAACTCCGAGTGCAGTTTGCCGAAGAGCCCGAGGGCGACGGGCCGCGCGCTACCGGTCCACCCGAGGTAATCCCACAGGAACCGCAGGCCATCCGACGCCGTGGTGGTGCGCTTGGCTTGAATCTTGTTCTTGCCGAACCCGCCAAGGCAGCGGACCTCGCAGGCGCGGCGACAGAGTCCGAGCACGCTGGCAAGGTGATGCATGATCTTGTCGATGTTCAGCGTGCCGGCAAAGACGCGGAACTCCACCACACCGATGAACCGACCATCGCGGTCACGCTTGAACGCTTTTCTAAAGTTCACCATGCCGCGTCCGCATTGCTCGGCGCACTCGGCTTTGACCCGCTCCTGCTCGCAGGTAACGATCTTGCGCATGTGCTCGGCGGTCTGCTCATAGAGCGGGTGGCTGTAGTGGTTGAGGTGGCGATCCGTGCCCGTCTGGCCGTAGAGGCTGCGGGCGTGCCAGCGCGCAATGTGGGCAAGCTTGCGGATGAACTCGCTCACCGCTTTCGTGTCGGACGTGCCGATGATCGACTCAATGCCCACGGTGATGTGGCAGCCGCAGGAGCGGTCCACCGTGGCACCGAGGGCGTTGAGCCATTCAACGAAGGCGATCAAATGAACCACGCCATGCTCGCCGTGGAGGATGGGTGACACAAACTCGCAGGGTATCTGACCAGCCTCGCAGCGGATGGAGCCATCGCGCTCGGCCTTCCACGTGTCAGCGTTGAAGGCGGGAGCGTTGCTGCGGGCACCGGCAGTGGTGCGACCAGTGGTGACGGGATGCCCGTTGTGGTAACTGCCCACCGCCACTTGGCTGGTGGCAGGCAGGCGCGTTTCGAGTTCAATGCCCCACTGGATGAGGGCGGCTTTAGGATCAGCGGTTTTCATGAGGATGGAATGGGTGCGGGTGATTGAAGTCCATGCGGACTTCCCCTTGGCCTCGTCACCGTGGCCGCGTGTGTCGCACCGTTTTGATCACCATTTTGCGAGCCTCCTATGAGAGGTCCCAAGGCTCGCGGAACCCGATGAACTTCGGGAACCTGGGCGCTTCCTTCGCGCCGCTGGGTTGGTGCATAAACTTCACCATGCGGCCCAACAAAGAGGAACGCTGCTGCCATAGAGACACGCGGTCCACCCCGCCGACGACATGGTTGTAACCAAGCCGGAACTCGATGCCCGTCTCCACCTGCTTGACGATGAAGCCGCCGAGTTCACCGCGCCCTACCATGCCAGACTGCGCCATGCTGCGCTTGGTGCGCCCAAACGCGTCCTTCTCAGCCGCGTTGTGATTGCTCATACCCTCATAGGTGTCGATCACCACCGCCTCAGCGTCCTCGAAGCGCTTGATCTTGAGCAGGTAGCCCTCGCGCTCCGTGGAGCGACCACACTTGTAGGGTGAGCTGGGAGTGCGGATCATCACGCCTTCAAATCCCTCGCTCACGCAGCGCCCCTCATAGGCCATGAGGTCATCAAGCGAGTGCATCTCCTCGGGCAGCACTTTATCGACGCGCTCGTAGTCCGGCAGTCGCGCCAACTCCTGCATGCGGCAGGCATAGGGCACGTCGATGCCGTCGCTCACATAGTCGAAGACGGCGAAGATGAAGTCAGGCTCACCGCTCTCGCGGCCCACATGCCCAGCGGTTTCGTTGAAGGTGGTGCCTTTGACGATCAACTCGCCATCCAGCCCATCGGGCAGATTGGCTTCGATCCACTCGCGAATGAAGCGATTGGACACGGGTTTGAATGAACGCGTCAGGGCGCGGCCATTGATCTTGAGGCAGCGGATGCCGTCGAGCTTGGGTGTGGCCAGCAGCGGGAAGCTGAGGGCGTGCAGGCGCTCGCATTTGTCGGCTAGCATGGGTTTGGTGATGGGGGACGAGGCGGTGGTAGTGGTGTTCATGGCTTGGAGTGCCCATGTGGGCATCCTGAGGGCCTCGTCACCGTGACTGCGTGTGTCGCACCGATTTGATCACCATTTATCGGATTCAAAAATGCCGACTCACCTGCATGCACCAAAACAACCTCTTGGTTGAGCTTGGGATGCGTTTAGAGAGCACGAAGGGGCCACAAGGTATGAGAGTATGCCGACCCCCGACATGCACTTGTTGCGACCATCAACGCGCTTGTTGCGACCATCACGTCAGCTTTCAATCAAGTGATCGAACAACCCCGGCTGCAACGGCTCCAGTGCCGCCTGTTCTGCCTTGAAGAAGTCCGCCTTCGTCTTGCCGCGCTTCTTGCCTTCGCGCGTGTGGCAGTCATACGCATATTCGGGGATGGCAATGTAATCACCGCTGTTGCGCAACTCTAGCGCCAGCGTGTCAGGATCAAGACCCGCCGTCTGGTCATAGACGTAGTTTTGCAGATGATCGGGATCGCGACTCTTCTTGCTCAGGCACAGCAGGATGACCGCCTTGCTGATGAAGATGCGGCCCTTGGCCTGCTTGGGCGGGATGCCGTCATTGATGACGAGGTAGCTGTCATGCAGCGCCTTCACCTCCTGCGTGAGGATGCCCCAGCAGTCCTCCGCGCTAATGGTGAGCAGACGCTTCCACACATACTTCCCAAACCCGCTCTGCCACAGTTCCAAGGCCCAGTATCCGGCCAACGCAGCATCACCCCGGCGGATGGCCTTCTGCATGGCGGAGGACACCTCGCTGAAGTTGTAATGACGAATCGTGCGCAGTTGCATGGGGTTGGCGGGAAAGAGATCTGGGAGGTCCATGAATGGAGGCCTCGTCACCGTGACTTCGGGATTCCATCCGTTTGCATCACCAAATGATGCCGTGGGGTTTGGTTAGGTCGCAGGGTTTGGGAGGTGCCTTGGGGTGCGTCGTCACAGGGCAATGCTCTGGCGGCGCGGGGCGCTCATCGAGACGCGGTCCTGACTCTTGTAGTCACCGAAGTCGATGTGGGCTTTCCGCTTGTGTTTGAGGTGTCGCTTCTCCGTGGCAATGTGGTCCGCCGATCGGAACAGGGCATTACCACCAAAGTTCCTTTCGCGCTGAAACGCATCACTAGATTTTCCTGGTCAGATTCCGCCGATCAGTTCGTCCATACTGTGAATGACCGAAGAACTGCTAGTCAAAACTCTGCTGGATGCGCGACCACGTGTGGTTGCGGGGGCGTTTGCGGTCGTGCGGGATGGGCATCTGGCGGAGGATGTGTTTCAGGAGGTGTTGCTGCGGGCTTTGCGGATGCGGGAGAGTTTTTCGGATGAGGGTGGGGTGCTGGCTTGGGCGCGGGTTTCGGCGCGGAATCTGGGGATTGACCATGTGCGGCGCTCGGGGCGGTTGGGGGAGATTTTGAGCGAGATGGCGCTGGATGCGCTGGATGCGCGGCTGGAGGAGATGGGTGATGCGCAACGGCGGCGAGCGGAGGCGATGCGCGGGTGCATGGAGAAGTTGCCGGAGGAATCGAGGACGCTGCTGCGGATGCGCTATGACGAGGGGTGCAAGGGCGAGGAGCTGGCGCGGCTGCTGCGGCGCAGTGAGGCGGCGATTTACAAGGCGCTTTCGCGGCTGCATCAGGCGCTGCGAAAGTGCATCAATGAACGGCTGGCGGAGGAGGCCGCGGCATGAGCATGACGGACGACGCGCAGCTCTGTGAAAGGCTCACGCGCTATGTCGCGGGTGATTGCCAGGCGGAGGAGGTCCGGGAGCTTTCGGCGCGGCTGGAACGCGATGCGGCGGCTTGCGACCTTCTCGCGGAGATTTTGATGCAGGGCACGGTGGTGCGGGAATATGCGCAGGCGCATCCGCAGACGATGGCGTCGGCGGTTCGTGTGCCGCAGCGCTGGCAGGCGTGGCTTTGGCCGCTCGCGGCTGCGGCGGCGGTGGTGCTTGCGGCGGTGAATTGGATGCAAAATGGGCGCGCCGAGACGTCGGTGATGCGGGCTGCGGAAGTGAGCGGCAGCGTGCGCTGGACGGGACAGGGCGGGAGCGTCGAGGACAGCCTGGCGAAGGATGCGGCGCTGGGTGGCGGCACGGTGGAGACGGTGTCGGATGATGCGACTGTTACGCTGGTGTTTCGCGATGGCTCGCTCATCACGCTGATGGCGCACAGCGCGGCGACGATTTCCGATGACGGGCAGAAGCACGTGCATCTGCGCGAGGGCAATCTGTCCGCCGATGTGCGGCCGCAGCGCAGCGGCAGGCCGATGTTGATTCACACTCCCACGGCTCTGCTGGAGGTGCTGGGCACTCGCTTTGAAGTGGACTCCGATTCGGCGAACACGCGTCTCGCGGTGAATGAAGGGCGCGTGCGCCTCACGCGGCTTATGGATGGCCGCATGGCGGAAGTGCCCGCGCAGCATGAGGCCGTGGCGTCGCTCTCCGGTGCGGAGATGTCCGTGATGCCGCGCCGCCAGCCGGAGGTGCTGTGGCGCGCGGACATCGCTGCCGGTCCCGCTGGCACGCAGGGCCGCTGGTTGCCCGCTGAGGGTGGGAAAGCGCCACGCATCGCCGCCGAGCCGGTCTTTGTGCCCAAGAGCAGCCGCGGGCCGGTGACGATTCATCGCGTGGGACTCACGCTGCCGTGGCAGGAGCGGGCGAACCTCCAGATTCGGCCTAATTCGATGGTGCGTCTGCGCGGTCATGCCACGAAATCCGCCACGCTTGAGGTCATGCTGGCCTGCATGAAGACGACGGGTGGTTATGCGGGGAACTGGTTCCAGCAGCGCAGCATCAGCGCGGGCGAATGGCAAATGGAGCTGCCCGTGAGCGCCTTCCGCCACTGGCGCGCAGATGCCAAAAACGCACCGCAAGAGTCGCTCGAGCTTCGCCAGATGGCCATCTACACCATCGGCACCGACGCCGCGCTCGAAATCGAAAGCGTCGAGGTGCTGGGCGCGAAGTAACCCACCTTTGAAATCACATGAAACCCATGATTAAAATGCTCCGGACACTCGGCATCCTACTGTTTCAAGTGGCCGCATTTGCCATGGTCATCGGCGATTCTCGCGGAGCAGACCAGACGCCTGCACATGAGACGGGCGGCTTCGTCGTGGCCGGCCATGCCTGGACGTGGAACAAGGGCACGCTCTTCGAGGCCATTGACCAGACAGCGGCGCTGGGACTCGATTCGCTGGAGATTTTCCTCATGGGGATGCGCATCAGCGCGGAAACCGGTGATGCCGTGCTCGACGACGCGACGCCGGAGGCACTCATCGCCCGCATCCGGGAACATGCGAAGGCGAAGGGCGTGCATTTCGTCGCGCCCTACATCGGTGGCAAGCAGTGGACGCGCATCGGCCAGGATGAGGCCCAGTTGCGGTGCTTCTTCGAGCAGGGCAAAAAACTCGGCGTCTCCGGTTTCACAGGTGAGCCGATGGAATCGCAGTGGGACATGCTGGAAAAGCTGCTGAAGGAGTTCGACTTCACCTTTGCCATCCACAATCACGCCATCGGTTTCGAAGCGGACTACTTCGGCGCACCCTATCCCTACGGCAATCCTGCCGGGACGGCGAAAAAGCTCAACGCGCAGAACCGCGACCTGCGGATGGGCATCTGTTTCGACACCGGCCACGCCGCGCGCTCCGGGCTGGACATCGTGGAAGTCACCCGCAGCTGCGCGGGCCGTCTCCGCAGCCTGCACCTCAAGGATGTGGCCCGCGTGCAGGTGAATGACGTGCCCTTCGGCACCGGTCGCGTGGATGTCGCCGCCGTGCTGGCGGAACTCAAGCGACAAGGCTTCCAAGGGCACATCGGGCTGGAATACGAGAACTTCGAGTCGCCCACCTTTGGCGACGACCTGCGCCAAATGGTGCGCTTTGTCCGTGAGCAGGGGAAGTGAACAATCTGGTCCGCACAGTCCTCTGTGCGGTCAGTTCAGCAGCAGGTGGAAAACGCGCAGGGCTGTGCCGGTGGATTTGGAGTCGCTGGTGGTGGCGATGCGGACTTTGGCGGTGTGCGATCCACTTTCTAGCTGGTCGTCGAGGATCAAGGCCCAGGGGAGGTGGAGGCCGCTGCTAAAACGGGTCATCGTGTCGAGCGTGCGTGGGGGGCCGCCATCGATGCTGAACTCGATGTGGCCGGCGTCGGGGCCCGAGGCGATGAAGAGGCCGCAGCCGGTGCCCTCGAAGCTGAACTCGAACTCTGCGCCGGGCTCGGTGCCGACGAGCGCGGGGACGTTCACGAAGCCCTCGCGGGTGCCGACTTTTTTGCCAGTTGCCTGCTTTTCGTCAGCCGGAGGCGTCCACGACTTCACGAGTTGGAAGCCTTTGATGAGGCGGGCCTGCGCGATGTCGCCGAGGCGGCCTTTGGCGTAGCTTTTGGCATCGAGCGGCGCGGGCAGCGGATGCTCTTTCGCGGAAGCGGCGATGGGTTTGGCAAAGGCGGCGTCTAGCATGCGGGCGACGCTGTTCGCGTAAAGCTGATGACCGAAGGGCGAGGGATGCAGGCCTTTGAAATCGTCCGCCCAGGTGAACTCGCCCGCGTCGATGCGGTCGGTGACTTCACGCGCGAAATTCAGCGAAGGATTGCCATACGCCACGGCGACGCGCTCGTGCTGCGCGATGGAGTCCGGCACGCGACCGGCGCGGTAGTCGGCCATGTGCGGCTCCATGACGAAGTGAAGCTGGATGATGTCCGTCAGCGGGCTGGCCGCGCGCATGTGGCGCACCACGCCCTCCATGCCGCGCAGCATGAGTTCGGGATGCTGCGGGATGTTCGAGCTGTCATTCACCGCTGCCTCGACGAAGAGCAGGTCCACCGGCCCCTTGGCTAACACATCGCGCTCCAAACGGAACGCATGAGGCACGGAGCCCATCGAGCCGATGCCGGCGTTGATGAACTCGAACTTTGTGTCTGGGAACTTCTTCGTGAGGTTATCGCAGGTGTGCCGCCGCCACGCGCCGCCTGCGGTGATGGAACCGCCGAGGAAGATGACGCGCCCGGTTTTCTCCTGCGTGAACTTGCGCTGGCAGTTCGCCAGGCCATCACGCAGTTCGAAGTAGTCATGGCCTTTCGGCAGCTTGGCGGGGTCGTATTTCGGCTGAGCGGCAAGGAGCGAGGTCAGCAGCAGAGAAAGAGCGGCGATGGTTTTCATGGGATGGAGGACGTTTCGTTTCGGTGCCAATTCATGGCTGGTGGCGCAACCACGCAGCGGGCACGGGCTGCTGTTTCATGCCGGGTCCGCTGACTTCGAGGACGGGTGTGCCTTTCCACATCTGGCTTTCCTGCCAGTCCATCCAGTAGTCGTTCTTGAACTGCTTCCAGCGGTAATCGGCGTAGCTGACTTCGATGCGGTGCAGTCCGGCTTCGAGCGGGATGTGCCAGATGTTTTCGGAGTGCAGCGTGGGCGATGGGAACCATTCTTCGCCATCAATCCACACGCGCAGGTCGTAGCCGGCGTCCATCGTGGGGGTGTAGAGATGGATGGGGGCGTGGAAGCCATACACGCCAGTTTGCGGCACTGTGAGATAGCCGCTGTAGCGAATGGCGTAGGCTCTGTCAGTCTGGCGGAGAGTTTCGATTTCTTTCGCGTCGAGCAGGCCGGTGACGGTGGTTCGCGTCTTGGGCTGCAACACGCCGCGCACGCCCGCATGGGTGAAGAGCGTGGGCCAGTCGGCTTCGATGTATTCGGCAGCGAGGCCGGGCTTGAGCGCTGCGGCAGTATTGGCGGCGGGGCGAGTCTTCTCTTTGCGGAAGATGGCGCCGACGGTTTTTCCGGCCTGCTCACTGGGGATGTTGAAGGGCGTCTTCGTGAGGCCTTTGCGGAAGGGGCGCACTTTGACATGCGTGTCTTCTTTGAGCACGACAGGCGCGGTGAAAAGCGGTGAGTCGAGCGTGGGATCGCTGCCGTCGAGGGTGTATCGGAACTCGATGTCCTTCGTGTCTTGCGTGGGGATGGAAAACGAAACGGCGATGCTGTCGGTGAAGACATTTTGTTCGGGCGTGACCTTCACGGTGTCGATGGCGCGATAAATCGGCGTGGTGGTTAGCTTCCCATCGGCACTCAGGACATACTCAAAATCAGCGGTGGGCGCTGTGTATGCCTTGCCACGCAGTTTGAGGCCGCTTTCGCCTCCCAATACGATGCCTGAGAGAGCGCCTTCCTTCTCGATGACGAGCAGACTTTCGGCCTTCGCGTGGGCGATGCCGTTTTTGAGGTCGTTTACGCGATTGGGGCCGCTTTGGAACTCCACTCGCGTGCCGCTCGCGGTGACGGCGCGGAAGCCGGTGACTCCGACGGGTGCTTTGATTTCTTCGATCTCGCGCAAGTCGTTCTCGAACTGCCTGGCGGGCTCGGTGATGGCAGGCCGGGTGTTGTGCAGGGTGACGAGGGCCTGATTGCCCTGGCCTTTCCAATGAATGCCGACTTGGCGAAGCCCGCGTGATTGATCGGCACCAGGGTTCAGCTTCAATACGTCGGAGTCCTTCATTCCGCGGTCGAGAGACTCCTTCAGAAGGGCTAGCGGCGACTTGTCGAGCTTCACATAGTCTCCGTGTGGCGAGAGGCGGTTGATCATCTCGTGCTCGGGGCCAAAGAAGCGGCTGGAGATGTTGGCCGCGCCTGGAATGGCCGTGCGGACGCGGCCTTGAGTTTCCTCGACGAGGACATGATTCGCGGCTGCGAGTTCCGCGATGGCCTTCTTCATGCCCTTCGGCTCGATCCAGGTCGGATACGTCCAGAAGGTGCTGAACTCACGAGGCTGGCTGGCCTTGTCTTCGAGCCGGTCGGCGACGATCCAGATGCCCTCGCCTTTGACATGAAACGTCTGACGATAGGCGGTGATGCTCGTGATGGGCGTGTTGTCGATGCGCGGCGATTCGGCCCAGATGTTATACCAGTCGCCGCGCACACGCGTCATCCGCGAGTAGGGATCGCTGCGGCGAGCCTCAGCCAGATCGAAGCGCGATGAGGTGTGAAAGCGCGTGTCCACCACGTTGCGGCTCGGCATGATGCTGTAGCTGGTTTTGCCGCCGGTGAGCACCGCTCCATGCGAGGCGTTCGGCGCTTTCTTGTCCACCACGATGCACTCGGAGGAGACGATGGAGCGCTCGTCCTTCATGAGGTCGTAACGCATGGAGCCGTAGCCGAGCAAAGCACCCTCGCGAGCATAAACAAACTGGTCGTGATCCTGCGAGCGCGCACCGAAGGCAAACAGCGTCATGCACTCAGAACCCGCCTGCCATTTGTCCCGCAGGAAATACATCGGCGAATAGGGCGCGACGTCCGAGGTGCGCTCTGGCGTGGCAAACGGGAGCCCTGGGCCGGGGCGACCGTTCTTGCGTGCTTCGGCCACGGTTTTCGCGGCGTTGGGCGGGAGCTTGCCGCCGTAGCGCAGGTCGCCGTTCGCAGAAAGCTTCGCCCACATCCCCGATGGGAAGTCCATCATCGCCGCGACTCGAGCATCGGCTTCTTTCTCCTGCTCGATCAATGATCCCATGACTGGCATTGTGCGATTCAGCGATGGCAAATCGAACTCGCGGCCGATGCCTTGACTGGTGTTGTGAATGAAGCGGGCACGCAGGGCCTCGATGTCGCCGCCCGGCATGTTCGGAGCGGTGCCAGCCCAGCGCGGCCAGTCGTAACCGCCGGGCGTGATGCGGGTGAGGTAGTTCCGATACGTCGTCATCAGCAAGTCTGAGGCGTAGCCCGCGGCAAGTTCGTCCTTCATGCGAACGGAGTCATCCAGAGGCAGCAGCGGCAGCAGATTGAAGACGAGGCGCATGCCTCGTTGCAGATCGGTCTGGCGGTGACCTGTGTCGCCGGCCTCGATGTTCTCGCCGTCGAGCGTGCGCTGATGCAGAAAGCTGCTGAAGGCAAGGCGAACGGTTTCGCGTGCAAAGTAACGCATGGCGTGAAACTCCGGCAGCATGATCGTGTCCGCCGCGAGACTATGAGTCGCGCCCGCGCCCCAGTTTGACACCTGCGAGCGGCGGGTGCGGACGCCGAAGGGCGGGAAGTCCTCGATGAGCGCCAGCACATAACGCACGAGCGTCGTGGCCCGCATGTCCTTCGCCAAAGCAGGCCGAGCCTTCACAAACATCTGCATCTGCTCCAACTCGGTGAACATCATCATCGGTGCCGATTCGGCTCCCATCGTGAGTTTGAGCGGACTGTTGAGCACATCCGAACGGCCGAAGAGACACCAGTCGTCGAGGTAATCCATCCAACGACCGAGGTAGCGTTGCTCGCCGGTGGCGACATAGGTCCGCGCGAGGTCGCCGAACATGAAGAAACGAGGCCCATAGGTGTGCTCAGGCATCCGGAAAAAGAGCACCTCTTGCTCCATCTGGCCGCTGGCAGGCGTCCTCTCCTTTGCTTTGGATTGCCTCTCCTCAGCCTCTCGGTCATCGCGGAGGCCCTTCTCTGAAAAACTCGTGATCGACTCCCGCGGCGTCCATCGCGTGGAGCCCGGAGCGCCGACCTCGCCGGAGATGAAACGTCCTTCCCGATCCAACACGCGGCGATTTTGCATGGCTTCTTCGGCCACGATGGAATTGATGCCGAGCATGACAGGATTGTGCCAGACCGAGCCGAGCCAGTCTGCGGGAACGCCGTGCTTTTCCGGGTTCGCCAGACGGTCGAAGAAGAAATCGCGGTAGGCTTCCAGTGCGCCGCGAAAGTCACCCGTATCGAATCGCCGGCGAAACTGCTCCAATCCCTTCGCATTCCCATCCACTGCGGCGTGGAAGCGGCGGCAAAGCTCCGCCACGGCTTCGTCTGACTCGCGCTTCGCAAACACCGCCCGACGTTGCGCCGCGTCTGGGATCGGAATGAGGTCGAGCGTCTCCAGCTTGAAATCCCGCTCCTGCGCTTCTTCGCCGAGCAGGCTATACCAGCGCGCGGCCTTCTCAGGCAGCCCTTTGCCGACGTAGCGGCCCTTCATTGCCTTCGGAGTCAGCGGCCTGCCGGAGTTCATGTCCGTGCGTTGATACCAAACGACCTTGCGCTCGCCATCGAGCACAGTCACCAACCAGCTCAAGGGTGCTGTTTGTCTGCCGCCATGATGGACCACCACCTTGTCGAGGGGCATCGCCTTGCCGAGATCCAACTCGATCCACGGATTGACCTGCGCACGAAGCATGAACGAGGAGATGAAGAAGTCCTTCGTGTTGCCATCGGTGAGAGTTTTGATCTTATCGCCGGCCTCCCCGGATGAGCTGGAGAGCGTGCCCTGCTTTGCCACGTTTTGCCCGCCGCTGAAGACCTCGATCTCCATCATTCGCCGCATCTCATACTGGCCACCACCGATGGTCGGCAGCTCGGGAATCTCGATGCGCACATAGCGGCCGGTTTCTGCGGCTTGCAGGCAGGATGCGGTGAGAAGAATGAAAAGTGTGTGTTTTAGGTTCATCTGGAAAGATTCGGGGATCGGATTTTACTTCATCGGCCAGTGGTCCGTGCGGAACGGGCACGCGGGCAGGCCTTCTTTGTTCATTAGGTTTGGACGCGCGGTCTCGCTCCAGGCGAATCTGACGGCGATGGGCTTGGGCACGTTCGCACTGCTGACGAGCACGCTGTCGCCTTCGATCACGGCTTCCGCGCTGACATACCGCTTATCCTCACCCGCGATCTCGAAGAGGTTCGGGGCCTGGCCATCGCGCGTGGCGAGGCCCGTGCCGATGCCGGTGAACTTCACGCGGATCTTTGCGCCTTCCACGGTCATCTCGCGGTAGAACGGGCCTTCGCCTGCCACGTCCTTTTGCCCGTAGGTCTTGGCCAGCGCGAGCGCGGCGAGCCGCTCGCCGGGGATGCGCTTGTTCTGCGGGTGGATGTTGTCGAGTTCGCTGTCAGGCACGGAATCGTGGATCACTGCGATGCCGCTGTTGGGAATGGTCCTCCGCGCCGCCGTCTGAGCTTCCCAGAAGAGTGGCAGCTCCATCGGGCCAACGGGATTGTCCTTCAGCGGGCCAACATTCTTCTTCGAGTAACGGAACGGTGCCAGCTGCACGAAAAGGAACGGAAACTCGCCCTGCCCCCAGAGCTTGCGCCATGCGGCGACATGAGTGGTGAGCAGTCCTGCGTATTCGGCGGTTTGGTTTCGTTCGAGATTGCTCTCGCCCTGATACCAAATCGCCCCGCGAATCACGAATGGAGCCAGCGGCTCGATCATCGTCTGGTAGCTTTTACCGCCTGGCGACCAAGCCTGAATCGGCGTGGCTCCCACCGAGGCGTGGAGCACTCCGATGGGGCGATTGAGCTTCTTGCGCAGCTCGCGGCTGAAAAAATAAGCCACCGAGGAGTCGCCATCCGTCCGGTTGGCCGTGAGATTCGCCCGATTCGCAGCACGCCAGACGCCAGCCAGTTCGCGCGGCGACTCCAGCTTGTCATTGCGCACGACGGTGAACTGCCGAACCCACGGGTCATCCGACTCATCAAGGATCTTCTCCTTGTCCGGATGCCTCACCCCGAGGTTCGCGTGCATGTTCGACTGCCCGGAGGCCAGCCACACCTCGCCTGCGAGCACGTCATTGATGGTGATCGTGTTCTTGGCCCTCACCGTCATCGCGCCCACCTCTCCAGCCTTCAGCGGATCGAGCGTCACTCGCCAATTGCCAGCCGCATCGGCCTTCGTTGTTTTGATTTGTCCGGAGATCGAGACACTGACTTCCTCACTCGCGTCGGCCCAGCCCCATACCGGCACTGCGGCCTCCGCCTGGAGCACCACTCGGTCGGTAAACATTGTGGCGAGCGCGACCTCCGCTGTGGCAGGCGACAAACTGAGAAGCGAGAGCG
>JBIKYB010000446.1:0-3664 GCA_044355475.1 Prosthecobacter sp.
TTTTTGAGCCGCTCTTTGAGCGGCCCCCACCATGCAAATCGTTGTTTTTTCATCGACTCCACCCCCTACTCCATCACCACCGTTTTGCCTATTGGAAGCTTTTCAAACACGACCTAGAAGTCAATCTGCGGGCCTCCCTGAATCTGCGGGATGAATCCATTGCACAAAGCTTTCTGACCGGCTGTCGATGCACGATCTCCGGCTACACAGGCACATACACCTTCCGTGTGAGAATGGGGCGCTGCGTGAGCACCACCGGCAACCCATCCGCCTGTAAAAGCGCGTTCAGTTTTTGCGGGGCTGCAAATGAGGGTCAGGTTCGTGTCATGCCCTCTGACCTCTTTATATCCTACGCACGCAAAGACGATGTTCAGGGCTTCGTTACTGCTTTGCACGATAAAATCGAGGCTGACTGCCAAACCCTCGCCGGTCAGTACATCGACGCCTTCTTCGACATCCACGACATCGTTCTCTTCGATGATTGGCGTGAGAAAATCCTCAGCCATCTCCAAAGTGCCCGACTCTTCCTCGCCTGCCTTTCGCCGAACTACTTTACCTCCGATGCCTGCCGCTGGGAATGGGCTGAGTGGATCAAGCATGAACTCGCCCGTGGCCACTATGGTAGTGGCATCGCCACCATCTACTTCGTCGAGCCCCGCAGCCTCACAACGCCGGAGAAAGTAGACGCCGTGCGTTGGATGGAGGATTTGAAGCGTCGCCACGGCATCAACTTCGCCCCCTGGTTTCCCGAAGGACGCGACGCCCTCCAGCGCGCTGACGCCCGCGAGCGCCTTCGCCAAGTCACCGAGCACGTCCGGCTCAAGCTCGATCAACTCGACCTCGCCCGCGACATCCCCGGCAATCTCGACGCCGCCAATCCCGGTTTCGTCGGACGCCTCAGCGAACTCGCGCAGGTCCATCAAAAAGTGCGACTAGGCCCCGTCGGCGTCACCACCGCTGTGCAAGGGCTCGGAGGCATGGGCAAGACTGCGCTCGCACTCCAATACTCACTCGCTTACGCCCGTGAGTATCCTGGCGGGCGTTGGCAGCTCCGTTGCGCCAGCCAGCACGACCTAGCCACCGTCCTCACCCAGATCAATGAAACCCTCCAGCTCACCTGGACCGAGCCCGAACAGCGCGACACCCGCCAACAAGCCCAGCGCGTCCTGCGCGAGTGCAAAAGCAAAGGCCACACACTGCTCATCCTCGACAACGTGGACAGCCCAGCCCTCCTCAGCGCCGCGCAAACTTCGACACTCCTCCAGGGCGAATGGCTCCACACACTTTTCACTACCCGGCTGCCGAAGGGCGACTTCCCCGGCCTGCCAGCATCGAGCGAGTTCCTCACCCTCGACCGCCTCGAACCTTTCGACGCGCTGCAGCTCATTCGTCAGCATCAGCCCGATCAAATCTTCCCCACCCCCGAAGAAGAACGCGCCGCTGCCGAAATAATAGAGGCGCTCGGCGGCCTCACCCTCGCCATCGAGACCGCCGCCATCTACCTCGGACAGCACGCCTCTCAGATCAAACCCAGCGCCTACCTCCAGCGCCACGCAGCGACCTTCTCCAGTATCATGACGACAAAGCAAAACAGGTGGAAGGAGCTATCCGCCACGGCCACGCCGAAGTCACCGCCACCCTCCGCCCGACGCTCGAAACACTCCCTCCCGCTGCACGCACCATTCTCGCTCTCGCCGCTCTCAGCGCCCCCGATGCCATCGTCCTCCCATGACTACGCGAAGTCGCTGGCAAAAATCACCCGGAACTACTGACCGAACCCGATGTCGGCGAACTCGATCCATGGACAGAAATCGTCACCCGCTTGATCGGCCTGCGGCTCTTGAGGCCAACCGATGAACCTCGCGTGCTGACCATGCACCGGGTTTTACAGGACGTAGTGCTCCGCTGTCACACCGAGCCGCTGGAGGAAGTGATAGAAAAGCTTCATGAGCACGCATGGTCACGCACTCAGTTTCTATGGGACGGCTGGGTGCAGCACGAAAATCGGTGGGAGATACTTCCTTTGGCAGCGACCGCCGAATGTTGGATCCAGGACACTGACGATACAGGACGAAGCATTGCTGCGCACTTGATGGGACCGCTGAAGCAACTGATGCATCATGGGATTGCTGAAGACTTGTTGGTCTCTGCGCTGAACTCACGCCTCCAATCACGCTCAACAAACGCTCGCGAAACTACGACGATCGTTCGACAACGTAACGAGCTTCCGAACGAGTGTTTGGTTTCAACCTCACTGCACAACCTTGCCCAGTTTTTGCACGACACATTTCGTCTCTCGGAAGCGGAACTGCTATTACGCCGGGCCATCGCAATCGACAATGTTTGTCTCCCGCCTGACCACCCACATGTTGCGGCACGTCTCAATAATCTCGCTCTCCTGCTTTTGGAGACCAATGCTCTCGAAGAAGCTGAAGGACTGATGTATCGGTCGCTGGCAATCAACTTGGCGAGTCCAGATCTAGATCCCTCACTGATTGCCAATCGCCTCAATAATCTGGCAGACATTTTCCAGCGCACCAACCGACTGGACGAAGCTGAGCCACTGAGGCTGCGGGCATTGGCGCTCGAAAAAGCAATTGATCCCCATCATCCAAATGTGGCACGTTGCTACAACAATCTCGCTACGCTTCGATTGGCCCAGGGACACCTTGCCGAAGCAGTGTAACTTATTCGTCTTGCCCTCGCCATTGATGAAGCGATCTACCCTTCCAATCATCCAAACATCGCTCGCAGACTCAGCAATTTAGCAAGCACTCTCACAAGGGCTTTTCGTTTCGAAGAAGCCGAGGTTTCGGCACGAAGAGCATTGGTTATCTCTGAATCTTGCTGGTCACCGGACCATCCTGACATAGCAGGTGATCTGAGCCTTTTGGGGCAGATTCTAAAAGCTCTAGGACGGTTGAGTGAAGCTGAGCCTTTGATGCGCCGCGCTTTGTCTATTCTCCAAGATCGCTTTCCCGACAATCATCCCAGCGTCGCTCTCGGACTCAATAATGTCGGTTCATTGCTACATTCGATGAACCACCTTGTGGAAGCTGAGTCGGTCATGCGAAAGGCAGTCGTAACAATGTTATGTGCCAATAACGATGCTTCCTCTACTCACCCTGAAACGCACCTTCTACTGAGAAACTACTCAGCCGTCTTGGATAGCTCAAAAGGCGAGGACGCGGTCTGGCCTTCTCTCATCTCTCTCGGATCCCAGGCTGGAATAGATGAAGGACTCTTCCGTGCGATCCTCGCCCAAGCATTCGGAGAGTTAGGCTGACGCAAGCACCAACACGCCAGATTGAGCAGTGCTTCAGCTCTCAAAGGCGACGGCACGCCCCGAACAAACCAAAAAGCCTACAGCACGGTCACGCGCTAAAGCGCATGACTACTTTCTATGGTGATATGGGTTCTTTGGGGTGGACACCCCATGGCTGGCTCAGGCACGCCGCTTTAGAAACGAAGTAGCCAATCCATCGCCACACCACACGCCCCAACGCATCCATGCCTACCTTTCCACCCTCCGACGCTATGACTGCAATGGAAGCCATCCAGCAACGCCGCTCTGTGCGGAGCTTTACCGCTCAAACACTGGATCGAGGGACTCTGCAATCATTGCTCGCCGCTGCTGTCCGTGCTCCGACGGCGATGGATCAGG
>JBIKYB010000447.1:0-3651 GCA_044355475.1 Prosthecobacter sp.
CATGCTCATGGCCGACAAGGCGAAGTACTTCGGCCTCGTGTTCGCCTTCGCCTTCTCAACCTTTCTGCTGCAAAACCAGGTCAGCATCTTCTGCGGCATCATGAAGCGCACCGGCAGCCAGGTGCGGGATGTGACCGATGCGGAGATCTGGGTGATTGACCCGCACACCGAGTATTTCGAGCAAACGAAGGCGCTGAAGGACACCGACCTCTTCCGCGTGCGCGGCGTGGAGGGCGTGGACTACGCGGTGCGGCTCTTCAAAGGCAATCCCACCGCCAAAACGGCCGCCGGGAAGTTTGCGTCCACCTTCACGCTCGGTCTTGATGACGCCACGCTGGTCGGCGCACCGCGAAAAATGCTACTCGGCAGTTGGGAGCGGCTTCGCGAGACCAACAGCATCGTCATCGACCGTGCTGGCTATGACCTGCTTTATCCCGGCGAGCCGTTGGAGCTCGACCGCGTGCTGGAGCTCAACGATCACAAGGCCCGCATCGTGGGCATCTCGGATGCCGCCGCGCCGTTTGTGAGCTTTCCGGTCATCCACGCGAGGTATAGCGAGGCGATCCAGTTTCAGGGCCGCGAGCGCAAAATGCTCAGTTATGTGCTGGTGAGGCCAAAGGCCGGTATCGATGCCGTGGCGCTGGCCCGGCGCATCGAGAAGGAAACCGGGCTCAAGGCCCGCACGACGGCGGAATTCGCGTGGGACTGCGTGGTTTACTATTTAAAGAACACCGGCATCCCGGTGAACTTCGGCATCACCATTGCCGTGGCGCTAATCGTGGGCCTCGCGGTGAGCGGGCAGACGTTTTACATGTTCACGGTCGAGAACCTGCGGCAGTTCGGTGCCTTGAAGGCCATCGGCGTCACGAACACGAGGCTGGTCGGCATGGTGCTCCTACAGGCGCTCGTCGGCGGAGCTCTCGGCTATGCCATCGGCACCGGCATGGCAGGCGTCTTTTTCGAGGCCACGCTGAACCAGATGGCCACCCGCGGCATCGTGCTGATGTGGGAGGCGGTGGCCGGTGTGGCCGTGCTCATGGCGCTCGTCGCCGTGGCCGTGAGCCTGCTGAGCGTGCGCAAGGTGCTGGTTCTGGAACCCGCGAGTGTTTTCCGATGATCATGAACAACAACGAATCCCATGCCGTCACCTGCCGCACCGTGCGCAAGCACTTTGGCGAAGGCGAAAACCGCACCGAAGTCCTGCGCGGAGTCGATTTCCATGCCCGCCTCGGCGAGATGACCTTCCTCGTGGGCCCGAGCGGCTGTGGCAAAACCACGCTCATCTCGGTGATCGCTGGCCTGCTGGAGGCAAGCGCAGGCGAGGTCGATGTGCTCGGCCGTGCGCATGGTTCGCTGCGTGGCAAAGACCGCGTCGAGTTCCGCCGTCGCGAGCTCGGCTTTGTGTTCCAGCAATACAACCTGCTGCCATCCCTCACCGCCGCGGAGAATGCCGCGGTGCCGTTGATCGCCGATGGCATGAAGCGTGGCGACGCGGTAAAACGATCCACCGCTTTACTCGACCGTCTCGGCATCGGCGCGAAGGCCGCGTCGTATCCGCGCTTCCTCTCCGGCGGCCAGCAGCAGCGTGTGGCTCTGGCTCGTGCACTCGTGCATGAGCCGCGACTTGTCATTTGTGATGAGCCCACCGCGGCACTCGATCACGAGACGGGCGAGTCCGTCATGCAACTGCTCTCCAGTGCCGCCGTGGCACCGCAGCGTGCCGTGCTCGTCGTCACGCATGACAACCGCGTCTTCCACCACGCCCATCGCATCGCCCACATGAATGACGGCATCATCACCCAAATCACCTCACCCTCATGAAACTCCCCGTTCTACCTCTCATCGCACTCTTCTCCCTCGGCTGGGCGGTGACCTCGGTCATCAGCAAGCTGCCGCAGGAAACCGTTACCAACCCGCCCGCTCCGCCACCGCGCTCGAGCTTTGCTGACACTGTAGCGGCGGTGGGCCTCGTCGAACCGGCGGGCGAGCTCATCACGCTGGGCAGCCATCGCAGCGGCGTGGTCGAGCAGGTGCATATCAAAGCCGGCCAACAGGTGAAAAAGGGTGAGCCGCTCATCATCCTCGATACGCGCCAGCTTCAGGCCGAACTAGCAGTCGCCAAAGCGCAGGTGAACGAGGCGCAGGCCGCGCTCGCGGTTTCGCAGGCCGAGGAGGCACAGGCGCGGCGGAATGTCGAGTTTGCCCGCAGCCTCACCGATGCCCGGGCCATGTCCGATGAAGAACGCACGCAGCGCGAACTCATTCTGGGCACTTCTTCAGCCAAGGTGAAATCCAACGAGGCCTCAATCAAGCGCGCACAGGCGCAGGTCGCAGTGATCGAGACGGAGATCGCCCGCAGCGTCATCACCGCGCCGCGAGATGCCACCGTGCTCCAGGTGAAGGTGCGCGAGGGCGAATACATCTCCACAGGCACAGCCTCCACGCCGTGGCTCGTGCTGGGCGACATGAGCGTGCTGCACGTCCGCGCCGATGTGGACGAATACGAGGCCTGGAAAGTGCGATCCGGCTCGCAAGCCACCGCACAGGTGCGTGGCAACCCCTCTTTGGCAGCGAAACTGGAATTCGTGCGCTTTGAGCCGCTCGTCATCCCGAAGAAATCCCTCACCGGCGATGCCACCGAGCGCGTAGACACCCGCGTGCTTCAGGTGATCTATCGTTTGCAGAAACCCTTGCCCGCCGCTCTCTTCGCCGGCCAGCAGATGGATGTATTCATCGCCAAAGAGGTTAGAGTGAGTGCAATCCAATAATTCAAGATGACCAAAACCATGACCTTGGACACAAGACCTCTTTTCTGCCTCACGGCTCTTTTCATAGCCTCCTGCACTGTCGGGCCGGACTTCAAACTTCCAGACGTGATGGTACCGTCGAAGTGGAAAAGCGGTGCGAGCGTGAGTGATCTGCCGATGCCTGGCGAGTGGTGGCAGTTATTCGGCTCCTCCGAGCTGAACCAGCTCGTGCAGCAGGCGATCGAGAACAATCAGGAACTCCGCGCTGCCTTGGCGCGGGTGGAGACGGCGCGGGCGCTCATCGGCGTGCAGCAGGCGGACTGGTTCCCGCAGCTCAGCATGAAAAATGGCATGAACTACGAGCACCTCTCGCTCACTTCCTTCGGCGCGAACCTGCCTCCAGGCATTCCGCTGCCGGGTCTTGAACGCAGGCGCTTCCAAAACCTCTTTGAACTCGGTTGGGAGCTGGACTTGTGGGGGCGCGTGCGGCGTGGCGTCGAAGGCGCGAAGGCTGGACAGGCGGCGGTGGCAGAAACACTCGCCGCCCAGCGCCTGACCCTCGCCTCAGAGGTGGCGCGGCTGTATTTCCTCGCGCATTCGATGGACCGTCAGATGCAGGTCGTGAATGACACCCTGAGCTGGCGTCAGGAAGCGCTCAAACTCCAGGAATCTCGCTTCAAAGGCGGTCTCGCAAACGAAATGGATGTGTCACGCGCACGGACGGAGCTGGAACTGGCGCGGAACGATCTCGCCGCGCTTGAACGTCAGCGTGGCAACGCCGAAAACGCACTCGCTGTCGTCTGCGGTCAGCTTCCTTCCACCTTCCGCATCGCCAGCAACGCACGTCTGCCTTCACCGCCGCGAGTGCCCGGCGGCCTGCCCTCCACACTGCTGCAACGCCGCC
>JBIKYB010000448.1:0-3649 GCA_044355475.1 Prosthecobacter sp.
CCGATGAAGAGGAAGGGAATGCCCAGCGTGAGGATGTTGTAGATTTTGCACGGGTGCACGATGCCCACAAACGGCTCCCCCATGACCACCAGGTGCAAATCCGCCGAAGAAAGCGAGCCAGACAGCTTCTCCATCGGCTGATAGGGCAGACAGGTGATGTTTTTCAGCGCCCGATCCTTCGCAAAAGCCTGCACCTTCTTGAACTCACTGCCGCCACCGACAAACAGAAAGTGAAGCTGCGGGTCCGACTTCAGCTCATCCGCCGCCGCCAGGACTCCATCCAGCGGATGACAGGGGCTGTGATTGCCCGAGTACATCACGATAAACTTGCTTGTGAGTCCGTGCTCCGCGCGAAACGCCTCACGCGCCGCAGGATCGTAACCGATCGCCTGGTCATGCGACCATGGCGCATCGATGTGAATCACTTCCTCACGCACGCTCTTCGCCATCAAGCGCTCCGCCATGAAGCGATCCAACGCGATGATGCGTGAGGCCCGACGGAAGCTCCAGTTTTGGATGAACGTCAGCGTGCGCTCAACGATCCCACCAGCCTTGAGCCATCCCGCCGCCACCGCCTCATCAGGATTCAAGTCCATCACCCACGGCACCACAGCCCCGCCCTTGAGTTTCGCCGCGACAGTGCCCAGCGTGGAAATCAGTGGCGGTGAGGTGAGGCAAACCGTCACGTCCTGCCGGGGCAAAAAAAAGAGAATGCGTTTCGCATTCCCCCAGAACATCGCAAAATCAACCAGCCGCCGCCACTTCGCCTTTTTTCCCAATCCTGGAGTCCAAATGCGGCGGATGTCGATGCCTCGCCAAGTTTCACGCACCGGATAGCGGATGCTGGGATCATCGTAGCCACGTGAAGAAGCCACAACGGTGACTTCATGGCCGCTTTTGACCAACTCCAGCGCCAGATCGGTGAGATGCTGCGCCGTGGCGACGTGATCCGGGTAGAAGCACTGGTTGAGCAGCAAAACTTTCATGATCAAAAGGCTGGAGACATCAGCCGCGCAATTTCCCAGCCTGCTGCTCCTCCAAGAACGCCTGATAAGTCTTCACCAGTCCTTCTCTGAGCGAGATGCGTGGCTGCCAGCCCAGGGTGTTCAGCAACGTGGTGTCGAGCAGCTTGCGCGGTGAACCATCAGGCTTCGAGCCATCCCAGACAATCTTGCCCTGAAAACCGACGATCTCGACCACCAACTCCACTAGCTCACGGATCGACACATCAGCCCCACAGCCGACGTTCACGAGATCCGGTGGGTTTTCCAATCGCAGCAAAAAGGCGCAAGCATCGGCCAGATCATCGACATGCATGAACTCTCGGCGCGGGCTGCCCGTACCCCAGGCAGGCACCTCGGCTAGGCCTGCCACCTTCGCTTCGTGAAAGCGGCGGATGAGCGCCGGCATCACATGCGAGTTCTGCGGATGGTAGTTGTCACCCGGGCCGTACATGTTCGTCGGCATGGCGGAGTGATAAACCACGCCATACTGCTTGCGATAATACTCCGCCATCTTCAAACCGGCGATCTTGGCGATCGCGTAAGCCTCGTTGGTCGGCTCGAGCGCGGAAGTGAGAAGGCAGTTCTCCGACATCGGCTGCGGGGCCAGTTTGGGGTAAATGCAGGAGCTTCCGAGAAACAGCAGACGCTTCACCCCGCCCAACCACGCGCCGTGGATGCAGTTCGAGGCGATAGCTAGGTTTTGATGAATGAACTCTGCGGGGTAAGTGTTGTTGGCGTGGATACCGCCCACCTTGCCCGCCGCCACAATCACCACATCCGGCTTTTCCGCCGCGTAAAACGCATGCACCGCCGACTGGTCGGTGAGGTCGAGTTCCTTGCGAGTGCGGGTCAGTAGGGTGACGCCTGGCTCGTTGGCAAAACGCCGCATCAAGGCACTGCCAGCCATGCCTTTGTGTCCTGAGATAAACAGCCTCATTGTTGTCCTAGATTCTTCACTTTGGCCTCGTGCTCCGCCAGTTTCACGTCGGCTTCAACCATGATTTTCACCAGATCTTTGAACCGGACCTTCGGCTCCCAGCCCAGTTGCTTCCGCGCCTTCTCGGGATTGCCTATCAGGAGGTCCACCTCCGCTGGGCGCTCGTAGCGCGAATCATGCACGACGTGCTCCTCCCAGTCGAGACCTAGCAGGCCAAAAGCCTCCTGGCAGAACTCCCGCACGCTGTGAGTTTCATTCGTGGCGACGACGTAATCGTCCGGATTCTCCTGCTGGAGCATGAGCCACATCATCTCCACATACTCCCCGGCGAAGCCCCAGTCGCGCTTCGCGTCGAGGTTGCCGAGGTAAAGCTTCTCCTGGAGGCCTAGTTTGATGCGGGAGGCCGCCCGGGTGATCTTGCGGGTGACAAAAGTCTCACCTCGGCGCGGGCTTTCGTGATTGAAGAGAATGCCGTTCGAGGCATGCAGGCCGTAGCTCTCGCGGTAGTTCACCGTCAGCCAGTAGGCGAAAACCTTCGCGCAGCCATACGGCGAACGCGGCCAGAACGGCGTCGTCTCCGTCTGCGGCACCTCCTGCACTTTGCCATACATCTCCGAAGAGGAGGCTTGGTAAAAGCGTGTCTTCTTATCCAGCCCCGTCTCACGGATCGCCTCCAGGATGCGTAGGGCGCCCAAACCATCCACGTCCCCGGTGTAACACGGAATGTCAAAGGAGACCTTCACATGCGATTGTGCCCCGAGGTTGTAGATTTCATCCGGCTGCAAATCATACAGCAGCTTTACCATCTGCACCGCGTCCGAGAGATCACCGTAGTGCAAAAACAGGCGCGTGCCAGGAACATGAAGATCCTGGTAGATGTGATCGATGCGTGCGGTGTTGAAGCTGGAGGAGCGGCGGATGACACCATGAACCTGATAGCCTTTTTGCAGCAACAACTCGGCCAAATAGGATCCGTCCTGGCCGGTGATACCGGTGATGAATGCTTTTTTCATGAACGACTCGGAGCAAGAGAGGTATTGATCCGTTTTTCCAGCAGCCGCAATGTGAGCATGATCTCCGCAAGAGTGCGTTGAAAGGTGTAAAACCAGCCCGCCCAGCCATCAAGCACCGCACGGCGGAACAGCAGCGTGTAAAAGAACACCAGAAGCGGCCCCAAAATCATGCTGCGCCTGATACGATCCTGCGGGCTGAGTTCTGAAGGGGCAAGCGTCAGCAGTTTGTCTGCCTCCAGCTTCGCGTACTTGTCCTGGGAGGAAAACCAGCGGCTCAGCGGCTTTCGGTCATCGTGATCGATGCGCGTGTTCAAGGATGCAGTCTGGCCGGGTATCCGCAGGAGCTGGGTGTGACCGTCTGGCACATACCGGCAGCGATCTTTGCGGAAAAGGACCGCACGCGGCGGGTAAAGGCATGAGCGCAAAGGCTTGCCAAAAATGAGATAACGGAACGAGGCAAAGAAGGCATCGCTGGGCGTGTCGGTGGGCAGTGCGGCGAGTTCATCCTCAAAGCCAGGACCGAGGAGGTAATCACAATCGAGAGAGAGTACCCACTGAGTGCGGGCGGCATCGACACCGAAGTTCCATTGCGTGGTGTGGTCGTCAAAAGGCCGAACAAGGAAGCGAACGTTGGAAAACTCCGCCGCGATGGCCGCTGTGGCATCGGTGCTACCGCTATCGAGAACCACAACCTC
>JBIKYB010000144.1:0-12655 GCA_044355475.1 Prosthecobacter sp.
CACGGTCAGTGACGGCGCTGCCACGGCGAGCGACACTTTTGTGCTGACGGTAAATAGCGTGAACGACGCCCCCACGATCAGCAACCTCACAGATCGAACGATCAATGAGGATGCGAGCACGGGTGCGCTTTCCTTTACCATCGGCGACGTGGAAACAGCGGTGGCATCGCTGACAGTCACGAATTCTTCGAGCAACACGACTCTCGTGCCCACGGCAAATATCGTCCTCGGCGGCAGCGGGGCGAGCCGCACCGTGACGGTGACGCCCGCAGTCGATCAGTTCGGCACTGCGACCATCACGGTGAGCGTCAGCGACAGCACGGCGAGTACGAGCGCTACCTTCCTACTCACCGTCAACCCGGTGAATGATGCGCCCACCATTTCAAACATCACGGATCAGAGCATCGGCGTGAACTCGCTGACTAACAGCCTGCCGTTCACGATTGGCGATATCGATACTGCGGCGGCGGCGCTGACGGTCAGCGGCACGTCTTCCAATCAAGCGCTGGTGCCCGACGGAAGTATCTTCTTTAGCGGCAGCGGGGCCAGTCGCACCGTGACGGTGGTTCCTGAGACCAACCGGTTTGGCACGGTCACGATCTCCGTGTCCGTGAGTGATGGATTACTCACGGGCACGGACACGTTTGTGGTGACGGTCCTGGGGGCTGATATTGCAGTCGAGCAGCCCTTCAATAGCAACATTGCCGATGGGGGGACAAAGAGCTTCGGCAACGTGGCGGTGGGCGCAAACAGCAGTCTGAACTTCGTCATCAAGAACACTGGCAACGCCGACCTCACGGGACTGACGATCTCCCAAGATGGGGTCGATTCAGGGATGTTCACCGTCACAGCGAACCCCACGGCACCGGTGGGCGGCCCAAACGGAACGACGGCTTTCACGGTGCGGTTTGCTCCGACGAGTGTCGGACTCAAGACTGCGGCGATCCACATCGCCAGCAATGACCCTGATGAGAGTCCCTTTGACATCACACTCACGGGCGGGCCGCCTGCGGTGCCAGAAATCGCGGTGGAGCGCTCTGGGGTAAACATCGCCGATGGTGGGAGCGTGGGTTTCGTCACCGCAACGGTGGGCAGTCCTGCGGATGTCGTCTTCACCGTGAAGAACACGGGCACCGCTCCGCTGGCACTGAGCGGCACACCAACGGTGGTCGTGGGAGGTACGGATGCAGCGCTCTTCAGCGTGATTTCGCCACCGGCATCTGCGGTAGGGGCAGGAGACAGCACAACCTTCATCGTGCGGTACACCCCCATAGACAGCAGCACCAAGACAGCGACTCTCTCGCTCGCGAACAACGACACGGATGAGGACCCTTTTGACATCAACCTCACCGGCGCAGTGCTGAGTTTCACCACCGACACGGACGGAGATGGATTCAGCGATGCCTCAGAGTTGCAAATGGCTGCGTTAGGCTATGACTGGCAGGTAAGGCAGACGGCGCTGGTGAATACTTACACCTCAAACGCAAACGGACTGGGATATTACACGGCAGCGCAGGTGCAGGCGCTCAACATAGACACGCCGCTGATTCAGCGGGATGGGTTGGGCCAGTTCAAGCTGATCATTGGGGTAAAGAAGAGCACCGACCTCATCCTCTTCAACCCTTTCCCCATGAACCAGCCCGGAATGACGACGACGATCAACGGCGAAGGCAAACTTGAGTTTCAGTTCACCGTGCCTGACAACGCGGCGTTCTTCCGCTTGCAGGCGCAGTAAGAAAAGATGCCAGGCATGAGGCACATCGTGGTGTTCGTCAACGGACTGCCGCTGGGCCTGATCGAGCTGAAGAACGCGGCGGATGAGGACGTGACGATCTGGAGCGCCTGGGCGGTTCCAAACCGCCCTTCCTTGGGATGGCCAAGAATCAGGTTGTTTTCCTGCCTCTTGCCTTGGACCTGCGGGGGGGGGCGAACTGCTGGTGACATTGTTTTTTTGAGAACTGGTCTGAGCACTGACTCCGCCTGATCACGTCCCACCAGCACCGGTGTCTGCGAGGGATTCCGAATACTGCAGAGCAGCATCCTTGAGATACCGATGGAATTCGGAATCGGTATGGGCGAGTTCAAGCACGCCGTCACGTCGAAGGGCGTAAACCTCAACATCGGACAGAGCCCGGATCGTGGCGGCCCTGGGGGTGTCCCGAAGAATGGCCAATTCACCAAAGAAAGATCCCTCCCGCAGAACCGTGAGCTGCCGGAGAGGATGACCGCGGCAAACTTCGACCTGTCCTTTGGTGAGGAAATACATCTCGTCTCCCACGTCGCCCTCGTGCGCCAGAATCTCACCTGCCGCAAACTGCCTCGCATCCAGCCGCGGGATGATGTCCCGCAGGAAGTCGCTGCTGGCGTTCTTGAAAAAGGGAACCTGTTCGATGAGCGCGGCGGTGATGGCACGCATTCGCAATAATTCCCGGTCGATCTTTCCCGGCCCCTTGTAAGGCAACTCGGTGATGAGGTGAACCTTGGCGGGCACCATGAATTCCGCAAGCCGGGTGGCGACGAAGCTTCTCAGCTCGTCCGCTTGGCATTCTGCCCCCGGCTCTAGGATGACGTAGGCGTGGGGTGCCTCACCGCAATCAGTGTCGGGTACCCCGATCACGCAGGCTTCGCGGACTGCCGGATGCTCCGAGAGCGCCGCCTCCACTTCGAGTGGCGCGACCTTATTGGCGAGACCGTTCGACATGCGGACGATGATGTCCTTCCTGCGCCCGACGAACCAGAGATAGCCATCCTCGTCGAAGCGCGCCAGATCACCGGTGAGGACCCCGCCCTTCTGCAAAGTCTTTCGGGTTAGAGCCGTTTCGTTCCAATACCCGTCCATGATGCCGGGTCCGCTGACGCGAACATCGCCGACCGTCCCAGCCGAAACGTCGGTGCCGTGCTCATCCACCACTGCCAAGTGGACCCCATGCGCCGGTGGGCCGACGGATCCCGGCTTTTTGCGGCCGAATGGCGGATTCATGGCATACGGTCCCGTTTCCGTGGAACCACACTGCTCGGTGACTGCCACGCCCGTCAGCCGCTCGAACGATTCGAGCAGTCTGGTCGGTACGCGGTCGCCACCAGCCAGGCATAGTCGAAGGTGGCTGAAGTCGCAGGTCTGGAAGTCGGGGGTCGCCAACAGCAACCCCATGCCTGCGGGCGTGAGTGTCAGGAAGGTCTTGGCGGGCGGTCGGCGAAGAGCGTCGATGAAGTGTCCAGCGGTGAACTTGCCCAGGAGACAGACGCGTCCACCGACCCAGAGGGTCGGCAGTAGCTGGCAGCGAAGGGCGAGCGGCCGTGAGATCGATGTTGCAATCAGAGCGACGTCATTCGAGGTCAGCGTGACCTGTGCGAGGTATTTGCGAATGCCGGTCGAAAGGGCACCGTGGGAGAGCACGACTCCCTTGGGCCGGGAAGTCGTCCCTGAGGTATAGACCATGACGGCCGGAGTGTCGTCGAGCGGAGCATCCTCGGTGGTCGCGCGCTCGGCACCCAACAACGATTCGAATGATCGCTGGTTGTCGATTGTTGTTCCCCCTCCGACAACGAACACTCGGGGCACTGTTTTGAGGACAGTGGCTTCGTTGAGCCCGGCGATGCGCTCGTGATTCAAAATCAGGATCGATGCGCCGCTATGGCCAAGCGCGTATCCGATCTGCAACGGGTGGTATTGATAATCTAGCGGTACAATGACGAGCCGCATCCGGAAACAGGCGAGGTAGCAGACGACCGCCTCGAGACTGTTCGGGAGCAGCAGGGCCACGCGGTCGCCTTCTTCGAGGCCCATTGCCGCCAGACCTGAGGCCAGCCGCGATGTCAACCGCTCAAGTTCTGCGGCGGTGGTCCAAGATCCGTTGCATTCCAGGATCGGACGGTCGGCGTCTAGTTCGAGGGTTCTTTGGAGCAGTCGATGCAGCATGGGTGGAAGATTGGTGATATGTCTCTAACCTGGATTATTCACGAAGCCAAAAAAACAGGGCTGCGTTTGGCGCACATTGAGACCTCAATGCAGGTGACTGAACCATGCCAAACCAGCCCAGTTCCGAGTTAATCCCCGAGTCCATCGATCCGCAACTGCCCTCTGGTACGCACCTGCGTTTTTGTTTCGACGACCCCCTCATGACTTCCGATGCTGGGCTGCTCCTGCTCGCCAAGCGCGCAGCGCGCGCGTTGCGGTGACATGGCTCGCATTGCCGATGCGCTGGCTCTCAAGCTCATCGCTCCCGCGCCCCGCGAGCGCAAGATGCGTGCGCCAGACCACAGCAGGCAAGATCTGCTCACCCAGCGGGCAAACAACGTGGAAGCTAGAACTCGCCGTCTGCCAGGACCGCTTGCTTTTGGCTGGAAGCTTCCAGCGGCAGGTCAGTCGCGCGAGGGGTGATCGTGTGCGGAGGAGATCCAAAACAGGTAGCCGAAGATGAGCAGGGTGCCGAAGCCGAGGGTGAAGCCCCAGGTTTGAGCATGCTGGACGGGGTCAAGGAGACGTCCGGCAATGTCACGGAGCAGCAGGTGAGGCCGGTGTACGATGTCCCAACTGTTCCAGCGCAGGAACCGGCCGAGATAGACGCCAAACCCGCTGAGCACGAGCGTGCCGAGGGCTGCGCTCCATCCTGCCACGCGTGAGTAGCGCCGCGCCAGCCAATGCTGAACCTGGCGCAGGGATTGGAAGCCGAACCACAGCGACACGAGAGCGAAGGACAGCAGCATGAGCAGGTCCAGCCACTGCGGCACGTGCCGGTTGCGGCTGGCATTGAGATGGATCAGGTCGGTGAGGACATACGGCGCGTTCGGGAAGAACAGCAGCCAGACCGTCAGCAGTGGTAGCGCAAGAGTGAGGCGGTCGATGCGTCCCAATGCCATGCTGATGCCGAGTGGGATGGCGGCGAGGAAGAGATTCCACAGCATGAAGACATAGTGATAATGTCCGGCCAGATTGAAACGCACACTGAGTACGGCACAGCACCAAAGGCAGGCGAGGAGATTGAGCAGCAGAACACGACGAGGCATGCGGTAAGATACGGGCGCGGGGAGCGCTGCGGCAAGCAGGCTGTCGTTCTATGAAGATGAATTCACACTGGGTTCACGCCAACTTCATGCCGAGCGCCCTCAAGCCGCTTTCCTGCGCGACTGCTTGGCCGCCTTGAGCTGGCCGCAGCCCGCTGCCACATCAATGCCGCGTCTCTGCCGAATGGTGCAGGGGAATCCGGCGTCTTGGAGGATGCGGTGGAAGGTGTCGGCGGCGGTGTCGCTGCTTTCGGTGCCGGTGTAGCCTTCGGTGCGGTTGAGCGGGATGAGATTGATGTGCGCGTCGAGTCCGTGGAGCAGCTCTGCGATGCGTTTCGCGTGCTCGGGGGTGTCGTTGACGCCGTGGATCAAGGTCCAGGCGAAAAAGATGCGGCGACCGGTTTGTGCGTTGTAGCTGCGGCAGGCGGCGATGAGTTCGGCCAGCGGCCAGCGCTGGTTGGCGGGGATCAATTTAGCGCGTTCCTCCTCCGTGGCAGCGTGAAGGCTGACGGCGAGGTTGTAGGGGCGGTTTTCCGCCGCCATGCGCAGAATGCCGGGCACAACGCCGACGGTGGAGACGCTGATCTTGCTGGGGCCGATGTTCAGGCCGCGGGTGTCGCAGATGATTTCGAGAGCGGTCATCACCGCGTCGTAGTTGTGCAGCGGTTCGCCCATGCCCATGAAGACGAGATTGCGCAGACCTTTTTCGCCCTTCGCACGCAGGATGCGCTGCGCATGCAGCACCTGGGCGACGATTTCTCCAGGGCGTAGATGCCGCACGAATCCCATCTGGCCCGTGGCGCAGAAGACGCAGCCCATCGCACACCCCGCTTGGGTGCTGACGCAGGCGGTGTGGCGACCGGGGTAGCCCATGATGACGGTCTCGATCTCCTGCGCGTCGGCCATGCTGAGGAGGAATTTGTGCGTCAAACCATCGCTGCTGGGCGTGTCGGAGGAAACAGGCGGCACATCGAGCGACCAAGAGCCGTCACCGAGCACTTTCGTGAGCCATTGGCGCAGCGGCGGCACGAGATCCTCGCGGGCGAGGGGATCGGCCATCGCCTTGAAGTGAAGCGTGTTCCAAAGCGTTCCGGCATGCGCTGGACGCAGCCCTTCGGCCACGATCAGCTCACGAAGCTGGTCAAACGTGAGGTCGTGGAGCGAGCGGAACATGGGAAATGTCGAATGCCGAAATCAGGTGAGGAACGGATTTTCCGCGCGTTCGCGACCGATGGTGGTGTCGTCGCCGTGGCCGGGGAAGACACGTGTGGCGTCGGGTAGTTTGAACAGCTTCGTTTCGATGCCGGTGAGAAGCAGTTGTGTGGAGCCGCCGGGGAAGTCGGTGCGGCCGACACCGTCAAGGAAGAGCACGTCGCCGCCGAAGAGCAGGTTTTTCGTGGCAAGATGGAAGCACAGGCTGTCGGGCGAATGCCCTGGCACATGGTGAAGTCCCCACGTCTCGCCGAGAGCTTCCAGGGTGCTTTGGCCTTCGAGCACTTCATCGACTTCAAATTCCGGCACGGAGAACGAACTGCCGGTCACAGCCCCGTAGAGCCGCTCCAAGGTCAGATCGCGCGAGAAGGGCGCAAAGGCGTAAACCCGGCAGCCGTGCTGCGCTTTGACAGCGGCGGCATCCAAGACGTGATCGAAATGCTGGTGGGTGAGCAAGAGAACGTCCACACGCAGATTTTGCTTCTTCAGCCAAGCAGCGATGCCGTCCGGTGCATCCACGAGCACGGTGCCTCCGGGAAGGCTAAGGAGATGGCCGTTTGTGGCGGCGATGCCGCCGGTGTAGGTGGTGATTTCAGACATGGGGACGGCGAAAGACGGGAAAGAGTTGGACTTTTCAACACGGAAAAGGCAAAATCGCCAAGCAAATGTGGCCGCGAGGCTCGTTATACCTCAGGACGTTACCCCCCATGACTCGATCCTTTTTCACCCCCTTCGTGGCCGCAGCTTCTGCCGTCGCTCTTCTCCTCCCATCGGCAAAAGCGGAGACCAATCTCGGTCTGGTTTCCATGCATGTGGCCTACATGTTGCAAAACCACCACATCTCAAAGCGGGACTTCGACGACGCCATGTCGGGCAGCATGCTCCAGAACTACCTGAACATGCTCGACTTCAAGCACATCTTCTTCACCCAGAAGGATGTGAATGAGTTCAAAGACAAGTACGAGACGACCCTCGACGACCATGTGCTCATGCGGAACATCAGCCCCGCCATCGAAATCTACGACATCTACAAGGAGCGCGTGAAGGAACGCGTCGAGTTCCTCAAGAAGGCCATCGAGTCGGAGAAATTCAGCTTTGACTCCAAGCGCAACATCGAGATCAAGCGCGACAAGGCTCCCTGGCCGAAAGACAAAGCCGAGCAGGACAAGCTTTGGCTCGACATCATTGAGGACAACCTCCTCGCCGAACGCCTCGTCGATGAGGCGCGCATCCGTGACGAGAAGAAAAAGGCGGAGAAAGCCGCTGCTGCCAAAAAAGACGGCACGGCTGATGCCAAGCCGGAAGTGAAGCCCGTGGCCGAAGCGTCCAAGGCTCCAACCGAAGCGCCGAAAGTCGCTGCCGCACCCGAAGCCAAAAAAGAGAAGGACGAGAAGGACATGACGCCCAAAGAGCGTGTCTTGAAGGACTACAACTCCCTGCTCGAAAGCATTGAGGAGAACGACAGCAAAGATGTCGTGAACTTCTTCCTCTCCAGCCTCGCCACCGCTTATGACCCGCACACCGAGTACATGAGCACCGATGAGAGCGACAATTTCAAAATTCACATGTCGCACAAGCTCGTCGGCATTGGTGCCCTTCTCGGGCAGAAGGATGACGGCGCGGAGATTCAGGGCATCGTCGTCGGCGGCCCAGCAGACAAGCAGGGGGAACTCAAGCTCAACGACCGCATCGTCGCCGTTGCCCAGGGTGAAGACGAGTTCGTCGATGTGAAGTACATGAAGCTTCAAAAGATTGTGGACATGATTCGTGGCGACAAAGGCAGCACCGTTCGTCTGAAAATCGTGCCTGCCGATGACCCCGCTGCCAACCGCATCATTTCGATCGTGCGCGACGAGGTGCCGCTGAAGGAAAAACTCGCCAATGCCGAGATGCTTGTCACCCCGCCAGACCTCGGCAAGCCACTCAAGGTCGGCTGGATCAATCTTTCGAACTTCTATGCCGACATGGAAAACGGCACCGTCAGCACCAGCGCTGACGTGGAGCGCCTGCTCCGCCGCCTCATGAAGGAAAAGATCGACGGTCTTGTCCTCGACCTTCGTGACAATGGCGGTGGCTCTCTGGATGAGGCCATCAAGCTCACCGGTCTCTTTGTTCCCTCCGGCCCGGTCGTTCAGGCCAAAGACTGGCGCGGCAGCATCACCTGGCGTGACAGTGACAATGAAAAGCCCGTGTATGACGGCCCCATGATCGTGTTGGTGAACAAGGCCAGCGCCTCTGCCTCTGAAATTCTTGCCGCTGCCCTCCAGGATTACCGCCGCGCACTCATCGTGGGTGATCAGTCCACCTTCGGCAAAGGCACCGTGCAGACCATCCTCCCCGTCGAGCGCTACATGTCCTTTTTCAGCGACAAAAAGAATGCCGGCGATCTCAAGGTCACGATTCAGAAGTTCTACCGAATCGCCGGTGGCTCCACTCAGCTCAAAGGCGTCGTGCCAGACGTGAAGCTGCCCTCCATTCGTGACGTGCTGGACATCGGTGAAGCAGCTGCCGACAATCCGCTTCCTTACGATACCATCCCGCCGCGCAAATATCCTTTGTTCCGCAAGGACACATTCCCTGTGGATGAAATCAACGCCCGCGTCACCAGCCGCATCGCCGCCAATCCCGAGTTTCAATACATCGTGGACGAATCCAAGCGTCTGAAGGAAAAGATCGACCGCAACCTCGTCACCCTCAACCTCGCCGAGCGTGAGAAGGAGCGCATGGAAACCGAGGCTCGCCGTGACAAGCAGAATGAAGAGCGTGAAAAGCGCACCAAGGAAACTGCCGAACGCATCAAGGACAAAGGCTTCGAAACGTATCACCTCACTCTCGACAATGTGGACAAGCCTGAACTCGTCCCGCACTCCGCCTTCACCAAGGAAATGAACTCCGGCATGCGCACGGCTGCCGCGAAGGACGGCGACAACGCTGCCGATGGTTCCAAATACCCTTATGGCGTCGAGCCCTTGAAGCTCGAAACCGTTCACATCCTGCGCGACCTCATCGAACTGGACAATAAGCCCACCACCGCCGCCAAAAGCGATGGCAAGTCCCAGGCTGAAGCCACTCCGAAGCCGCAATAAGTCGAACCCCGGTTGGTTCCATTGATTTCCATTCGCTTTGGCATCTCCTGGCATGCAAGTCGGCATCATCACTGTCTCTGACCGTGCCAGTGAGGGCGTTTATGAGGATCTGGGCGGCCCCGCGTTGCGGAAAGCCGCTGAGGGTTACGGCTGGAGTGTCGCCTCCGAGGCCATCGTGCCGGATGACACTCGGCGTATTCAAGAAACGATCCGTTCATTCTCTGCACAAGGCTGTGCGCTTATCCTCACCACAGGCGGCACAGGCATCGCCGAGCGTGATGTCACGCCCGAGGCCATTCGTGGCATCATGCGTGTCGAAATTCCTGGCTTTGGCGAGTTAATGCGTATGAAATCGCTGGAACTCACGCCCAATGCCATTCTCTCCCGCAGCTTGGCTGCCGTTGTGGAACGCTCCCTTGTCATCGCCCTGCCCGGCAAGCCTCAAGGAGCCGTCGATTGCCTCGGCTTCGTCCTCGGGGCCATCCCGCACACGGTGAAGCTCGCCCAACGTGTCCCGACGAGCTGCTGAGCAATTCAGACCTGCGGAGGTGGAGTGCCGGAGTAGTGGAGTGTTGAATCCGTGATAGCATCCGCCTGCCACTCCAGTACTTCACCGCTCCATGACCGTCACCCTCTTTATCCCATGCTTCGTCGATCTCATCAGCCCGCAGGCCGGGATTAGCATCGTTAGCATCTTGGAGAAGCTCGGGCATGAGATCGACTATCCCGAAGAACTCGGCTGCTGCGGCCAGCCGCCCTTCAACGCCGGTTACTGGGATGAGGCCCGTGACGCCGCTCGCCCCGTTTTGAAGCGCCTGCGCAACTCCGACGTCGTCGTCATCGCCTCCGGCTCCTGCGGCGCGATGCTCAAAGTCTTCTACAAAGAGCTGTTTCATGGCCAGCCTGAGGAAGCGGAGGCTCAAGCGCTCGCCGACAAGTGCTGGGAGTTCAGCGACTTCCTCGTCAACAAACTCGGCGTCACCGATCTCGGGGCCGAGTTCCCACACAAAGTCACCTACCATGACGGTTGTCACGGTTTACGTGAGATGAACCTCAAAAAGCCCGCTCGTCAGCTCCTCGAAAAAGTGCGCGGACTCGAACTCGTCGAAATGAAGGAAGCTGAAACCTGCTGCGGTTTCGGCGGTACCTTCGCCACCAAGTTTCCGATGATCTCCACCGCCATGGGCGAGGTGAAATGCGCCTCCGCCCGCGAGACCAACGCCGAATACATGATCTCCGCTGACTCCAGTTGCCTCATGCATCTTCGTGGCCTGCTAGATCACCAAAACCAGCCATTGAAGACCCTCCACCTCGCCGAAGTCCTCACCTCTCACTCATGAGTGCCCGCGAACTATTCCTCGCTGACTCCACCCGAGTCACTGCCGACCTCACGCATCGCGAGCGCATCATTAGCGCCATGGACAAGTACCGCGTTGCCCGTGGCAACACGCAGGGCGCGTTTCAAGACTGGCAGGAGGCTCGCAACATCGCCTCCGCCACGAAAAAAGCCGCCATCAGCCGCTTAGACGAGCATTTGATCGAGTTTGAGCGCAACGCGACGTCACGCGGCACGGTGGTGCATTGGGCCAAGGATTCCGATGAGGCGCGTGCGATCATCCTCGGCATCATTCGCCGTCAAAACGCCAAACGCATCATCAAAAGCAAGGTGATGACCTCCGAGGAGATTCATCTCAACGAACTGCTCGAACGCGAGGGTTTCGGCGTCATTGAAAGTGATCTCGGCGAGTTCATTCAGCAGCTCAAAAACGAAGCACCCTACCATTTCGTCTTCCCGTGCATGCATTTGAGCCGCAAGGAGATCAGCGAGTTGTTCGAGGACAAGATCAAATCCGCCCCGTCGAACGATCCTGAAGAACTCACCATGATCGCCCGCCGCTGGCTGCGGGAAAAATACCTCCAGGCCGACGTGGGCATCACCGGGGCCAACTTCATCGTCGCCGAGACCGGCATGATCTCGATCACCGAGAACGAAGGCAACGCCCGTCTCACTGGTGCCTTGCCCAAGACGATGATCTCGCTCATCGGCATCGAAAAAGTCGTGCCGAAGCTCGCCGATCTCGCGCTCTTCCTGCCCATGCTCGCCACCGCTGGCACCGGGCAGCCTCTGACCTGCTACAACACCGCTTACGGCGGCCCGAAACAACCTGGAGAGGCCGATGGCCCCGAAGAATGGCATGTCGTCCTCATCGACAATCACCGCACCGCTCTCCTCGCCGATTCCGAGCAGCGTGATGCGCTCCAGTGCATCCGCTGCGGTGCCTGCCTCAACGTTTGTCCCATCTTCAAAAATATCGGCGGCCTCAGCTACGGCACGACTTATCAAGGCCCCATTGGTGCCGTCATCACGCCGCATCTTCGTGGTTTGCAGGACTGGAAACACCTAAGCAGCGCTTCGTCTCTCTGCGGAGCCTGCACCGCCACCTGCCCGGTCAAAATCGACCTCCATCACCATCTTCTCCAAAGCCGCCGCAACGCAGCCAAAGAGAAGCCTGATGCTCTCGAAGGCCTCGCGTGGCGTCTCTTCGCCCGCAGCATCAACCAGCCCATCGTTTACAGTCTTGGCACCAAGCTCGCCAAATTCGCGCAGCCGCTGCATCGCCTCGTCAACGCCATGCCGCTCGATCCCATGCGCGGTTGGACCAAAAGCCGCGTGGCCCCCCAACTCGCGAAACAAAGCTTCAAAGACTGGTGGCGCACCCGCTCCACCGGAGCGCGGATGCCCACATCCGCAGCCATCAAAGGAGCCCAGGTGCCCCCACCCGCCAAAACCAAGCATGCGGATGAGGGCATCCGCACTACTGCCAATAACTCCCGCGACCTCACTCTCGTCCGCATCCGCGAAGCCCTCAGTGAGTCGCCACCCATCCAATACCAAGCCACCAACTCCCAACAGCGCTCCGTCCTGCCAAGCGTTCACGATTTGACCGCCCAATTCACTAAAAATGCCGCGACACTCCGCGCTGAATTCTTCGATCTGCCCGACGAAACCGCTGCGAAAGCCAAGCTTTTCGAACTCACCCAACATCACGGCTGGAAAAAGCTCGCCACGCATCAAGGCAGCCTCACCAATGCATTGGTTCCTCGTTCCTTGCCTCTGCTCGATACCACCCACGGCTACGAGGTCACCGAACTCGAATCTTGCGACGCTGGCATCTCCGAATGCGACGCGCTCATCGCGCAAACCGGCAGTGTCTTGCTCACGAGCCGCAGTGGAGGTGGTCGTGCGCTCAGCGTGCTGCCGGAGCATCACGTCGTGCTCGCTCGCCGCTCGCAATTGCTCGCTGATCTGCCCGCTGCCTACGAGTTGCTCCATCAGCGCTACGGCAGCGCCT
>JBIKYB010000449.1:0-3622 GCA_044355475.1 Prosthecobacter sp.
GGTCGGATTCAGTGTGGCTTTGAATGCAGCGGCATTGAGATGCTCGGGACGCATGATGCGTGGCAAGGCAACGATGTAGGGCGTTTCGACGCCTGCGGGATTGATGACGCGCAGATCGTGAAAGGATGCGCCGTCGTTCGTGCGTGAGGCGTTGAGCAACGCGGGTTCGAGTTCGAGGCGTGTGAGGCCGGGCTGCGTGATGCGCACGGTTTGTTGATGCGTCCAAGCGGCGAAATCGGCGGCACTGGCAACCGTGGACAGGCATAGGGCGAGGAGAAGAGGAGGATGCGTGTTCATGATTTGTCGTCGGTGAGGAAGCGTTGATAGAGGAACGAGGCCGCGAGGGCAATGATGGCCACCACGATGAGTGCGCCGATGCGGAAGATGCTCTCAATGTTCGCGAGATCGTGGAAAAACAGCTTCAGCAGCGCCACGGCAAGCAGGCCGATGCCAGCGTACCGAGTGGGCGGATTTCGCTTCCAGATGCCGAGGATGAGCAAGGCCAGTGCGAACAAGGCCCAGGCGATGGTGTAGGTCATGTCGCGGGCAAAATTGCCGTCGAAGTCGAAGACAATCGAGCGGCTGCCGACGGGCGTGAACGCATCTGCAATTTCGATGTTGAGCAGCAGGAAGAGCAGGACACCGCCGAGCGAGCAGAACAGGCCGCGCAGGTTGATGTGATCCCAAATATGCTTCGGCGGCGTGAGACAGGCCGCAGCGAAGAACATCGCCAGCGCGGAGAGGCTGTAGGCGTAGAGCTGCCAGTTGAGGATTGGCGTCTCGCCACGAATTTGATACGCCAGCACGGCAGGATTGAGCGCTAGGCGAATGAAGGAGGCGACAAGCAGCACCGTGCCGGTGCCACGCAGGCCGGGATGCGGAACGCGGCGGAAGAGCCAGCACAGAGCGGCACCTTCCAAGGCCCAACCAATCGTGATCCACTGCTTCTCGAACTGGATCGGGAAGATGAGCGTGATGAAAAATAGCGCCACACCGCCGAACCAGGCGAGTTGTGTAAGGCGCGCCGGGTTTTCAGGCCCGTGCTGTTTCAAAACCAAGACGAGGCAGAGCAGGGGAGCGATGGCGAAGGCGACGGGCAGCAGGCCCATCATCTCATTCGGCCAAGTTTGGCCGACGAGGCGATACACGAGGCTGAAGGTGCCGATACCCGCCGCAGCCGGGGCGATCCACGGCAGTTTGCGCGTGGCGAACGGCTTCTGAAACACGAGCGGGAACGCGGTGAAGATGGCGTAGAAGCCGAGATACCAGAGCAGCGTCGTGGTGGCCTGTTCCACGCTGAAACTCTGCTGATGCCAGGCCCATTCGAGCGCCAGCACGCAGCCCAATGCTGTCGGCGCGAGCGCGGTGATGCCGCTGATGCGCACCAGGCCGAGCAGGAACACGGTGAGCAGCAGCGCGAGGCCGAAGACGGGTGATGGATTCGCGATTTGCAGCCGCAGTGTGGCAAGGATGAGCAGCAGGAAGGGTAACACGGCCGAACTCACGGGCAGCAGCGCGGAGAACGCGACTTTGGGCAGTTTGCGCGAGAGGAAGCTGCTGGCGATGCCGAACAGCACGGCGAAACCGCCGATCACAAAGAGGAAGGGCATCAGCGTGAAGCCGATCTCACGCGGCCAGCGGAATAGCCACGCGCCTGCGGTGATCAAGGTGAGCACCAGCGCCGCCAGCACCGGCATGAGCCTGCCAGTCATCACCGCGAGGCCGATGATGAGCAGATCGACGAGCAGGATCACCGGCCAGATCGAGAGGCTGATTGCATCCAGGCAAAGCACGGGCATGAGCAGCAGGATGAG
Source organism: Prosthecobacter sp. (assembly GCA_044355475.1). Lineage (GTDB taxonomy): Bacteria > Verrucomicrobiota > Verrucomicrobiia > Verrucomicrobiales > Verrucomicrobiaceae > Prosthecobacter. The sequence continues at coordinate 1,815 of JBIKYB010000449.1, forward strand.
GGTGATGACGGGCACCCAGCCCGCGAAGGGCACCTGATTCGGCGCTTTGCGCTCCATCAGCACCGCAAACGCGGTGTGGAACAGGCCGAAGGCGAGGAAAATGCCCAGCGCATGCGGCAGCAGCTCGGGGGTGAGCCTGTTAGCCGTCCAGATCGAGAGGTGTAGGAAGGTGAGCGTGCCGATGATGCTTTGCGCGATGCCGACACGCGATTGATGCCACACGATTCGCAAGGCGATGACGTTGATGCCAAGCACGAAGGTGTAGAGCAGCACTGGACGCTCGGTGATGGCACCGAAGCCGAGAAACACGAACGCGGTAAACAGCGCGCTACCACACAGCGCCAAGGCGGATGCCGCCGGGAAGAGATCGTCGGCGTCCCGTTGCTTTGACCACCATGCCGCAAGCGAGAACAGCGCCGCGAAGCCGAGAAACACGATTACGGGAGTCCAGGTGGCTGAACCGATGGCGTATTCCGAGGAGCGGAAGAATTTCAGCATCCACCCGGCCTGCATGAAGATCGTGCCGATGGCTGCCAGCGCCGTGAGATGCAGCCAGCGTTTGTTTTTGGCCACGGCGAGCACGCCGATGTCGAGCAGGGCGATGAAGCTGAACAGGCCGAAGGGATTGTCGCGACCCGTGGAGCAGAGGATCGGCGTTAAGAAGCCGCCCATCATGCCGAGAACAGCCACGACCTGCGCATTGAGCCGCACGGCGAGCAAAAATGCAGCGCCAGTGATGAGCGTCATGAGCAGGAAGGCCGCCAGAGGCTGATCGAGCGGTGGAATGCGCCAGATCGAGTGCGCGGCGAAGGTCACGCCATAGAGCATGACGATGCCGGTGGCGCAGAGCGTGTGCGCGAGGGTTTGGTAGCGCGCGCGGCGATGCATGACCACACCACCGCCGACCAGACCGATTCCGATGACAAAACCGATGGCCGTACGCAGCTCGGGCGAAATCCAGCCGAGCTCAATGCTGAGCTTCACGAAGAAGATGACACCGAGGAACAAAGCGAGACCACCAACCCACGCGAAGAGCTTCGCGCCCATGAATTGCTCAAGGTTGAGGCTGGAAGCTGGTTGCGCTTTGGGTTCAAGCACAGGCTGTTTGGGTGCCTGAGCGAAAACGGGTGCGGTTTGCGGAATCGGCGGTGGTATCGGGGGTAAAGTCGGCTCTTTGGCGGTGACGATCTGCGGTTCGCACCAAGGTGCAGGGGCGGGACTTGAGGCGGCAGTTTTGAGGATCTCCACGCTTGCGGGGGGAGCTTCGGGGGAATTCGGGGAAGGAGCGGATAGGGCGGACTCTTCAGCGCACGGCTTCACTCCTTCGAGGTGTTCGATGCGCTTTAGAAGCCGGTTCTCACGTTCGGTGGCTCGTGCTTGAGCCTCACGCAGAGACCTGAGTTCTCCGGCGAGTTCCACCGTGCGTCGGCGGGCCTTGCTGGCGAGCACGATGGCGATGATCGGCATGATCAACACCGCGCCAACGACGATCAGAAGGATAAGAATAAATTCGTCCATAATGCCGCGCAGTGTCTCAGGATCGGTCGGCAATGGAAATTGATATTTCCAGGTGGCATCATTGATAAAACGCATAGCCTTCCGCCCAGCGCATGAATGTCCATCACCTCGAACTTTTTTACTATGTGGCGCGGCACGGCGGCGTGAGCGCGGCGGCACGGGCCATGCCATATGGCATCCAGCAGCCAGCCATCAGTGCGCAGATTTTGCAGCTTGAGGACGCGCTCGGCGTCACGCTGTATCAGCGGCGGCCGTTTCAGCTCACGCGTGAGGGGCAGACGCTCTACGAT
>JBIKYB010000450.1:0-3619 GCA_044355475.1 Prosthecobacter sp.
GTCCGGCGGACCAGAGAAGGTAGCCGTCTTTTTCGAGGCGGTAGCTTGGTGGCTGCTTCGGGCGGGCGGGATCACTCACGTCGTAACCCTTCATCACTGGCAAGGCAGCGGGATATGCGCCGTGCTGGATGCGTTGCTTCTCCAGCTCGCACGCGAGGATGAGGCAGCGGCGGTGGAAGAGCGTCTCGGCGGCAGCACCGTGGAGGCTGCCAATATTGGGAAAACCGATACACGAGACCCAGCGGCGCACATTCGGCAGCGGAAACACTGCCGTGGATTGCTCGGCGACTCTGCGGCGGACTGCTTGGGTGCGGCTGCTGGCTTCGATCCATGCGGTGGCGGAGTCCGGGCCGATGGTTTCGAGCATCTGATCAATATAGGCTGCGTTGTCCGAATCGAGCCAGCCGATGGGACCGAGGCGAAGCAGCCAGTCAGAGGCACGCCGCCACCACATCCACCATTGGGAGTCATCCTTCCGCCATGAAAAAATCTCCAGCAGTCCATCCGACTCCAAGGCGGCGCGTTTGCGGCGTGCCTGGGCGATCATCGCATGCACCCACAACGTCTCGCTCATCAGCGCCCGGTTGATGATTTGTAGATCATCATCCTTGGCGAGCTGCGCTTGGAGCAGCGTGAGGCCACGCTCGTCCCAGACGGCGCAGGCAAGTGCGTCGTGCAGCGCGTCGAAGGCGATTCGGTGCGTGGCGATACTCTGAAGCGCGGTAACGAGCACACCATGTGCGGCGCAGGACTCGGGAAAGAATCGCAGGGCGACGAGTGCGGTCGTCTGTGTATTGGCGGCATCGCCCGCATGAGCTGCTGCGCGGAGGTGAAGTGTCAGATCACGCATGTGGGAGTTCAGATTGCCTACATTGGGAATGGCGGCCTGGGAGATCGGGTTGTTTGAGGCCACGAATGCCTCGCGCAGGCCGGGCTTGAGGCAGGCGAAGGGCCTGGAGAGCCCGGCGGCGAGCTTTGGCAGCAGGCCGTTCGCATCGCCCAACTCGCGGTTCATCACCACGGCGGCGGTTTCACCTTTCAGGTCGCGGTTTTTCGACCACGCAGCCCAATCAACCGACTCCGGCAGGCCGGCTTCCGCTTCGATGAGCTTGGGCGGTGGGAAGTTCGCCGGCACGAAGGCATCTTTCGGGATGTCGTAGCCCTTGAAGCGGCTCCCGTGCTCTAGCGGCTTCGTGGCCCACAGCTCGATGACGGGAAGCGCGAAAAAGTTCTGCTCATCTGGAATCGTTGGCGGCGCAAACACCTCGGGATCATCGGTGCCGAAACGCTGGATGAGCCTCGCATGCGCGGCCTTCAACTCGCGGGCACCGCGCCAATTCTCCCACTGATAGTAAAGCGTGAGCAGTGAAACGAGGCAGATGAGGGTCCAGAGGAGACGACGGGTCCATCTGCGTGGACTGCGGCAGCCTGCTGCCGCTTTGGGGAGGCCAGCCTGCTGGCCGTCGAGCATCGTTTGGTCTTCGGCGGCAGCAAGGCTGACTGGAGAAAGCGGCAGCGGGCTCCCGCAGTCCATGTCTGAGTCAGAGCGGCGGCTGGGGGCCACGGAGTTGTTCGAGGAGTTCATTCGCGAGTCGTTCGGCGTGTTCGAGATGAGCGAGAAGCTGCGCAGGCGTGACCGGCGGCAGCTTGGCATAGGTTTCGAGCGTGCTCTGCGGTATGGCCTCGGGCGTGGTGAGCCGGAAATAGAGCGCCAGCAGCCAGCATGCCGCCAGGGGAAGGCGCAAAGGGCGCGGAATGAGCGCGAGCAAAGTCCTCATCGGCTTCAGCCGGTCAGGGGATGCCGGGGTCTGTCGCACACGGTCCGAGCTAAAGCTCAGGACTACTTTCCCCCGCTCGCGCAGCGCCTCATCGAGTGTTTGCTGCAAGAACTCCGGCGGCGGGTCTCGCCAGCGGAGGGTGCGCAGGGTTTGTTCGGGGTCTGGTTTCATACGAGAGTGTGTTTGTGGGCACGGAGTTTCTCCAAGGCATAGCGGTAACGGCTGGCGATGGTCTGGGTGGGCTGGCCGAGCAGCTCGCCGATCTCGCGGAAGGCCATGTCCTCCCACACATGCAGATGCACGACGCTGCGCTGCTCCTCCGGTAGTTCCGCGAGCGCGGCGATGAGCGTCTCGTGGTCCGCCGCAGGTTCAAACCATGTCGGCGTTTGCTCCTCCCAATGGCTGAGCGCCTTTTCCTCACGGGCACGCCGCCGCAGCGCATCCAGGGCCAGATTTCGCACGATTGTGAAGATGACGGCGCGCTCAGACCGCGCTTTCGCCACCGCATCCACATCGCGTGCCAGTTTGAGGAACAACTCCTGCACCACATCTCGCGCCATCATCTCATCCTTCGTCACCGACCACGCGAAGCGATACACACTGAGCGCATGCTCGGCATGGAGTCGGGAGAGAGTGGCTTCGCTGGGCGGCATCCGGGGGCAGTTTGGCAGACGACGCGCGGGGGGACTCGTTTTATTTAAAAAGAAGAAAGATGAGCTCAGCGATTGATCGCTGCCTCATTCGTTCAAACCCGAGGAGTGCCGGATGGGCCTCGTGATGGACGTATAAGCCGTCATCGGTCAAGCTCAGCCAGAAAGGCATGGCGATGCCGAGACATTTGGTGCCCTCAGGCTTCGGTTTAGCGAGCGCGACGTTTCATCTCATCGCTCGCCTTGTCGAGAATGCGGCGCTCTTCGGCGGTAAGGCTGTGCATGCCCTCGCGGCTGATCTTGTCGAGGATGTCATCGACGCTGGGAGCGCGTGGCGTGGCGGGTTTCGTGGCCTTGGCGGGCTTGAAGGCCGGTTTTGGCATGGAAGGCAGCTTCAACTCGCCGGTTTCATAACGGATGAAGGCGTAGGCGGAACCGACGTTGGCGGCGAGGAGCAGCAGCGAGATCCAGTCACGCGACGCGAGGCTGCCCAGGGCGTTCAAGCCGACAAAAATAGCCGCCAGCACCCAGGCGTCGATGGTCAGGATGATGATGCTGATCTTGGCGCGTGGATACAGCGTGGCGAAGGCGATGAACACGCCGAATTCGAGCTGCAAAATGCCCGCGCAGCCCGGACCACGAATGCCGAGCAATCCAAGCACGGTGATGAGCAGCGGCGAAACGAGCAAGAGCAGCAGCAGCATCCGCACGAAGGCCCGGCGGCCCAGATGCCGCTCCACGGCCTCGCCAAAGCTCCACAGCAGGTAGCAGCCGATCAGCGTCCACAGGCTGGGCGGATTGAAGAGCACATAGGTGAGCGGCGTCCAGAGATGCAGCTCGCCAAAGGCCCGGTCGAAGGTGAAGACGAAGTGCCCCATCAGATCGTAGCCGAGCACGGCGGTGACGATCATGCTCGCCGCAGCGCCGAGCGCGATGATGGCGGCCAGATAAACCGGATGCTGCTTCCACCACGTCAGCGGGAGGCGGTCTTGGGATTCAGGGAGCCAGGAGTTGAACATAAGCGGAGGGTTTCACTTTCGCAGCCGATCCACGAGCACGGCGGCGAGGATGACAAGCCCGAGAACGATTTTCTGATCGTTGCTGCCGATGTTGGTGAGGTTCATGCCGTTTTGAATCACGGCGATGATGAACGCGCCGATCAAGGTGCCGGGCATCGTGCCTTTGCCACCG
>JBIKYB010000451.1:0-3608 GCA_044355475.1 Prosthecobacter sp.
ATCGGGGCCGACGCAGCCATCGGTCACATTGAGCGGTCGGCCCGTGATGAAATCCTCCTGCGTGACCACCTTGCCGAAATGCACCGCGATGATCCGCCCGTAGCTCCAGTCGAGCAGGTAGAGCGCTTCTTGATATTTCTTTGGAAACGCCGCGCCGTAACCGAAGTAAATGCCGGTGGGCGAGGACAGGCCGATGTCGATGACGCTCGGCAGCGTGTCCGCATACCACGCGGGGAAGCGTCCGGTGCCGCGACGCCAGCCGAAGTCGGCACCGGGCACGACGTGGAGCACGCGGGTGGGCATGTACCAAGGCGTGCCGACATCGCGCTCCATGTCGGCGTCGAAGGTGAACAGATCGCCGCGTGAGTTGAAGGCGATGTCGAGCGGGTTGCGCAGGCCACCGGCGAGTAGCGTGACTTTGCTGCCATCAGGCTTCACACGCAGGATGTGGCCTGCGGGGAGCTCGACGTTGCCGTCAAACATGCTGCTGTCCCAGGGATTCGGGATGAGCTGGTCGTTGGCGTAGTTTTTCATCGGGGAATCGGGCGCGATGTTCTCCGGCAGCAGCACGTTGTTCCCATGCGCGACGTAGATGTCGCCCTCCGGGCCGAGTTTGATGTGATTGCGGCCATGACCCACGCCCCCACCGCTGCGCACGAGTTCTTGGCGTTCTTCAAACACGCCGTCGCCATCCTGGTCGGTCAGGCGAAAGAGCGCCTTGGTGTTGTTGGCGTTCGCGAAGAGCGAACCGTGCGCGTAGAGCAGCCCGCGACACTCCAGCAGCTCATCGTCGATGGTTTCCATCTTCTGATCGCCACTACCGCTGAGCGTGAGACGCAGCAGACCTTTCTTTTCTTTGCCAAGCGTGATGCGGCCCTGCGGATCGAAGGCCATGGAGACCCACGAATCCTCACCCGGCTGCGCGGAGCGGATCAACTCGGCTTTGAAGCCGGGAGGCAGTGTGAGTGTGGAAGGATCGGTGGCTTGGTTCTGCGCGCCGGGCTTGGCGAGTTGCCAGGAGTTGTAGGCATCGAAGGCTTTCTTCAAATCGAAGGGATTCGTGGCCGGATCGGCGTCGGTGGAGCCGAGCACCTGTGCGTTTTTCCACGTTTCATCCGTCACGATCCAGCGCACCGCAGCGAGGTCGCCGTTGAGTTCGAGCAAGGCGGCGGTTTTGGCCTTCGCGGTCACATGCAGGCCGATTTGATGCGATTGACCATCGCTGAGCTGCCTCGTGAGATCCGTGCCGATCGCGGCTTCTGCGGCTTTCACCTTGGCCACGAGTTTGCCATCGACCGAAATCTCCAAGTCCGCATCACTGGCGGTCAGCAGCACGGCCTTGAGCAGTTTGCCTTCATGCCGCACGTCTTTGGAGATCATGAGTGCCTCCGAAGATGACAACCACAACGGGACGGGAGGACGGTTGGCGAGCTGGGCGAGCGCGGTGAAGGGAAACAGGAGAAAAAGCAGAAAACGCGACATGTGCAAAGAACGCCGTTGGCGGTGGAAGACTGTCTGACGTGCGTGAGTTGAAAATTCGGGCTGGCTTGTGGAGGCGTTGTCGGCTTTTCTCTGCTGGCAGGAAATTTCACCCATGAAGCGGACGAAGCGACCCACCCCTAGATCAAAGGCGACGCGCCCAGCCAAAGCCAAGCTGGGCATCAGCCTGGAGGAGCTGCGTGAGCTGGAACAGAAGGCCGTGCGGCTGGAAAAACTTGCTGGCATGCTGTTGAACACCCCGCAGCAGGCTTTTTACCTCTACGATTACTGCAAACAGGAATTTGTCCTGGGCCATGAGCATGTGTCCGGCCTCTACGGTTACAAAGCGGGCGAGATCGAGAAGCGCAAGGGTGGGTGGTTCGGTATCATCCATCCAGATGATGTCGCGGAGTTCAAGGAGGCTCACCGGATGGTGATGGAGAGCGGCAGCGACGAGGTGCGGACCCTTCGGGTGCGTGTTTTGCGCAAACAAGGCGGCCACGAGTGGGTACAGTCCCACATGCGGCCTTTTGAACGGGATGCGAAGGGTCGCGTCATCTCCGAGGCGGGCATGGCGATCATCATCACACCGTTGGTGGAGGCTGAACAAGCACTGCGGGAGACGGAGGCGCGTAGCCACAGCTTGTTTCAAAGCAACGCAGCCGGCGTGCTGGTGTTTGACGCAAAGTTTCACATCGTGGACGCCAATCCGGCAGCCTGCAGCATGCTCGGCTACAATAAAAAGGCTCTGTTGCGCCTCGGCGTGCTGGATCTAGCCGTGCGGGGGAACCGTGGGGAGATGCGCCAGATGCTCCAAGCGATGAAGACGGGCCTCAAGCCCACCCAAAGCCTGGAAACGGCCCTGGAACGCCAGAACAACGAAACGCTGGACGTGTTGACCGCCTCCGCATGCCTGCGGGACGACAAAGGCAGCTTCGTCCAAGGCATGCTCATCCTGCTAGACATTACCGCACGCAATCAGATGCAGCGGGAGCTGAAACGCGAAGCGGAGCTGAACCGGATCTTGATTGATCATGCGCCAGTTTCGATCGGCTTGCTGGGGACTGACGGCAGTGTGGTACGCGTAAACGCGGCAGCGGAAAAACTCTTTGGTTACAAGCTCAAGGAAGTGGCAGGCCGCAAGGTGTGGACCCTGCCGGTGGTGGATGCGGCGGAGACAAGCGCCAGCCAGCGCCGCATTGAGATGTTGGCCGACGGCGGCGGTTCCATGCATTTCACCCGCCCGATGCACACGCGCGACGGCGGAACACGGCACATCGAGATCGCTCACACCGCAGTGAAAAAAGCCGACGGCAGCGTGGATTTCATCGTCACCACCGGAGTGGACGCCACCGAGCGGCGGAAGCTCGAGGTGGAGGTCATCCGCGTAGCGGAGCAGGAGCACATCCGCATCGGCCATGACCTGCACGATGGCGTGGGGCAGACGCTCACCGGCATCGCATCCCTGGTAGAGGCACTGCTAGAGCGTCTGGGCGGTGAAGATCAAAAAGACGCACGGCGCATTCACGAACTGGTGAAAACCGCCATCACAGAAACGCGGCGTTTGTCTCACGGCCTCTCCCCAGCAGCGGTGAAGAACCGAGGGCTGGCGGGCGGGCTGATGCTCATCGCCGAGACGGTGCGGGAAAATTTCCGCCGCGAATGTGTCTGCCACATTGATGACCCAGCGCCCGAGGTAGGCCAGGAGGCGGAGATTCATCTTTTCCGCATCGCTCAGGAGGCGGTCAACAACGCCATCCGACACGGCGGGGCCGGAAAAATCCATCTCAGCCTGCGGCGCAATTCCCCTACGGAAGGCGTGCTGGAGATACGCGATAATGGACGCGGATTCCCAGGCGGGAAGACGATCTCGCAGAGCGATGGGATCGGCCTGCGCGTGATGGAGCACCGAGCGCATCTCATCAACGGGGAATTGAAGATAACGACTCACAAAGGCAAAGGGGTGCGCGTTCTTTGCCACTTTCCACCCACTCATGCTTAAGAATGGGTTCTTGACATTGTTTTCAAAATGAGTCACCTAAGTTCACTGTGAAAAGCAAAATCTATATACTCGACGACCACCCCATCGTTATCGAAGGGCTTAAGAAACTGATTGACCAGCAGGAAGA
>JBIKYB010000145.1:0-12550 GCA_044355475.1 Prosthecobacter sp.
TGGCGAAGCTGGTAGGTGCGAGCTTTCATCTCGACCGCTCGATTCAACTGCTGCTGAACCAGCGGCCCTCGCACGCGCGTCAGACTTGGCTGCTGGGGCTGCAACGTGGTCTGGCGGAAGGGAAGGGGATCACCGAGTCGCTGCGGACCCACTGCGAGGTCTTCACTGGCACGTTGGAGCTGGCTTTGATCGAGGCCGGGGAGCGCAGCGGTCGCCTCAGCGATGCCTTCAGCCATCTGGCGCGTTATTTTGAGGCCTGGGACGTGGCGATGCGGCAGGCGCTGGGCGCGGTAATCTATCCCCTGGTGCTCGCCCACCTGGGAATCGTGCTACCGGAACTGCTAGCGCTGGTGATGGCGTCGATGGAGGGTCAGAATCTCTCGTTGCGGGGTGTGTTCATGCCGCTGGCTGTTCTATGGCTCATTTTGTTGTCGTCGTTTTTGCTCTGGCGCTGGCTCTCACGGCGGGGGGCGGAGTCAGCGGTGATTGATGAATGGCTGGGGCGAATTCCGCTCATTGGCGGTGTGCGGCGGCATTGGGCGCTGGCGCGGTTTGCGCAGGTGTTTCATGCCTGCCTGCTGGCCTCTATGCGGATGACGGAATGCATGCAACTGGCCGGGGCGGCCTCGCACAGTGGTCTGCTGCGACGTGCCTCGAAGGATGCGGCGCAGCGCATCGCCGCTGGTGAGACCATCGCTGGGGCGATGGCGGACGTGCATGGTTTTCCAATCGTGTTTGTGCATGGCACAGCCACGGCGGAGGAGGCGGGGACTTTGGACCATGAGATGAACCGCTGGGCCGCTGCTGAGACCATTGAGGCGAATGACGCGGTGCAAAGAGCAGCGCAGTGGCTACCGAAGGTCGGTTACGGCATCGTGGTGCTGTATGTGTCCTATCGCATCATCAGCATGATGGGTGGTTATTACGGCGGGATGCTGAAGCAGCTCGAAGCGCTTTGATTGGGTCTGGTGTGACCGGTCTGCTGAAATAAATCCGCGTTGGCGGGTGAAAAGGCTTTACGGCATGCTTTGAATGCGCTTTCTGTTCGACCGAACAGCTTTTTAAAATCCAACACCACACACCTCCACCACCATGGCCCGCTCCTCCTCCAAAGAATCCGCCGAAGCGACCCCGAAGACCGACAAACTCGCCGAGGCACGCGGCCGCAATCTCGATCTCGCCATCCAGCAGATCCAAAAAGACTACGGTGAGGGGGCCATCCTCCGCATGGGGGGCGAAGGCATCAAATCCGACATCAGCGTCATCCCCACCGGCAATCTCTTGATTGATCAGGCGCTCGGCACTGGCGGCTTCCCGCGTGGTCGTGTGGTGGAAATCTACGGCCCGGAATCTTCCGGTAAAACGACGCTCACCCTCACCGTCATTGCCCAGGCGCAAAAGGCCGGCGGACTCGCCGCTTTCATCGACGTGGAGCATGCCCTTGATCCTGCCTATGCCCGCCGACTTGGTGTTAAAATGGATGAGTTGCTCGTCTCGCAGCCCAGTTCCGGTGAAGAAGCCTTGCGAATCTGCGAAACGCTCGTCCGCTCCAACGCGCTCGATGTCATCGTCATCGACTCCGTGGCCGCGCTCGTGACACGTCAGGAATTGGAAGGCGAGATCGGCGACTCCACCGTGGGTGCCCAGGCACGTCTGATGAGCGCCGCCTTGCGCAAGCTGACCGCCATCATCGCCAAGGCGCGCACCTGCTGCATCTTCACCAATCAGATTCGTGAAAAGATCGGCGTCATGTTCGGCAACCCCGAAACCACCCCTGGCGGCAAGGCGCTCAAGTTCTACGCCAGCGTGCGCGTGGACATCCGCCGCATCGGTGCCATCAAGACCACCGATGGAACCGTCACCGGCAATCGCACCAAGGTCAAAGTGGTGAAAAACAAGCTCGCCCCGCCTTACACCGAGGCCGAGTTCGACATCATGTACAACGAAGGTATCTCCAATGTCGGCTCCTTGCTTGATCTCGCGATGGACTTCGAGATTCTGCAAAAACGCGGCTCCTGGATTAGCTACAAAGGCACCCAGCTCGCCCAGGGGCGTGACGCCGCCAAGGAAGTCCTCCGCAACGACGCCACGGTCTATGCCGAGATCGAGGCCGCCGTGAAAGCCAAGCAGGCCGAGAAGGGTGCTGCTGCCGAGAAAGGCTCATCAAAAGCCGCGCCTTCTGCGGATGCTGACGAGTGATTGGGGAAAGAGGTGAGTAGTAAGAAGTGAGAGGTTAGAAGTCAGATGTGGCGCAGCCACAGCGCTGCACATCTCACCTCTGACTTCTCACCGTCCCACCTGCACCTCCCCGTTTGACTTTCCTCCCGCTGTGCGCCTCTTTTCGCGGTCACTTCGCGACTCGTATGGCTAAGCACGGCCAGCACCAGCAGGAAACCTCCGCGCACGATGCCAAGTCGTCCTGCGGTGGACGGCAAATCGTCGTTGAGTTGTGTCAGGTTTCCGCCTCTGGTCTGGTGTTCTGGTCGCGCTGCCGTTTTGACATTGGAGCTGAGGTGCAGGTGCGCCTCCTGCGCTCCACCTTGCCGACGCATTCGCAAGCAGCGACCGGTTCGGACAGCCCATGGATCACGCTGAAGGGCTTGGTCGTCGCCTGTCCAGCGCTGCGGCGTGAGGATGGTTCTTCTGGCTTTGAAGTCTCACTGCTGATTGACCACGTGCCCAAGATCCGCTCAAGAATGTGCTGGTTCAGACTCCGTCTGCCTGGGCTGCGGCGTTTTGGGCTGAACTGAGCCGTGCCGTGCCGTAAAACGAGTTTTCCAACTCGTTTTCCCCGAACGAGTTGGAAAACTCGTTCTACATGATGAAAAGCTCGTTCTACAGGCACTCGACGCCGAAAAAGTCGATCATCACCTGCCGATACACCGCGCGCTTGAACTTCGGCACCCAGTCCATCTGAAACTCAGACGGCTTGATCCAGCGAAAGCTGGCGAATTCCTGGTGGGTGGCCGCCAGATTGAAATCGGCGTCCTGGCCCAGAAAACGGCACAAAAAATAGGTCTGCTCCTGCCCGCCGTAGATGCCGTATTTCAGCCTTCCTTTGGCAAACGCGTAGCGGTAGCCGTCGCGGCGTTGCGTGATCTCCAGCAGCTCGCGCTTCACGCCGATTTCTTCTTCGATCTCACGAAACATCGCCTGCTCCGCGTCCTCGCCTTCGTCAATGCCGCCCTGCGGGAACTGCCACGCGCCAGGGATGTTGATGCGCTCGGCCACGAAGATGTCCCCGTTCGTGCGCTGGAGGATGGCGGCGACGTTTGGACGATAAACAATGGCTTCGGCGGGAATCATGGCTTCAAAAGATCACAGGCCTGCTGGATGACGCATCGTGTACCCCTTCGTGGGACGCGAGCGGCTGCTCCAGCGCGGCCCGTCGCTGTCGGCGTCACTGTAGCCGGTGTCCAGCCGCAATCCGGCCACTTCCATGAACACATGACCCTTGCGGGCATAGACCGTGATCCACTTGCCCTTGCCGCTGCGCCCATAGCTGCGGAACGCTCCCGAAACCGACGGCTCGTCGAGTTTTCCTGCCGCATGCAGCACATAAGACACCGTGCCGGAGCAGTCGTAAGCGCTGTCCTCAAAATGCGCGTGCCCACCGCCGCGCCGATAGGGTTTCGTGCAGATGCGATTCCCCGCTGAAATGGCCCGCAGCACGTCCGCCGGGGCATTTGCCGGCGGCACCGCCCGTCCGCCGATGACAATCGCGGTCTTCCCCGGAGCAAATTTGTACTCCCAGCGGTTGCCCGCACTGGAGCCGCCGCATTGGCAGAGCAGGGCGCAGAGCGGCAGCAGCAGGAGATTGAGAATAGGGCGCGTCATGGGCGGCCATCGTTACGCATGCCCTGTGAAATGACAAGGCGTGCAACACTGCCTTGCCTTGTTTTCAAAAACCCGCCAGAATCACCCTACATGCTGAAAAAACTCGTCGCTCCCTTGCTTCTCGCCGCCGCCGTCTGCGCCGTGGCGTTTGCCGCCGCTCCTGCCAAGCGCAAGATCCTCTTCTTCACGAAATCCAGCGGCTTTGAGCACAGCGTCATCTCCTGGAAGAACGGCCAGCCAAGCCATGCGGAAAAAGTGCTGCTGGAGCTCGGCGCGAAGAACGGCTGGGACTTCGAGTTCTCCAAAGACGGCTCCAAGTTCAGCAAAGATTACCTGAACCAGTTCGATGCCGTCTTCTTCTACACCACCGGGGATCTGTGCAGCGAAGGCACTGACAAGCAGCCGCCGATGTCCACCGAAGGCAAGCAGGCGCTGTTTGATTATGTGAAGGCGGGCAAAGGTTTCATCGGCACCCACTCCGCCAGCGACACCTTCCACACCAACAACGAGTCGAAAAAAGGACCGGACCGTTATTTGAACCACGGCGAGAAGGCCGATTCGTATGTGCGCTTCCTCGGCGGTGAGTTCATCAAGCATGGGGCGCAGCAGGTCGCCAAAAACACCGTCACCAATCCCAAATTCCCCGGCTTTGAGAATGTCGGCACCGAATACGGCTTCCAGGAAGAATGGTACTCTCTCAAGGACTTCGCGCCTGACATCCATGTGCTCAGCGTGATCGACTCCCCGGCCATGACTGGCAAGGAATACGAGCGCCCGGCCTTCCCGAGCACCTGGGCACGCAAGGAAGGCGATGGCCGCGTCTGGTACACAGCCATGGGTCATCGCGAGGACGTTTGGACCAATCCCACCTTCCAAAACATCCTTGTCGGCGGCGTGAAATGGGCGCTCGGTGACGTTCAAGCCGAACTCACCCCCAATCTCAAAGAAACCGCCCCCGGAGCGATGACCAATCCACCTTACGTCGAGCCTCCACCGCCGAAGCCTGCCAAAAAGTAGCCCAGTTGCTACGCAACGGGTCCCCTCATTCTAAATCTCCAGTTGCGCAGCAACTGGACAACTTTTCCAAACCATGCCCAAGCCTCTGCAAATTCTCATCTGGATCGCCATCTCCGCCCTCGGTGCTGGCTCCGTCGCATTCTCTGCTTTTCACAAAGGTGAAACGATCAACGCCCTCTGGCTCGTGGTCGCCGGGTTGTGCTCGTTTGCCGTCGCTTATCGCTTTTACAGCAAGTGGCTCATCACCAAGGTGCTCGTTTTGGACGGCCACCGTGCCACGCCCGCGCATACGAAGCAGGACGGCAAGGACTTCGTGCCGACGAATAAGTGGGTCGTGTTCGGCCATCACTTCGCTGCCATCGCCGGACCAGGACCGCTCGTAGGACCGGTGCTAGCCGCGCAGTTTGGTTATCTGCCGGGCATGCTGTGGATTTTGATCGGCGCCACGCTCGGCGGCGGTGTGCATGACGCCATCGTGATGTTCGCGTCCATCCGTCGCGGCGGCAAATCGGTGGGCCAGATGCTCAAAGAGGAGGTTAATCCTCTCGTCGGCTTCGTGGCGATGGTTTCTGTGCTCGCCATCATGACGATCCTGCTCGCAGTGCTCGGCCTCGTCGTGGTCAAAGCGCTCGCCGAAAGCCCCTGGGGCCTGTTCACCATCGCGATGACGATCCCGCTGGCCTTCATCATGGGCTTTGGTCACACGATCTTCAAAGTCAGCGTGCGCGACATCACCATCTTCGGCATCGTCGGCCTCATCGCCAGCGTGTGGGCCGGCAGCAACCTCAAGGAATGGGGCATTGAGCACTTCTTTGACTACAAGGGCGAGACCATCGCCTGGTCGATCATGATCTACGGCTTCGCGGCCTCGGTGCTGCCAGTTTGGATGCTCCTCGCGCCGCGTGACTACCTCAGCACCTTCATGAAGATCGGCACCGTGGCCGTTCTGGCCGTTGTGGTCATCTGGGTGGCTCCTGATTTGCAGATGCCGAAGCTCACGAAGTTCGTGGATGGCACCGGTCTCGTCTTCCTCGGCTCGGTGTTCCCGTTTGTCTTCATCACTATCGCCTGCGGGGCCATTTCGGGCTTCCACGCACTCATTTCATCGGGAACGACGCCCAAACTGCTCGATCGCGAAGACTCCATCCGCAGCGTGGCCTACGGCGCGATGGTCACAGAAATGCTCGTCGCTCTTATGGCGCTCGTTGCCGCTTGTGCGCTGCAACCCGGCGAATACTTCGCCATCAATGCTGGCATTAACAAGACCATGGCACCGCAGGAAGTCGTAGCGGTCATCAGCGCGGTGGATAATGGAAGGTTCCCCGTCACCGTGGCAGGCATGGACAAACTGGCCGCTGACATCGGCGAGAAAACCATGTTCGGCCGCGTCGGCGGTGCGCCGACGTTCGCCGTCGGCATGGCGCAGATGTTCGCTCGTGCTTTTGGCCCGGCATGGATGTCGTTCTGGTATCACTTCGCCATCATGTTTGAGGCGCTGTTCATTTTGACGACCATCGACGCGGGCACACGTGTGGGGCGATTCATTCTCCAGGACTTCCTCGGCGGCATTTGGAAACCTCTGGGCAACACGCGCAGCCTTCCCGCGAATATTTTCGCCAGCGCCCTGCTCGTCGCCGCATGGGGTTACTTCCTCTATCAGGGCGTGGTCGATCCGCTTGGCGGCATCAACACCCTCTGGCCGCTGTTTGGCATCGCGAACCAGCTCCTCGCCGTCATCGCCTTCTGCCTCGGCACCACGATCCTCATCAAGATGGGCAAGGCCCGCTACCTACTCGTCACCGTCATCCCGCTGCTCTTCCTCATGAGCGCCACCTTCACAGCGGGCTACATCAAGCTCTTCGACAAAGATCCGCGCATGGGCTTCATCTCCGGAGCGAAATTCTACGGCGACAAGGTCGCCGCTGGTGGCACGCCGGTGGAAATGAAAGCCTGGGCCGCGCAGCAGTTCAACTTCACCGTCGATACCGTCGTTACCGCCTTCTTCCTCATCGCCGTCGCCGTCATCTTCCTCGGCTGCCTCCGCGAGTGGATCAAGCTCCTCAGCGGCTCGAAGAAAGTCGTCCTCAGTGAGGATCCCTATGTGGCGCTGCCTGAAGGCGCGTGATCCGTAGCAGAAGACGTCAGTCTTCCGAAACGAGCGTCCCCGCCGCCCACCTTGCTCCTGAGCGGCGTGCTGACGCAGGTTGTGTGTCGTTCTTTGCAAACGCCTCCGTTTTGCGTGCGTTCTTTCCGCCTCATGCGCATCTCCCTCGTCCTCCTTCTCTCGACCTCGCTCCTCACCGCCGCCGACTGGCCTGAATTCCGCGGCTCCAATGCCCAAGGTCAGTCGGAAGCCACGAATCTGCCGCTGACCTGGAGTCCGACGGCGGGCATCGCTTGGAAGGCTCCGTTGTCGGGCATCGGCTGGTCTTCACCGGTGGTGATCGGTGATCGCATCTTCCTCACCTCCGCGCTGCCGGTCGGTGGCGTGGAAGATCCCAAAGCCAACCGCTCGCTGCATGCGCTGGCGCTCGACGCGGCCACGGGGAAGCCGGTTTGGGATGTGGAGGTCTTCACCGCCACCTCGCCGCGTATGCACCGCAAAAACAGCCACGCCAGTCCGACGCCGGTCTTTGAAAATGGCAGGCTCTACGTCCACTTCGGCCATCTCGGTACCGCCTGCCTCGACGCGGCGACGGGAAAGCCCGTCTGGGCCACACAGGAGTACGCGTATTCGCCAGTGCATGGCGCTGGCAGCAGCCCGGTGCTGTTTGAAGACATGCTCATCTTCTCCGCCGACGCCGAAACGGAGCCCAAGGTCATCGCGATCGACAAAGCCACCGGCAAGCAGCGCTGGGCCTTCGCGCGGCAGTCGGACGCGAAAAAGAAGTTTTCCTTCTGCACGCCGCTCATCATCGACGTGAACGGCCAGAAGCAGCTCATCAGCCCCGGCAGCGGCGTGGTGAACGCGCTCAATCCGAAGACCGGCGAAGAAATCTGGCGCTGCTATTACGATCAGGGCTACAGCGTCGTCCCGCGCCCGGTTTATGCGCATGGCATGGTCTTTGTCTCAAGCAGCTACGACAAGCCGGTGCTCCTGGCCATCAAGGTGGACGGCAAAGGCGATGTCACAGGCACGCACGTCGCCTGGACCATCGACAAAGCCGTGCCGCACAATCCCAGCATGGCGGTGATCGGCGATGAACTGTATTTCGTGGCCGACAACGGCATCCTGACCTGCGCCGACGCCAAAACCGGCCAGATCCACTACTCTGAGCGTTGCACTGGCCCCATCTCCGCCTCCTTGATGGTCGCCGATGGCAAACTCTACCTCCAGGACGAAAAAGGTCTCGGAGTCGTCGTGAAACCCGGCAAGACCTTCCAAATCCTTGCTCAAAACAATCTCGATGAGCGCTCCCTCGCCTCTTACGCCGTCATCGGCTCCGATTTGCTGATCCGCACCGAGGGGAATCTGTACCGCATCAAAAAATAGATCGGCGGGAAGTCTTCTGGATTCCTTGGGCGATCTTTCTGCGGCTGCAAGTTGGTGTCTGCGTGCGCGTTTCACCGCGCATGAAGCTCCTTCTGCTCGCGCTCGCCATCTTCACGTTCCTTCCGGCCACTCAGGCTGCCGACGCACCGCGCCCGAACATCCTGTTCATCATCTTTGACGACTGGGGCTGGCAGCACGCGGGAGCTTATGGCTGTGACTGGGTCAAGACGCCCAACTTCGACCGCGTGGCGAAGGAGGGCGTGTTGTTCAAGAATGCCTTCACCTCCAATCCGAAGTGCAGTCCATGTCGAGCGACGATTTTGACCGGCCGCAACTCCTGGCAGCTTGAGGAGGCCGTCTGCCACGGCGGCATCTTCCCGCCGAAATTCGCAGTGTATCCAGATCTGATCGAAAAAGGCGGCTACGACATCGGTTTGACCGGCAAAGGCTGGGGGCCGGGCGATTTCAAGCTCAATGGCCGCACGCGCAATCCTGCCGGGCCGAGCTTTGATGAGGTGAAAGCCACGCCGCCCGCCACCGGCATCGGCAAGAACGATTACACGGCCAACTTCGCCAAATTCCTCGACCAGCGCGATGCGAAGAAGCCGTTCTGCTTCTGGATGGGCTTCCAGGAACCGCACCGTGGCTACGAACTCAACTCCGGCGTGCGCCTCGGCAAGAAATTGAGTGATGTGAAGGTGCCGGGTTATTTCCCCGACAATGAGATTGTGCGCGGTGATCTCGCCGACTATGCCATCGAAGTCGAGTATGCCGACGCCTACATTGGCCGAGCGATGGACATGCTGGAGAAGCAGGGATTGCTTGAAGACACGCTGATCATCGTCACCTCCGACCACGGCATGCCGTTTCCACGCGTGAAAGGCCAGATTTATGAAGATGGTTATCATCTGCCACTGGCGATGCGTTGGGGGAAGGGGATCAAGCCAGGCCGCGTCGTTGAGGATTTCATCAACGTCCGCGATCTCGCGCCGACTTATCTCGAACTGGCCGGATTGCCCGTTCACGAGCAGATGAGCGGCAAAAGCCTCGCGAACATCCTGCGCAGTGAAAAAAGCGGCTTCATTGAAGATCGCAAAATCATGCTCGCTGGCAAAGAGCGGCACGACATCGGTCGTCCGAACGACTGGGGCTATCCCGTGCGCGCCATCCGCACGCCGGAATTTTTCTACAGCCACAACTACCACCCCGAGCGCTGGCCTGCCTGCAATCCTGAGACTGGCTACCGCAACTGCGACGACGGACCGACCAAAGCGTGGATCGTCGAGAACAAGGGTCCGTTCTACGATCTCGCGTTCGCTTACCGGGCTGAGGAGGAGCTGTTTGACATCGCCAATGATCCCGAATGTCTGAAAAATCTCGCCACTGATCCCAAGTTCGCCGCCACCAAGAAGGAACTGCGTGAAAAGATGGAAGCCATGCTCAAGGAGGAGAAAGATCCCCGCGTTCTCGGCAATGCCACGATCTTTGACACCTACAAGTACCTCGGCAACCGCAAGGGCAAGGGCTACGCCGAATGGGAAGCCGCGCAAAAGGGCCAGCCATTGCCGGAGGAGCCGAAACAGAAGAAGCGTGGCCAATGACAGCAGCCTCGACTTTGGCCGCTTTACGGCGACAGCAGCTTCATGCGTGCCATTTCATTCTTTCTGCTGCTCTTTTCCTTCAGCTCAATCATTTCCGCCGCAGACCAAGCGGTGACTCCAGAGGCTTTGGTGGCGTAGATCTACAAGGCGCATGACGCGGAGAAGTCGCCCTTCTTCCAGGACCAGAATCGTGCGCTGGTGGACCGCTACTTTGCCAAAGAACTGGCCGATTTCCTGTGGAAGGACGCCAAGGAATCCAAGGGTGAAGTTGGCGTGATTGATTTCGACCCGCTTTACAACGCTCAGGACTCGGAGATCAAAAACTTCGTCGTCAACAAGGCCAAGGTCGATGGGGGCAAGGCCACGGTGGTGGCCAGCTTCATGAATTTCGATCAGAAGACCCGCATCACCTTCAAGCTCGCGCAGCAGCACAATGCTTGGAAGATCAGTGACATCCAATACACCGAAGGGCACACGCTCTTAAAACTGTTCAAAGCGGCTGCCGGGAATTGAGGTTGGACATTGCGTTTCGTCCCTCTACTCTGGCTGTGGGTCGGTCGGAGTGATCGCTGGTGTCTTGCCGCAAGGCAGCATGCCAGAGGAAAGTCCGGACACCATAGGGCAGCATGCCACGTGAAAGCGTGGGGGCTGCGGTGCAAGCCGCGGTCACAGACAGTGTCACAGAAAACAAACCGCCCTCCGTAGCTCGCAAGAGCGAAGGGGGTAAGGGTGAAACGGCGGGGTAAGAGCCCACCGCCCCAACCGCGAGGAAGGGGGCACGACAAACCTCATGCGGTGCAAGACAGAACAGGAGAAAGGCCCGCCTGGCCGCAAGTCCCGCAAGGGATGGATAACTCCGGGTAATAGTCGCACCATCGCGCAAGCGAGGGCAGGCCGGTCGCTCGGCCTGACAGATAAATGATCACAGCCAGGCGTCGCAAGATGTCGGGGACACAGAATCCGGCTTATGAGGGCCGATCCACATGAAGGCGTCGGGGGAAACCCCGGCGCCTTCGCCTTTGGAGCACGATCCCGCTTTGTGGATCTATGATGGGCGGCGAAAAGCCCCTTCGAATCGCATGCGTCTGTTCAAGCCGCCAGAAGACTAATGGTGCTACTCATCATGATGACGAAGGCGGCACTTCACTGGATGTACACAAACTCGCTGCTGTTGAACAAGACGTGAGCGAGGTCGGCGAGGGCTTGATCGCGTGTGCTGGTAGCTTCGCGGGCTTTCACGAAGTCGAGGGACTGCTGGAGTCGTTTGGCATCGGCTTCATGACTCAGCGTGAGCATGAACATGCGCTGGATGGTCTTCTCGAGTGTGTCGGAGGTGGCGCGTTGGGCGAGGAAGACAGCCTGTTCCTCGACGAACTCGTCGTTCATGAGCACGAGGGCCTGAGTGGGCACGGTGCTGTCGAGCCGAATGGCGCAACTGTCGGTGGTGGTGGGCGCGTCGAAGAGTTCCATGCTCGGCATGAGAAGCTGCCGCTTGATGTAGATGTAAATGCTGCGCCGCCATTGCTCCGGGCCTTCTTTTTGAAGCAGCGGCCATTTGTTGCGCTGGCTGGTGGGCAGAAGATCGGGGCGCAGACGTGGTTTGATGCCGGGGCCGCCGAGTTTGGGATTGAGCTTGCCGCTGGCGGCGAGGATGGAGTCGCGGATGACTTCGGCTTCCATGCGGAGGAGCTGGGGGCGAAGAGCCAAGGGCGAAGGGGCGGCAAATTGGCGATACGCGGCTGACATGAGGATCATCTTGTGCAGCGGTTTGAAGCGGCCGCCGTTTTGAATGAGCTGCTGGGCGAGGTAATCGAGCAGCACGGGATGGGTAGGCTTGCTGCCGGTGAACCCGAAGTTGCTGGGTGAAGCAACGATGCCTTGGCCGAAATGATGCTGCCAGATGCGATTGGCGATGACACGCCAGGTCAGGGCATTATCAGGAGAGGTGATCCATTCAGCGAGGGTTTTGCGGCGAAGCGAGGTCTTGGTGGCAGGTGATGGGAACGAAACAGGCTTGAAGAGCGTCGGAACAGCAGGTCCGACTTCTTCTCCGAGATTCAAGGCGCTGCCGCGGAGCATGATGCGTGTGACGGGCACCTGTGGGCTGGTTTCGATGAGTGCGTGGACTTTGGCGGTCTCGTCGATCTTGATGCGCTTGTCGTTTTTGTCCTGCGTGCCGGGGACGAGGCCAAATTTTTCGGTGCCGTTGAAGATGGCGAGCAGGCTGTAGTAATCGCGTTGCAGCAGCGGATCGGTTTTGTGATCGTGGCAGCGGGCGCAGCCGACGGTGAGGCCGAGGAAGACGCTGCTCGTCGTGGAGATGACATCGTCGAGCTGGTCGGCGCGGTATTGCGCCAGCGCGTCGTCGTTTTTGCCCATGTTGTCGTCATTGCTGGTGCCGTTGCGGCAGAAACCGGTGGCGATGAGGCTTTGCTCATCTGCGTCGTCGATTTCATCACCCGCGATCTGCTCGGCAACGAAGCGGGCGTAGGGCTTGTCGTCGTTGAAGCTGCGGATCACGTAGTCGCGGTATTTCCACGCATGAGGGCGGTCCAGGTCGTTGTGCGTGCCGCTGGTGTCGGCGTAACGCGCAAGATCCAGC
>JBIKYB010000146.1:0-12524 GCA_044355475.1 Prosthecobacter sp.
ACAGCCGCCGCCACCCAGCGGTTCTTTGCCACTGTGCAAAACAAACTTCGTTGGGCTATTCACGGTCACACGGCGGCTGAGGTCATCTACCTCCGCGCCGATTCCGCCAAGGATCACATGGGCCTCACCACTTGGAAGGACGGCCCCAAAGGCAAAATCCAAAAGTTCGATGTCAGCGTCGCCAAAAACTACCTCACCGAAAGCGAGGCCGCCCAATTGCAGCGCCTCGTCTCTGCCTACCTCGATGTGGCCGAGGACATGGCCCTGCGCCAAATCCCCATGACCATGCAGGACTGGGAAACTCGCCTGAACCGCTTCATCGCCGCCACCGACCGTGAAATCCTGCAAGATGCCGGCAAAGTCACCGCCGAGATCGCCAAAGCCCATGCCGAGAGCGAGTTTGAAAAATACCGCATCCTCCAAGACCGCCTCTATGTGAGCGATTTTGATTCACAGACGATTAAACTGGCTGTGAATGCGACAAACAAGTAGCCAAGGCTTCTTCACCCCTCCCACCCGCGCCAGAGCCAGACGAGCGTGTCGGCCAGCGTGTGCTCAAAGACGCGCTTGTCGCAGTGGCCGGTCTTTTTGCTGAAGACATAGCGGTGGTGGTAGCCTTTTTGATCGAGGGCGACGTTCGTGCGCATGCCGGCCATGACCCAGTTGTGATAGGTTTCTTCGGCGTCGTTGGCGCGGTTGTCGTTTTCGGAGACGTGGGTGAAGATGCGCAGCGGCTTCGGCTCGCTCGTTTCGATCAATTTCATGCCGGAGTGATACTCCCAGGCACCGAGCGGAAACTTGGACTCCTCGGGCGCGTCGTCGTCCTGCTGATCCACGAAGGTGCCGGAGTAGGCGACGATGCGGCGGAACCAATCCGGCCGGAACCAGCCCATCGTCAGCGCGGCGGCCCCGCCGGAGCTGCAACCCATCACCGCACGACCCCACGGATTCTCCGTTAGCGCGAACTTTGGATACGCGGCGCGGATCTCGGCATTCGCGAGCACGGCAGGCAGCACCTCGTCGTGAATGAAGCGGGCGAGGCGATCCGACATCGTGTCATACTCCAGGCCGCGCTCGCTGTTCTTGCCGTCGTTGCCGCCATTCTGCACGGCAATGCAGACAAACGCGGGGAGCTTGCGCTGCGGGTCCTTCGAGTTCGTGAGGTTGTCGAGCGCATGGCTGGTGAGCTTCAACTGGCCCGGTCCATCGTGAATGACGAGCAGCGGAGCCTTCTGGCCGTCCTTGTAAGCCGCAGGCACATACACCGTGATCTTCCGCTCCGTGTTCACCTTCTTCTTGTCCGGCTCCAGCGTCTTGTCCGTGCCGTCGAAGATCTTGCTGTCGGCCAGCTTCATCATGAACTCGAACTTCCGCCCCTTCGGATTGCCTTTGTCGGTCAAATCCGGATCAATCCGATACTCCGGCCCGACCTCGAAAGCACCATCGCCCTGCTTGCCGGGATTCTCGGTGTAGGGTTCAGCGGCTTGGAGCGAGGTGAAGCAGGCGAGAGCAAGGAGGAGGCGTTTCATGATGGAATGGTCGCGTAGCATTTTTTAGACATTGAGCCGTCAGATTGCGGAAATTTGGAGGTGTGTCGCAGAGATAAAAAACCGCTGATTTGACGCTAACCAGACGCTAATTTCAAACCTCTGATATCAGCGTCAAATGAGCGTCTTATCAGCGGTTAGAAGATCCCTCATGATGATGCGAAGCCTGCAAATCATCACTTCGCCTTCTTCGGCGGTGCGGGATGCGCGGTGAGGTTCGCGGTGGCTTGCTGGAGCTTGTCGTGTTCGGCGGCGTTCGCTGGCAGCGCGTCTTTGGCGAAGGCGGGCAACAGCTTCTCCCAAACGAGGTCGAGTTCGGTCTGCATCTGGCCGGTTTGTGCGGTGATGGCGATGACGGCGTCGTGCTCGGGGATCACGAGGCAGATTTGGCCGTCGCGACCATCACCACGGAAGCAGTTGTGCTGGCAGCGCCAGAACTGAAAGCCGTAGCCTTGCTGCCAGTCGGACGTTTTGCCGCTCGGAGCTTTGGAATTGTCCACATGCTTCGA
This sequence comes from Prosthecobacter sp., assembly GCA_044355475.1. Taxonomy (GTDB): domain Bacteria; phylum Verrucomicrobiota; class Verrucomicrobiia; order Verrucomicrobiales; family Verrucomicrobiaceae; genus Prosthecobacter. Next base: position 2,057 of record JBIKYB010000146.1, read on the forward strand.
GGTGGCTTCTGAGACCCATTTTTCGGAGAGCAATTGCTGCCCGTTCCACTTGCCGCGTTGGAGGTAGAGCTGGCCAAACTTCGCGATGTCCTCCGTGCGGATGTGTAGGCCGTATCCGCCGAGGCTGTGGCCTTCCGCGCTGGCATCCCACACGGGGCTTTCGATGCCGAGAGGCTCAAAGAGGCGTGGCTTGAGGTAATCGAGCACGGTCTGGCCCGTGGTCTTCGTGAGGATGGCGGAGAGCATGTAGGTGCCTGGCGTATTGTAGCGGAAAAAGGTGCCTGGCTTCTGTGTCACCGGATGCGCAAGGAATCCCTTCACCGACGGACCGGTGTCGAAACCAAACTTCGGCTCCACCTCGTGCCCGCCGCTCATCGAGAGCAGGTCGCGCACGCGCATGGCCTTGAGGTTCTCGCTCGCCTCCGCAGGCGCTTCATCGGGGAAAAACTTCAGCACCGGATCATCGAGTGTCAGTTTTCCCTCCGCGACCGCGAGACCGATGGCGGCGGAGGTGAAGCTCTTGCTCAGCGACCACATGACATGCCGTTTCTCCGCCGACTCCGGCTTCCACCACGCCTCCGCGATGACGTGACCATGACGCACGAGCATGAAGCTGTGCAGCGTGTTGATCTGCTTGTCCGCCGTCTCGATGAAGTCACGCACCGTAGCCGAGGAAATCCCCTGCTGCTCAGGGGTGCTCCGTGGCAGAGCTTTATCAGCGGAATGAGCAGCCAAGGTGCTGACGAGCAGCATGAGACCGATGCGAAGGAAGGCGATGGGACGATAAATCATGGTTGGATAGGCTTTGAGCAGCGACGGCATGTGAACTCGGCCCACGAGAGCACTCTTTCGAACCGAAAGGTGAACAATGAAGCGACCACTCGCGCTGCCCGGAGTTCTAAAAAGACTCCGAAGCCATGAATTCCCTCGTTGTCGCCTTTTTCACCTGTTTCGCCGTCACGGCGGTTTTTGCGTATGACCCGCTGAAGTTGCCTGAGGCCGCTTTGACGGCTCCGCTCGACTTCACCGTGCAGGATGCGAAACGCGACCGCGCTTTGCCCATCCGCGTGTATCTGCCCGCGACGACCCAAGCTGCGCCGGTGGTGCTTTTCAGCCATGGACTCGGCGGTTCGTGCCAAAACAACCCCTATCTCGGCAAGCACTGGTCCGCACGCGGCTACGCGGTCGTCTTTGTGCAGCATCCCGGCAGCGATGAATCCGTGTGGCGCGGCCAACGCCCCGCGCAGATCCCGATGGCGATGAAGCAGGCCGCGAGCCTCGAAAACTTCATGCTCCGCGTGGCCGACATCCCGGCAGTGCTCGATCAACTCACTCGCTGGCATGCGGACGAGGCGCACGCCTTGCGTGGCAGGCTCGATCTCACTCGCGTGGGCATGTCCGGCCATTCCTTCGGCGCGGTGACGACTCAGGCCGTCAGCGGACAAAGCCTGCCCGTCGGTGGCGCACGCTTCACCGATCCGCGTATCAAAGCCGCCGTCATGATGAGCCCCAGCGTGCCCGCCGCAGGCAGCGCGGTGCGTGCGTTTGGCACTGTGACGCTGCCGTGGCTGCTCATGACAGGAACAAAAGACGTCGCCCGCATCGGTGCCATGACCATCGGTGGCGATCTCGATTCGCGTCTCGGTGTCTATCCCGCGCTGCCGCCCGGCGACAAATACGAGCTCGTGCTCCACGAAGCCGAGCACGGAGCCTTCGGCGAACGCGCCCTGCCCGGCGAGGGTGCGAATCGAAATCCCAACCATCACCGCGCCATCCTCGCCCTCAGCACCGCCTTCTGGGACACCTTCCTCAATGGCGACGCCGAGGCCAAAGCCTGGCTCAACAGCGAAGGCGCACGCTCCGTGCTGGAGAAAGACGACAGGTGGCAGCGGAAGTGATGCCCCGGCGCTGCGAGTTCATTCAGTTGCCCATGAGGCCAGCCACTCGTCGATCAATCGAAGCCTCCAGGCGCACGAAGGCGTGCGCACAAAGGCCATGAGCTTTTTTCTGGCACCTGGCACCGCCGTAATGGCGGCTTTCACGGCCAGTCGATGGTCTGATTCCAGCAGTCTCATGAAAATGGAGCTAACCGTGTTGCTCGCATCCAAATGCAGATCACGGGCTACGGCATCGTTTAGAAGGGGAATGAGCTGTCCAAGCGCAGCTTTCCAATCGCCGACCTCCGCGGCGGCCAACCCGCGTATCAAGCGCATTTCGTGCAGATAGCGGCCCTTGGGAAACTCTTGCTCGTAGTTTTCCACAGCAGTGACGACCGCTTTCAAATCGAATGGAACACCACGTTCGACCACGAAGGCCGCGTAGCCCTCTTCATTGGTTTTCAATGCACAGTGGCAGCGGGACATCCGCAGCGTGTTGACGGCCAGTCGCGCCAAGGCGGCCTCTCTTTTGACGCTTTGTGGGTGTTCCGCCAAGAAGGCTGTCATTCGGTGCACTTGGGTTTCCGCGCTGACACGTCGCCAGGAAGGCTCGTCCGCTTTGATCACACTGGGGGTAATCACAGCGTTCCAGAAGCTCACAAAATCCTTCACTGGTTGAAATGCGGGATCATCCTGTGGCATCGGCTGGTTTTGCAGCCGGAGGCTCGCGTAACGCGAGAAGAGCGCACGTTCCAAGCCCGGGACTTTTGCCAAAAGCCTGAAGTCATCGATGTGGTTTAGAAGAGATGCCGCTTTCAACACAGGAGCATCTTTTCTTACCTCTTCACGCATACGCCCGAGTTCGGCGTCCACTTCGCTCAACGGCTTTTCGCTGCTCACGAGTGCTTGAACCTTTTCGTGTAGTTTCTTCAGCGATGCCGCATGTTCCCAAAAACCTTCGGTGACGCTGCCGAGGGCAGAAGCAATCTGGATTTCGACCTGCCAAAGGGCACTACGCCCAGGTTTCCATTCGCCGAGACTGTTTACCGGCCGAAGTGACCATGGCACGACCTCCGGGCGCTGAATTCTAGCCACGAGTTCACGAGACAGTCGCGCATCACCGATTTCCACGGCTCGGTCCATCCAGTAGGGAGTGACTTCGGCACGCTGCCGCAGGCATTCGTGAAGCGCCTCCAGATTTCCGGCCTTCTCGAAACACATCCTCGCGTGAGTATGCACCTGCCTTGAATCGAGAATGGACGCAGCGGCAGCATCGCTGAGATGCAAGTAGGCGGCAAGCGACCTCAGTTCGTGCGATGGCGCGCTCAGGCTCGCGACGAAATAAGGCTGCGGCAGATAAACGTGGCCGTAGTCGAGCAGATCGGATTGCTTTTGCCATGCTTTAGCCAGGGCATTCCACGAGGACGCATCCTTCGCCTCCTGTGTGAGCAGCTTGAGTTTTTCGACCGCGTCCTTCCAACGAGTCGCCTTCTTTGATGGCTCTTCGCCCCACTGATGATCCTGCCAGTGCTCAAAATCAGATTCAGCCGCATAAGAAAGTGAGGCTTCAAACTCGCCACGACTCAGGTGTCGCGTGCGGAGAGCACCACAGAGTGCAGAGCGGAGATGTGGGCGCTGCTTCGCCGCCTCGGCTGCTGCCGCAAGCTTATCTAGGGGCGCAAAAGTCAGAATCGCGGCCACACGCTGCGTGACCTCGCCGGGAAGATGCAGAGCCGGAGAGTCCTCGATCGAATCGTGCAGAGTGGAGGTGTCACGCCCCTCCATCATTTCCCAAAGCTGAGAAAGCGCTTCGTGATCACCTCCCAGCTCGATCCATGCATCGACCCGTCGCATGGTCAGTCCACGGTTCAGGGGAGATACTGCGTATTTTGACTGGAATGCATCCAAAGCACGCAGTGACTCCGCCGACCGTCCTGCCTTGATCCACGCAAAGGTCTTCGCGAGAGCCAGATCATCTTCGCCAGGACCCGCGTAGGGCTTTGCCTCCATGCCTGTGGCTACCGATGCGTTACCACGCATGTTCAGTGACCAGATGTGCAAGGCCTCACGCACCGGTGCAAACTTTCCGCGATAGACCTCCGTAGCCCGATCCAGCGCCTGATCGAGAGCTGTCCATGCTGTCGCTGCCCGCGATCTCACCGCATGTAGGTCCGGCACCAGGGTTTCCAGCACCCGGTGGTCTTCACCGCTGCGGCGTTGCATGATGGCTCCGAGGTCAGTCTGACTGCGGGCATCCAGCAGGTGGTAGCCCAGACGGAGCGCGACAAGCGGCTCGCGTGCAATCTCATCCCACGGCAGAGATTCGACCTGCACCAGATCACGCAGCATCCACTCGATCTGCTGAAACGCCCGCCTGCGGACTTCTGGATGATCCTCAGCAGCAGATTGGGCAAGGAAGAGATCCATCGCTTCTCTACTGTTTCCATTTTTCCATTCATAGCCTGCTTCCCAGCCGATGAGATCGAGCAGAAACCTGCCTTTTGGATAAACATTGCGATAGGCTGAGCAGGCGTCCCACCACGCTTTCTGGAGCTGAAGCAGCTTGGGACCATCAGTATGATACGAGCGCTTCTCCTGTCTCCATTGGTCATACCTCAGTCGGGCAAGCATCAACATGGCCACCTCGGCACGTGGATGCTTCGGAAAGGCGTCCAGGACCTGACGGAAGAGGTTTTCAGCCTGTGAATGGCGACGGTGCCGGAACTCCAGCGCTCCGGCTTGGACCAGCCAGTGCGGACGCAGGTCGGGGCTAGCGGCATCGGCACGCTTCACCAACACCGCAGCCTCCTGATCACGTTCCTCACTCCAACGGCGTGTGCGCTCATCACGGTCCACTGGCTTTTCATCCCACGATCCGGAGGTCAGTTCGTCGAAAAAGCCATCGTCCTCTGCCACATGATCCAGCCGCCAGATGAGGTAAAGCGAGGCCTCCGTCGCGTCGGCGGTGGCGAGGTCCGCCATGTCATGCGCGAGATTGGCAAAGCGCTTCCGGTATTCGCCTCGCCGGTTCTCCATCATCAGACGATTGATTCGCGAATCACGCTCCAGCACGGGCAATGAGGTCCAACCTTCCGCCAGCAGTCTCGCCTCATTCTGCAAATCGGCTTCATTCCAAGCATTCTCGGGTTCTGGCTCCCACTCCTGCCGAATCACCTGCAACGTCTTGCCGGGAAAACGTTCGGGATACTCACCCAGTAAAGCAGGATGAGCCCAAAGGTTGAGTGGGATCGCTGAGATGGCCCAGAGCGTAAAAAACAGGCGGCGCATGGCATGAAAGCTAATGCCAAACCGCAAGCCAGCGTGACTTTTTTCAAAGTGGCAGGTCAAGATCTAAATCTGATAGGTCAGAATATGAACGACAGGTGGCAGCGGAAGTAGGCGTTCACATCCGCACACATGCGCTCGCTCCTTTTTCTCTTCGCCTTCAGCCCACTGCTCTCCGCCGAGCCAATCACGAACTCCATCGGCATGAAGCTCGTGCCGATCTCGCCGGGCAGCTTTATCATGGGGCAGGATGGACCCGCATCTGACTACAAGATCACGAAGCATCCCGAGAAGTTCGATGACGCGGACTGGGATGAGAAGCCAGCGCATCGGGTGACGATCACACAGGCGTTTCTCATGGCTGCCACGGAGGTCACGCTGGCCCAGTATCGGGCGATGGACGCAGATTTTCGCGTGGGCGACAAAGAAGGCGATGTGGCGGTAGGCGGCATCAGTTGGGAGCAGGCGGTGAAGTTCTGCGAGTGGCTCTCAAAGAAGGAGGGCAAGACCTATCGCCTGCCCACGGAGGCGGAGTGGGAATACGCCTGCCGTGCGGGCACGACGACGCTGTTTTACACCGGCGACACCTTGCCGGAGGGCTTTCAGCCGTGGACGGACAGCTCGGGATTTCGCGAGCGCTTCTTCCAGGATAAGCCGATGCCCAAAGAATACAGCGCTGGCACAAAACGCGATCTACGCGTGGCTCAAGGCGCTGCGAATGCCTGGGGTCTGCACGACATGCACGGCAATCTCTCCGAGTGGTGCCTCGACTGGTATGGTCCGTATGAGGCAGGCGATCAAAGCGATCCGCTGGGCCGTGTGGACGGCGATTTTCGCGTCATTCGCGGCGGACATCACTCCACCTTCGTGCGCTTGCTGCGCTCGGCGAATCGCGCCGCGTGGCTGCCGCAGACAAAGTCGGACAAAGTCGGCTTTCGCGTCGTGCTGGCCGATTTACCACCTGGAAAGCCACTACCGCTTCCAGCACGGCAACTGCATGCGCAGAACGTTTCTCAAGGCACCCCGAAGATCGAGCGGATGGACCCGAATATACCGGTTTTTGAAGGCCCCAAGCCCTTCGTCATCATCCCGCCGGATTCCTTTGGTCCGCTCTTCTCCTGGCACAATCACAGCCCCGCCATCACCGAGTGCCCGAACGGCGATCTGCTCGCCGTGTGGTATTCCTGCGTCGATGAAGGCGGCACGGAGCTGAACAACCTCGCCAGCCGACTGCGGCTCGGCAAAAGCGAGTGGGAGCCAGCCTCCGTCTTCTGGGATGGCGCGGACATCAATGACCATGCGCCAAAGCTCTGGTGGGATGGCGACAAGACAATCTACCACTTCGCCCGTGGTCGCGATGAGGACATCGCGCGAAGCAGCACCGACAACGGCATGACTTGGACCCAGGCGCAAACCTTTCAGCCCGTGAGCGAGATCGGCAATCAACTCCTCCGCACCCGCGACGGCACGATCTACATGACGCAGGATTCAGCCAACCACAGCCTCACCATCAGCCGCGACGGCGGCAAGACCTGGACCTCCGATCCCATCACCGACAAAAAGCAAGCCTTCCGGAGCGGCAGCCCTGCGCGTCATGCGGGCATCCACGCGCCCATCGTCGAGCTCAAAGACGGTCGCCTCATGACCTTCGGCCGCCTCAACACCGAAGCCGAGCAAGCGAAGTTCCATTTCAAAACACCCGCCAGCTTCTCCAGCGACGGTGGCAAGACCTGGACACATGAAGCGACCGAATTCCCCGCCATCAGCAGCGTGCAGCGTCAGGTGCTCATCCGCCTGCGTGAAGGCCCGCTGCTCTTCTGTTCCTTCACCGATCTCTCCGCGAATGCCCGCAAACCCAACGGCATGACCTTCCAAAGCCAAAACGGCGACTTCAACGGCGCAGGCCTCTTCGCCGCCATCTCCTTCGACGACGGCAAAACCTGGCCGCACAAGCGCCTCGTCACCCCCGGCGGCCAAGAGCGCACCGTCAACGGCATCGACCGCAACATGTTCCCGCTCAGCGACACCCGCGCCGAGCACAACGGCTACCTCGCCGCCATCCAGACCCGCGACGGCCGCATCCAGCTCATCAGCAGCCGCAATCACTACGTCTTCAATCTGGCGTGGCTGAAGACGCTGCCAGTGGGGCCATAAAGTGCTTTGAGCCTACAAAAGCCGAGGCACTAATCTGCCGGATAACCCAAAGACGAAACGCTTGAATCGGGGCCGCCTCCATGCGAAGCATGGAGCCATGCAAAAGCTTCAAATTCTATTTCCTGACCCACTGATGGCGATGCTGAGGCAACTCGCCCGCGTCGAAGACCGGCCTGTGAGCGAGATCGTTCGCCGTGCCGTGGATCGCGACATGGAGCAGCGGGCAGGCATGTTGAACAGCGGACGGACCAAGAAAGCGTCTCGACCTACTTTCCCCACCTTTGACGGTGGAGCCGTGCTGGTGAAAGCCGCCAACATGAAAGCCATCCTCCACGCCGACGACGCCTGATGAAGAGCTTGGACACCAACATTCTGATCTACGCCGCGAACAACCGGGCACCTGAACATGCCAAGGCTTTGGAACTCGTGAATGAGATGCTGGCCAATCCAGACGAGTGGATCATTTCGGATCAGGTGCTCTGGGAGTTTTACAAGGCCCTGCGTCATCCGAAGATTCTCGAAAAGCCGCGGTCTGCCGCTCAAGCTGCTGCACAGATTCGGTTTCTTCGCGAGCAAAGCGGCGTGGCTTGTTGTGCCTATGAAACCGCCTGCTTCGCCGATGTGATCTCCATCCTGGAGAAGCCACGCTTCCCCTATCAGCGCACCCATGACACCGTCCTCGGCATGACGCTTGTCAAAAATGGCGTCAAGACCTTCTACACCCGGAACGAGAAGGACTTCGCCGACATTCCGTTTCGTAGCGTGATCAATCCCGTGGATTGATCTGTTGAGCGTCTCAATCTACCGCCTCGCCGTGGCAAAGTGGTCCGCACAGCCCTCTGAACGGTCTGATGCAGAGAATTCCGCACAGAGGACTGTGCGGACCACGTTCATAGCATCGCCATGCGTTTCCTCACACTCATCACCACTCTCCTCGCACTCCCTTTGCTCGCGCAGGAGCCTTTGCCCAAAGTCAAAGCCGAGATCTTTGATGTCAGCGGTCACAAAACGGTGCTCTATGCCGCGCCGAAGCTCGCCGAAGGCAAACCGTGGGTCTGGTATGCGCCGACGCTGAATGGCGGCGTGTCTTTGGCGGGACGCCCGATGTATTTCGACGCCTTCATGAAGGCGGGGATCAGCCTCGCGGGCTTTGATCTCGGAGAGGTGCGCGGCTCTCCGGCGAGTTCGGCGAAGTTCACGCTGTTTTACGACGCGATGGTGAAGCGTGGCTTTTCCGCGAAGCCGATCCTGCTCGGCCAGAGTCGCGGTGGCATGATGACGCTGGCGTGGGCGTTTCGAAATCCAGACAAGGTGAAAGCCTGGGTTGGCATCTATCCCGTCTGCAATCTGGCGAGCTGGCCGCTGAAGAACTCGAAGAAGGACACGTTCGCCGACTACGCGCTTCCGGAAGCTGAGCTCGTGGCGCGATTGAAGGAGTTCAATCCCATCGACAACCTCGCCGGTCTCGCCGCGAACAAGGTGCCCATGTTCGCAGTGCATGGCGATAGCGATGTGGTGGTGCCGTATGATTTGAACACGCAGATCCTCAAAGAGCGCTACGAAGCCGCCGGCGGCTCCTTCACCGTGAAGATCGTCCCCGGCGAAGGCCACAAGGTCGGCCCGTCGTTTTTCGAGTGCCGGGAGTTGGTGGATTTTGTGATCGGCTTGAAGTAGCTTCGATTGGCAATCGAAGCGGTTTGGGGAAGATTCGATTAACAATCGAATCTACGATGAACATCCAGCCGTTCAGTGATCGAAAACCGGTCCGCATCTATTTCACGAACATGCCGCACTGGCGGCAGGAGGGGTGCACTTACTTTGTCACCTATCGAATGGCAGACTCGATCCCGGAGCGGGTGCTGGCACAGTGGGAAAGAGAAAAGACTCACTGGCTGAGCCTGCATGGCATTGAGGTCGAGAAGTGGCCCGAAGGCTTCGTTCAGCTGGCTCCTGAGAAGCAGCGGGAGTTCCTCAAGCACTTCAATCGCAAGCTGAACTGGTATCTCGACGAAGGCCATGGTTCGTGTGTTTTGCGGGCTGCCGCATGCCAGCAGATCCTCTTGGATGGTTGGAAACACTTCGATGGTGTCCGTTATCAACTTGGCGACCTCGTCGTGATGCCCAATCATGTGCATCTGCTACTCACACCGCTGCCTGGAAACGAGTTGGAAGAGATTATGCAAAGCCGGAAAAGGCATTCGGCTCGGGAGCTGAACCTGTTTTTGAACCGCAGCGGCGATTTCTGGCAGAAACATAGCTACGACCACATCGTCCGCGATGAGGTGGAAGTACGAGCCTTCCAAAAATACATCTCCGAGAACCCGACCAAGGCAGGCCTCAAGCCGAGCGAATCACTTCATCGTAGCTTCGATTGGCAATGGATACTTATCGGGCAATCATTGTTCACCATACTGCCATCCTCTTCAATTTTACTGACCATCGTTCTCCCCTTGGTTTTTGGCATCGTGCTCATCATGGAATGACTTTGAAAGTTGGTTGTCACAACTTGTCATGACACGAATCTCTACCCTTTTCAAAGAATGGTGAGGGTGCCCAGAGGTGCAGCAGTGCTCGTTGCGCAACAAGGTGCTTTGTGTGGAAGCTAATGGTGATGACATGCACCCACTGGTTGACACGCTAATCATGGCGATGAACGCAACCCCAAATCCCTCTGAAACCCCTGCTGCCTTTAACTCTTCTACCCAAAACGCACCCGTCCTCTGGACTGTTCGGGATGTGGCTGAATATGCACGCTGTAGCACTCGACATGTCAGCAATCTGCGAAACCAAGGCCTGCCTTTCCGCAAGACTGGTCGCCTGGTCCGATTTAGCCCTGAGGCAGTGAAACGATGGTTTGAGGATTGAACAATAGATGTCATCCCATCCGAGCAACGGAACGCACCCTCAAACGATCAACGTTCTTATGCACCCTCGAAACCTCAAAGGGTGACTAGCGCCAAGATTTGGTCAGGTTATTTGTTGTGTTATGAGCCCATCTCAAACTCACTCAGATACGCCACTTCCTCAGTCCGCCATCCAGTCTGAATCCGTTCTTTGGAAGGTCGATGATGTTGCCCGCTATGCGCGTTGCAGCACCCGCCATGTCACCACGCTCCGCGAGCAGAAGGGCCTTCCATATCGCAAACTGGGTC
>JBIKYB010000452.1:0-3595 GCA_044355475.1 Prosthecobacter sp.
TCATCATGGTTTTCTTTGTCATCCCTGTGCCAGTCAAAGCCGCCATCACGGATGTGGGTGAAGTAATCGAGCGCACCGTTGTAGTGGCCGTATTGATGATCAAAACCGCGCTGCAAGGGCAGGTAAGCCGGCTGGAAGGTGCCGAGGTGCCACTTGCCCACGATGGCGGTCTCATAACCCGCTTCCTTCAGCGCCTGTAGCAGCGTGCGTTCCTCCAGCGGCAGCCCATACTGAGCCCAGGGCCGCACCACACCGACCTGCAGGCCGTGTCGTATCGGGTACCGCCCCGTCATCAGTGCCGCTCGCGTCGGCGAGCACACCGGCTGCACATAGAACTGATCCAGGATCGCCCCCGCCTTCGCCAGCTTGTCCAGATGCGGCGTCTGGATGTCCTTCCCGCCCATGAAGCCGCAGTCCGCGCGGCCCAGGTCGTCCGCCAGGAGAAACACGATGTTCGGTCGCGGTGCCTCCTCGGCGGAAGTGGTCAGGGCAAAGCAGAGCGAGAGCAGCAGTCGTTTCTTCATGGTTGCTCTGGAACGAATGACTCAGTCTGGATTATTCACGTTCCCAGTCGGTCCGTCACGGCCTTGATGGCCTTCTGTCGGCTCTCCACACCGAGTTTTTGGAGGATGTGCTCCATGTGGCGTTTCACCGTGTGCAGGGTGACATCGAGAATCCCAGCGATCTCGGGGTTTTGCTTGCCCTCACACACCCAGTGCATGACCTCGGCTTCGCGTTCGGTGAGACCGAGGCTTTGAAGGCGTTCGATGGAGACTTGGGCTGATTCCTCCCGCAGTAGCAGGAAGCAGCGCTCGTCTTTGCAGCGCGCCAGGGAAACCACCAGTTTCTTCTCGCCCTCCTGGATTTCCAGCGGGGCAAACGCTGCTGAAGTCTCCATCATGCGGGCCAGCCACTCACGCACCAGCGGCGGAAGGCGGAAACGCTCCGCTCCGGGGCTGCGCTCCAGCTTTTTGCCAAAAAACCACTGCGCAGCCTTCTCGCCCTCCAGAATCTCGCCTTGCAGGGAGGAGATGATCAACTCGCAGACCACCGGGGCGTGTGAGGCACCGTTCTCCTCCGGCAGCGCAAGCTGCGTGGTGCTGCCGACGATGGTGCTGCGGTGGAGCGGCCCCTGCTGACCGTTGCTAAACGTGATGCGTTGGTTGGCGATGCGGATTTCATCGCCATCACGCAGGCGGCGGGCGCTGGTGATGCGCAAACCGTTGAGGTAGATCCCGTTGCGGCTGCCCAAGTCGTTGAGCCACCATTCGCTGTTATGGCTCATCAGCAGCGCGTGGCGGCGGGAAACCTGCACGTTGTTGATGGGGATGTCGTTGTCGGAACGGCGTCCGATGACACACGGCCCCGTCAAAGGCAGGGAACCTCCGCTCCATTTCAAGCAGGCTGGCTGTTCGTTTGTCACGGGTTGGGCGGACATCGGGTGAAGTTGAGCAGGAGAAGCGCCCGCGCAACGCGGCTGAAAAAAACTTGGTCGTATTGGTCTTCCGACCAATAGCGCGTTTTGGAGCTCTGGGCCATGCGTGGGGTGTTCACCCCATGCCACGGTCATGAATACGGACGTTTCCACTGTCATCCAGACACTTTCCTCCCGGGCCTGTACCTATGCCAGGAAGGACGCCACGCGCTCAAGCTGCCAACCCGCAGCTAGCACCGGCACCCAGCGTCCCTTTTGCATGCTTTGCGTCCATTGCCCGAAGTGCGTGGACAATCCACACAGCGTGAGCTGTGATCTGTGCGCCGCCTGCCGCGTCTGCTCGCTGCAAACCGGCAGGTCTTGAGGTTCATACGGCTGCCGTCGCTACCGCCATCACGCAGAAAGCTGCCAATCACATGGCACGCGCTGCATGGCTGGGACGGAGGCTGGTTTGAGGCGGAAAATCACGCGGGAAGGCCGCGAGCACAAAAAATCTGGTGTCATTCGTGCTCTATTCGCTATCCCTGCTGGATACCCCGCGACACTCGACAATGAACACCCCTCAAACCTTCACCACTGGCAACGGCTCCGCCGGCAAGTTTTACTCCCTCCCGGCTCTTGAGGCTGCGGGCATCGGCAAAGTCTCGAAGCTGCCGGTTTCCATCCGCATCGTGCTGGAATCGCTGCTGCGCAATCTGGACGGCAAGAAGGTCACCGAGGCCGATGTGAAGAACCTCGCGAACTGGAACGCGAAGAGCCCCGGCGAGTATGAAATCCCGTTCACCGTCGCTCGCATCGTGTTGCAGGACTTTACGGGTGTGCCGCTTCTCGTCGATCTGGCCGCCATGCGCTCGAAGGTGAAGCAGCTCGGCAAGAACCCGAAGATGGTCGAGCCGCTGGTGCCGGTCGATCTCGTGGTGGACCACTCGGTACAGGTCGATTTCGCCGGCACGCAGCAGGCGCTGAATCAAAACCTCGCGCTGGAGTTTGAGCGCAACAAGGAGCGCTACCAGTTCCTGAAATGGGGCGAGCAGGCCTTCGATACCTTCAAAGTGGTGCCTCCCGGCATTGGCATCGTGCATCAGGTGAACCTCGAATACCTCGCGAAGGGTGTGCTGGAGAAAGACGGTGTGTATTACCCGGATTCGCTCGTCGGCACCGACTCGCACACGACGATGATCAACGGCCTCGGCGTCGTCGGTTGGGGCGTGGGCGGCATCGAAGCGGAAGCGGGCATGCTCGGCCAGCCGGTGACATTCCTCGTGCCGGAAGTGGTCGGGGTCTATCTCACCGGAGCGCTCAAAGAAGGCGTCACCGCCACCGACCTCGTGCTCGAAGTCACTCAGAAGCTGCGCAAGCTCGGCGTCGTCGGCAAATTCGTCGAATTCTACGGCCCCGGCGCGGTCAGCCTGCCGGTCACCGATCGTGCGACGATCGCGAACATGGCGCCTGAGTATGGCGCGACGATGGGCTTCTTCGGCGTGGACGAAGAAACAGTCGCCTACCTGCGCGGCACCGGCCGCAGCGAGGAGCTTTGCAAGACCGTCGAGGCTTACTACAAGGCGCAGGGCATGTGGGGCATCCCCACGGAGAAAGGCAGCATCGAATTCACCACCGAGATGGAGATCGACCTCAGCGGCGTCGTGCCTTGCGTGTCCGGTCCGAAGCGTCCGCAGGACCGCATCGAGGTGCCCGCTTTGAAGACGAAGTTCCGTGACCTGCTCGGCGCGGATGTGAAGGCCGGTGGTTTCGGTAAAGCGGAGTCCTTCAAGCCCGCCGAAGTCGTCGTGAACAGCAAGGCCGACACGAAAGACACCATCACCGACGGCTCTGTGCTCATCGCCGCCATCACGAGCTGCACGAACACTTCCAATCCGAGCGTCATGCTCGCCGCGGGTCTGCTCGCGAAAAAAGCGAACGCGAAGGGCCTCACCGTGAAGCCTTCCGTCAAAACCAGCCTCGGCCCAGGCAGCCGCGTCGTGACCGATTACCTCACCAAGACCGGCCTCCAGGTCGAGCTCGACAAGCTCGGTTTCCAGACCGTCGGCTACGGCTGCACCACCTGCATCGGCAACTCCGGCCCGCTCGACGCCGGCATTGAAGATGTCGTCAAAGGCCAGGACGTCGTCGCCGCCTCCGTGCTCTCCGGGAACCGCAACT
>JBIKYB010000147.1:0-12476 GCA_044355475.1 Prosthecobacter sp.
GACGGCACGATCGACCGGGCATTCATTGCCGAGCACACGGTCGGATTCGCCGACTACGAGGCGCATCTGCGGTCCCTGGACTGGGTGGAGCTGGAGCGAGAGAGCGGGATTTCCCGGGAGTCCATGAAACAGGTCGCCCGCACCTGCGCCCGGGGCGAGCGGAAGGTCATCACCTGCTGGGCCATGGGACTGACGCAGCACAAGAACGCCGTGGCAACGATTCAAGAGGTGGTGAACCTCCATCTGCTGCTGGGTGCCATCGGTCGCGACAGCGCGGGGCTTTGCCCGGTGAGAGGCCACAGCAACGTCCAGGGCGACCGCACCATGGGCGTGTTTGAGAAGATGCCGGAGTGGTTTCTGAGCAATCTGGAGCGCGAGTTCCAATTCCAGGCTCCGCGCCATCATGGTTACGACACCGTGGCAGCCATCAAGGCTATGCATGAAGGAAAAGCGAAGGTTTTTTACGCTTTGGGCGGCAACTTCTTGCAAGCCACTCCTGACACGGAATTTACGGCGCAAGCGTTACGCAGTTGTTACTTAACCGTTCACATTTGCACCAAGCTCAACCGCAGTCACGTCATCACGGGGCGCACCGGTTTGATCCTGCCCTGCCTCGGACGTAGCGAAAAAGAAACGCGGAATGGCGTGGATCAGTTCCTCACGGTGGAGAACAGCATGAGCGTGGTCCACGCCTCCCACGGCAAGCTGCACCCGGCCTCCCCTCACCTGCTGTCCGAGCCGGAAATCGTCGCCCGCACGGCGGCGGCCACGCTCGGCAGCCGCAGCCGGACTCCCTGGCTGGAACTCGGAACGGACTACGACCAGATCCGCGACCGCATCGCCCGGGTGGTGCCGGGTTTCGAGAACTTCAACAAGCGGGTGCGGAAGCAGGGCGGCTTTTACCTGCCGAACTCGGCCCGGGAGCTGAAATGGGACACCGCCTCCGGCAAGGCGCACTTCAACACGCATCCCCTCGCCTGCATCCAGCCACGCGCCGACCAGCTCGTGCTCCAGACCTTCCGTAGCCATGACCAGTTCAACACGACGGTCTATGGCCTGAACGACCGCTACCGCGGCATCGGCAACGAGCGGCGCATCGTCTTCATGAACCCTGGCGACATGAAATCCCGGGGCATCTCACCGCTGGTGCCCGTGGACATGACCAGCGACTTCCAGGGCCAGACCCGCACCGCCCGCAGCTTCCTCGCCATCCCCTACGATCTGCCCGCCGGAAGCTGCGCCGCTTATTTCCCGGAAGCGAACGTCCTGGTGCCCATCGACAGCTACGCCGACGTGAGCCTGACACCCACCTCGAAAAGTGTACTGATCACGGTGAGGCTGTCGGAGTGATGCCTCACCGTGGCAGTTGATTCGGCGCGGGCACTTTGCCGGTCACGATGTCCACCCGCGCACCAGGTTTGATCCACTGGCACAGCTCGATGATGTCAGCGGAGGCCATGCGGATGCAGCCCCAGGAGGCGGGCGTCTCCAGCTTTTCCTCGGCAGACGTGCCGTGGATGTAAATCAAGCGCTGCAAAGTTTGGGCGTTGCCTTTCTCCCGGCCTTTCATGATGAGCACCCGCGTCACGATGGGATCGCGGCCTGGAGCGTTCACCGGCACGATTTCACCGGTTGGCTGGCGGGCTTTCAGCCGCGCCCCCACGGGCAACCCCTCTCCCACGATTTTCACGATCTCCAACTGCCCCAACGGCGTTCGCTTCGAACCCGGCGTGCCACCCAGGCCAAACTTCGACGTGCTCACGGGGTACATTTTCCTTGGCTTCGTCCAGTCAAACGTGACCATCTTCTGCTGCGCCACGCCGATCACTAGGCGCTGCGGCGCGGCGCTGCCGGGCGTGAGTTCCGCCAGGCGAATTTCCGGCTCTGGCGCACCGCGATGCCCGCAGGCCGCCAGCGTGAGCGCCAGCAGCGGCAGGCACAGGGATTGAATCAAAGATCTCATGGTTGGAGGTTCCGACTGTGTTGAACATTACGCCCCCACCAGCTTCAGCGTCCGCTTTTCCTTGGCACTCTGGAATGCCGTATCGACGATCTGCTGGCCGATGCGTGAAATGTCGAGGCACAGCGGCCCGATCAATGGCGCACCGGTTTCGAGATGGTGGATGACGTGCTCCACCGGATTGCGGTTCGGCGCTTTGACCTCGTCCACCGGCACCTCGAAGCCTTCGGGCCGGGCACGAGTCTGCACACGAATGGTTTTCTCGTAGTCGTAGCAGGAGATCGTGCCGTCGGTGCCCTTGAGCACGAAACCGCACTTGGGCTGCGGCTGGAAGGTCCAGGGATCGGTGAAGGTGCCCCAGCGCGTCTCGCTTTTGCTCAAACCAAAGCTGTAACGGATGACGGCAACGGCGTGTTCATCGACCTCCAACCCGGCGGGCTCGTCCCACACGCCGGTGACTTCGAGCGGACTCTTGCCGCCATGATGCCAAGTACCCAGCGTGGTGCCGTAGCCCATGTAATCCAGCAGTGATCCCCCGCCCTGCTTGGCGCTGTAAAACCAGCTCTCTGCCTTTTCTGTGGCACTTGGTTCCAGATCGATCTTGTCCGCACCGTGGCAAAGCGGCCCGCGATTTCCGCCGTGGTGATGAAACTCGCGCACCTCACCGATGATGCCTGCCTGGATCAAACGATGCGCCGTCTGCTGCCCGGCGTCCCAAACGAGCGGCCAGTTCACGGTCAGCAGCTTTCCGTGCGGCTGCATCGCCGCGATCATCGCGTCCGCCTCGGCCAGCGATCCGGCAAACGGCTTCTCCATGATGACGTGGGCACCGTAAGGGGCGATTTTTTCCACCCACTCGCCATGCTTCGAGGCCGCCGGGCAAAGGATCACAATGTCCGGCTTCGTCTGCTCCATGCAGGCCCGGTAATCGGTAAACACCTGCTCCTGCGAGAGGCCAAAGTTCCGTGTCGCGTCCACCAGACGCTCCGGCTGCTCATCGCTGATGCCCACGATCTCCGCGTTCGGATGTTCCGAGGTCTGCCGCAGCAGGTCGCCCATGTGAAAGTGATCGAAGTTGATGCCCGCGACGCGCCATTTTTTGCTCATAAGCCGCGCATCGAAGCCGAAGCGCAGGCCGATGACAATCCAAATCCCCCCTTGCCACGTTCCAGCCTGCGTCTTTCATCCCCTCATGGCCGCCAACGAACTCCGCGACACGCCCGGACGCCTGTTGCTCGGCTGGGCGCTGCTGCTGAGTTGCCTCGTCATTCTGGCCTGGCGCATCCACCTCCATCCGGCGGACTACGAGTGGACGGAATACCCCACGGCCCTCGGCGACACGCGCTATTACACCACTCTCGGCCAAGAGGACCGCTACGAGCCCAACCTGCGCTTCCCCGGCCAGGAAAAGGGTCTGTATCGGCGCAGCATCGATCCGGTCGTGCATGACGACGCCACCATGCTCAAGCTTGCTCTTGATGCCACCGGCAGGCACCTCGTTTACCAGCGGGCGCAGGATTGGGGAAGCGCGAAAGCCCCCGTTTATCTTAAACATGGCGAGAACCGCTACATTGAGTTCGGGGCACGGAAATTCTACCCGCCATATGTCCCAGCGAGTCCGTGATTGTGGGCCAAAAACGGCTCATAGAATGCTGTTGGCACCCTGGCAAATCTCCCTTTACTCCGCGCCCCCGCCCCTTCCCTTCTTCTCATGCCCATTGCCCGCGCCCTGCTCTCTGTTTCTGACAAAACCGGTCTTCTCGAGTTTGCCAAAGGCCTCGCGGCGCTCGGCGTCGAGTTACTTTCCACTGGCGGCACGTCCAAGCACCTGAAGGACGGCGGTTTGGAGGTCACAGACGTGTCCGACCACACCGGATTCCCGGAAATGTTCGACGGTCGCGTCAAAACCCTGCACCCGAAAGTCCACGGCGGCCTGCTTCAACGCCGTGACAACGAGGAGGACAAGCGCAACGCCAAGAAGCACGACATTCCCGTCATCGACCTCGTCGTCGTTAATCTCTACCCCTTTGAGCAGACCATCGCGAAGAAGGACGTGACGCTGGAAGAAGCCATCGAGAACATCGACATCGGCGGCCCGTCCATGCTGCGCAGCGCGGCCAAAAACCACCGCTGGGTCACCGTCATCACCGATCCGGCGGATTACTCAGTCGTACTGGCCGAGATGCAGGAAAACGCAGGGGACACCACCCTCGGCACCCGCGAGCGCCTCGCCTGCAAAGTCTTCCAGCGCACCGGCAGCTACGACTCTGCCATCGCCGCCTACCTGAACAAGGAGCAGACCACGCAGAAGACCTTCAATCTCTCCCTGCCGCTCTACTCCGAGCTGCGCTACGGCGACAACCCACACCAGAAGACCTCGCTTTACGGCAACTTCGGCGACTACTTCGTCAAACTGCACGGCAAAGAACTGAGCTACACGAACGTCCTCGACATTCACGCCGCTGCCGAGATCGCGCTGGAGTTCCGCCGTCCCACCGTCGCCATTTTGAAGCACACCAACCCCTGCGGCGTCGGCTGCGCGGATGAAGATCTGCGCGAAGCCTGGCAGAAAGCCTTCGAGACCGACAAGCAGGCGCCCTTTGGCGGTGTCATCGTCGTGAACCGCAGCATGACGCTCGGCCTGGCCCGCATCATCTCCGAGATCTTCACCGATGTCATCATCGCGCCCGATTTCGATGCCGATGCCCGCGCTCTTTTGCAGAAGAAAAAGAACCTGCGCCTCATCCAGATGCTCCCTGGCGTGGCCG
Source organism: Prosthecobacter sp. (assembly GCA_044355475.1). Lineage (GTDB taxonomy): Bacteria > Verrucomicrobiota > Verrucomicrobiia > Verrucomicrobiales > Verrucomicrobiaceae > Prosthecobacter. The sequence continues at coordinate 4,729 of JBIKYB010000147.1, forward strand.
AAGCCCTCGCCGAACCCGTCATCCGCTCCGCTCCTGGCGGCGTGATGGTCATGGACAGCGACTTCCGTGCTCTCGGCCTCGACGATTTGGAAACGAAAGTGAAGACCATCCGCCCACCGACCCGCGACGAACTCGAAGCCATGCGCTTCGGCTGGCGTGTCGTGAAGCACGTCAAATCCAACGCCATCGTGTTCGCCACGCATGATCGCACCCTCGCCATCGGTGCGGGCCAGATGAGCCGCGTGGATTCCTGCCGCATTGCCATTTGGAAGGCCAAAGAAGCCGGACTCAGCCTCAAAGGCAGCATCGTCGCCTCCGACGCCATGTTCCCCTTCCCAGACGGTCTCATCGCCGCCGCCGAAGCCGGAGCCACCGCCGCGATTCAGCCCGGCGGCTCAGTAAAAGACGCCGAGGTCATCGCCGCAGCCGATGAACACAAACTCGCCATGTGCTTCACTGGCGTGCGTCACTTCCTGCATTAAGAGCTGGTTTTCTGTGACCGTTGGTCTTTGCCTAGCCTGGAGTGGGATGGGCAGAGTTCCCGCATCCACTATCACACTCGGACGCAAGGCTGGTGAAATCGACCTTGGCGGAGATTTGATCTTCCTCTTGAGCCATCTCTCTGCTTGGATCAATGGCGTAAATCCTCCGGTGGATGGCGGGTACGCAGCGAAATAAATCTCATGAGTCACAGCATTGAACTGACTGGCAAGGTCGCCCTCATCACGGGCGCTTCACAAGGCATCGGCGCACAGATGGCCCGCACGTTTCATGCAGCGGGAGCGACGGTGGTTTTGAATCATCCCGGTATCGGCAGCACGGGCGAGGATGCCCAACGCATCGCCGATGCGCTCAACGCCTTGCGTTCTGGCAGTGCGTCAGTCATGGCGGCCGATGTGGCCGATACGCAGGCAGTGCAGACGATGATGGCAGGCATCCAGCAGACGCATGGCGGCCTCGATTTCCTCATCAACAACGCCGCCATCTTGCGAGATCGCACCATCGCGAAGATGTCGATGGAGGAATGGGGCGCGGTGATCGATGTGAACCTCACGGGCGTCTTTCAGTGCTGCAAATTCTCGCTGGAAATCATGCGCGATCATGGGGCCATCGTCAGCATGGGCAGCATCGCGGCGATCCAGGGCTTCTACGGTCAGGCGAACTACGCGGCGGCCAAAGCGGGCGTGCAGGCCATGATGCGCGTGCTCAGTCGTGAGGCCGCGCGGCGAAAGATCCGCGCCAATGCCATCGCGCCCGGCGTGGTGGACACCGCGATGGCAGCGACCATCCCGGAAAACGTGCGCGCGGAGATGATCAAAAACGTGCCGCTGGGCCGCTTCGGCACCACAGAGGAGATCGCGAATGTGGCGCTCTTTCTTTGCTCGCCGCTGGCCTCGTATGTCACAGGTCAAACGATCGAAGTGAACGGAGGCTGGCGCGGATGAGAGCCGCAGCGCTTCAAGTGAGCGCGGATGAAGCCATCGCCGCCATCCCGTGCGGCGCAACGGTTGCCGTGGGTGGCTTTGTCGGCGCGGGACATCCAGAGATGCTCACGTCGGCATTGGAGCGTCGTTTTTTGCAATCCGGCATGCCGCATGACCTCACACTCTACTACTGCGCCGGGCAGGGAGATCGTGCTGAGCGCGGCTTGAACCATCTCGCGCACAAGGGGCTGATCAAACGCGTCATCGGCGGTCATTGGAACCTCGCGCCGAAGCTGGGAGCGCTCGCGCTGGCGAACGAGATCGAAGCCTACAACTTCCCGCAAGGTGTGCTCAGCGTGCTGCTGCGCGAGATCGCGGCGAAGCGGCCCGGACTCATCACGCAGGTGGGTTTGAACACCTTCATTGATGCTGCGCAAAGCGGTGGCCGCATGAACGCGCGCACCACGGAGTCCTTAGTGGAGCGCATCGAGCTGGATGGGCAAACTTGGCTGCGCTACAAGCCCGTGCCCATTCACGTCGGCCTGATCCGCGCGACCACCGCCGATGCTCGCGGCAACCTGAGCATGGAGCGCGAAGGTTTGATCGGCGAGGTGCTGCCCATCGCCCAAGCAGCGAAAAATCACGGCGGCATCGTCATCGCGCAGGTGGAGAAGGTGGTGGACTCATTTGCTGATCCTAAGTCTGTGCGCGTGCCGGGCATCCTGGTGGATTACATCGTCGTCAGCGATGGCTCACAGCATGATCAGACCTTTGGCGTGACCTTTGACGAGTCCTTGGTCACTTCTCGCAGCGATGACTTCAGCCTACCGACGATGGGCTTCTCGGAGCGCAAAGTCATCGGTCAGCGTGCGCTAAAAGAGATTCGCGCTGGCGACATCGTGAACCTCGGCATTGGACTGCCAGAAAGTGTGGCCATGGTGGCGGCGGAGACGGGACGCTTGAAGGAATTCACGCTCACCGTCGAAAGCGGGCCAACCGGTGGCGTGCCTGCCTCGGGCTTGAGCTTTGGTTGCAGTCACTTCCCGGAGGCGATCATCGATCAGCCCTCGCAATTCGACTTCTACGACGGCGGCGGCATCGACATCGCGGTGCTCGGCGCGGTGGAGGTGGATGCGGAAGGCAGCGTGAACGTCACCAGCTTTGCCGGACGCTTCGCTGGTGTCGGCGGTTTCGTGAACATCGCCCAAAGCGCACGGCGGCTCGTGTTTTGCCTCACTTTGCGTGCCGGGGAGTTGGAAGTGTCGGTCACAGATGGTCAGCTCATGATTGCTAAAGAAGGCCGTCATCCCAAGTTCGTGCGCAGCATTCAGCACGTCTGCTTCCATGGTCCCACGGCACTGAAGCGCGGACAGGAAGTCTTCTATGTGACGGAACGCGCCGTCTTTGCCCTCACGCCGCAAGGATTGAAGCTCATCGAAGTGGCCCCTGGTGTGGACTTGCAAACGCAGGTGCTCGACCAGATGGAGTTCACGCCCGTCATCACCTCCACAAAAACGATGCCCGCAGACTGTTTCGCCACGCACTCATGATCTACTCCACCCCTGTTCACATTGTTGATGCACGCCGTTCGCCCATAGGTCGTCTCGGCGGCGGCCTGCGCTCGCTTTTGGCCGCTGATCTCGCCCTGCCTGTCGCACAGGCCATCGTGCCGGAGTCACTGAAGCCTGCCATCACTCAAGTCATCCTCGGTCAGGTGCTCACTGCGGGTTCCGGCATGAATGTGGCGCGTCAGCTCGGCCTGCGTCTCGGTTTGCTGCAGAGCGTGCCTGCGTTTGTCACGAGCATGGTCTGCGGCTCAGGCATGAAGGCCGTGGCGCTTGCGGCTGATGCCATCGCTTCCGGCGAAGCCGCGCTCGTGCTCACCGGCGGTGTCGAATCCATGAGCCGCGCCCCACATTACGCCACCGATCTGCGCAGCGGCTGCAAGCTCGGCGACAGCACGCTCGTGGATGCCATCCTGGCCGATGGTCTGACCGATTCCGTGCTCAAACTCGGCATGGGCGAGACCGCCGAACGCATCGCCGAGACCTGCGGCATTCCCCGCGCAGAACAAGATGCCTTCGCCCTCCTCAGCCAACAGCGCGCCGCTGCCAGTCGCGATGCCTTTCAGCGTGAAATCGTACCCATTGAGGCCCGTGAAGGAATCGTGCAGCACGATGAACATCCGCGCGCTGACACCACGCTGGAAAAGCTCGCCAAACTCAAGCCCGCCTTCCGCAAAGACGGTAGCGTGACCGCAGGCAATGCCTCCGGCGTTAATGATGGAGCCGCGCTGCTCGTGCTGGCTTCCACCTCTGCCATCGCTGAGCACCATTTGCCATCCCGCGCCCGCATCATCGCCAGCACCGCCGTCGGCTGCGATCCCGCCACCATGGGCCTCGGCCCCGTTCATGCCATCCGTCGTTTGTGCGAGGAAACCGGCTGGAAACTCGACCAAGTGGACGCCATCGAGATCAACGAAGCCTTCGCCGCTCAAGCGCTCGCCTGTGCCCAGCAGCTCGGCGTTGATCCAGGCAAGCTGAATCAACGCGGCGGTGCTATCGCGCTCGGTCATCCCATCGGAGCCAGTGGGGCGCGTGTCCTTGTCACCCTGCTACACCTCATGGAAGACCTGAGCCTGCATCGCGGCATCGCCAGCCTCTGCATCGGCGGCGGCATGGGCATCGCGATTGCAATCGAGCGGGACAGATGAGAAGGCTTGCTGGAGTTAGCGAGCGTTGCCCGAAAAGCCTCACTTTAAAGAAAGATCAGTTGCCCCACCGCCTGTCATTTGCCCCCTTCTCTGGTGTCCCTCACCCTCATCCTCACTCATCCCGGCGGCGCGCATAAGGACGAATTCCTTGCCTGCTGTCTCCTCGCTGCCTTGCACCGCGTGCCCTTGGTGCGCCGCGAACCCTCTGAGACAGATCTCGCTGATCCGACCATCGCCGTGGTCGATGTCGGTGGCGAGCATGCCCCCGAGCGGAACAACTTTGACCATCATCAATTTCCAGCCGACCACCCGCCGGTCTGCGCGTTGAGCCTCGTGCTCCAGCACCTCGGCGTCTATGATGACGCCCGCCAGTTCTGTGACTGGCTGGAGCCTGCCGAATGGTTTGACACTCGCGGCCCCAACGTCACATCCAAGTGGCTCGGCGTGGATCGCGGGACGATGAACAAACTGACCTCCCCCATCGACATCACCCTCCTGCGTCGTTTCGCCAAGGCCAAACGTATGGAACCCGGCGAGCCGCTGTGGGAAATCCTCAGTTACATCGGTCAGGATACCCTGGAATACCTACGCGACCTGCGTGCACACATCGACTTCGTCGCACAGCACGCCGAAATCTGGAACGTGGATGGAAATGAAATCCTCTTTCTCCCCCGCACCGATCCCCTTCGCGACGACCCCTCTGCCGGCATCGACCGCCACCTCGAAAGCACCGGCAAGAGCCGCAGCATCGCCGCGCTCATCTACCCCGACCGCCGAGGGGCTGGCTATGGTCTCTCACGTCACAACGACGACCCGCGCTACGACTTCACCCGCATCCAAAATGAGCCAGACGTCCACTTCGCCCACGCACGCGGTTTCATCGCCAAAACCTCGGCCGTGGAGATCGCACGCGTGAAGCAGTTGCTCGTATTGTCCAGGGTGTAGCTGCGCCAACGCATGATGAAACAAGTAAGACGTTAGAAGTTAGATGTCAGACGTGGTGATGCCGCAGGCGGCACCTCTCACTTCTCACTTCTCACTTCTCACTTCTCACTTCTCACGCTGTGAGGCTTTTCAATAGGCTGCTTGCCAGCCGGAGCTCTGCCGTTTCGCATCGGTCAGATCAGTTCCATCGGACCAGTTCGACTCGGCGGTTCTTTGCACGACCTTCCTCTGTCGTGTTCGGTGCTGCCGGGCTGGCAAAACTGCTACCAAAGGGGAAAAGACGCTGCTTCGAGATGCCAAAACGGCCCGTTAGGGCCTCCACCACTGCGGCGGCGCGGCGATTCGAAAGATCGCGGTTGAACTCGAACTCGCCCACGTTGTCCGTATGCCCCACCACCAGGAGCTTCAGTTCCGCATCATCTTGCAGCAGCTTCTGCACTTCCTGAAGCGTGCTGTCGGACTCGGCTTTGAGCGTTGCCTTGTTCGTGTCAAAGTAGATGCCGTACAGCGCCACACGACCGGTGGTGCTGATCTGCTTCTCCATCTCTGCCGCCTTCACCTGCACCATGCGGTTTTGCATCGCCTTGGTCTCGATGACATCCACCCGGGCCGCCACAGTGCCTGGGGCCAGCCCCTTCTCCAGATCCTTCCAGGAATCCGTGATGGCACCAGCAAAGATCGTCACATAGACATCGCCCGCCCCGCCCTCACCCGCCTTCTTCAAAGCCGTGTAGCGAAAGTCCTCGCAGCCCGGCAGGGTGTACTCCTGCAGCCCGTAGTCGGTCTCGGTTTGATAAACCTCCTTCAGGAAGCGGCCGTAGCCGTTGTCCAGCGTGTTGCCATCATCCTGCGGCTTGCCGCCGCTGCTGCCTTCAAAGAGAACCTCAAAGCCCTGGCTCTTGAGCTCCTCCTGGTAGCCCCGGATGCACTCCAGCGTGGCCGCATCCTTCGGCTGGCGGTAAAAAATCGTCGTCCTCGCTCCCTCAGTCACCACCTTCTTCCAAGCGTTGAACTTCTGCGTCTCGTAGTTGAAGACCACCCGCTCCAGCGGGATCTGGTGCCCGTCAAACTTCTTCGTCGTGAAGCGCAGGATGGTCGAGCCCTCGATTCGCTTCAGCATCGGGTGGTCTTTGGAGCCCGGCGCGTCTTTTTCAAACTCCGGCAGTGTTTGGCCAGACACGAGGGAGGCGGCGGCGAGGCTGAGCAGGACAAGGGCGTTGAGTGAGGATTTCATGGGGGAGAAGAAGTCGCACGAAGCGGTGGGAGGCAGACAAACAAGTCATACCCCTGTTCAAAAGCCACCTCACCCTTTTTGAAACACCCCATCCTCCTGTCTCAATCGGGACTCTCATGGAGCGCGGACGTCCCCGTATTTATGCACGCTCCTGACGCACTCCGTATTTTGGTGAGGTGCGCTAAAATGTTGGACCAGGGGATAAAGGAATAAGCAGCATGAAAACAACCCTCCGAAAACGTTACAGCAGTGATTTCAAAGCGCAGATCGTCGATCTCTTCAATCTGGGCAAAACGGTGCCTCAACTCGCAGAAGAGTTCGGTGTGGGCACCAGCATCCTTTACCGATGGGTGCAGCCTTCAAGCTCAGACCAACCGGCGCAGCTCGGCAGCGTAGCCCTCCGAGCCGTAGGCGAGGTGGGCGAAGCGGACGAGCTGCGCCGGTTGCGTGCCGAGGTCACCCACCTGCGCATGGAGAACGACATTTTAAAAAAGGCCGCTGTCATCCTCGGCACGCAAACCCCGTCCAGACCCGCCAGATGATCCTTCAACTCCAGTCACAGACAGGCGGCAGCATCCGCCAGGTTTGCCAGGCCATGGGTCTGCCTCGCAGCAGCTTCTATCATGCGGCAGAGGTCACTCACAGCCATCATGAAGATGTCCGCATGGGCGGGCTATTGAGGAGATTTTTAAACGCAATCGTCGCCGTTACGGTTATCGCAGGATCCATCAGGAACTCGGCGATCATGACGTCGTGTGTGCTCCCTCCAGACTGCGCCGGATCATGAAGCAGAGGCAACTGCGGGCTATCCAGCCGAAGAACTTCCTGCCCAAAACCAGTGATGGTCGGGCGGATCGGCCTTGTGCCAATCTGCTGGCTGGCGAGTCCCTGCCTCAAAAGCCTGATCATGCCTGGGCTGGGGACATTACCTTCATCCCCACCTCCACAAGCTGGCTCTACCTCGCCGTGGTCATTGACCTGGGCTCACGCCGTATCGTGGGTTGGAATCTGGCCACGCACATGCGGGCGGAACTCGTCGTCCATGCCCTGGAGCAGGCTTTGCAGGCGCGGCCAGCAGCGAGGGGAGCCATCTTCCATAGCGACCGCGGCAGCCAGTATGGCAGCGGTGCCTTCCGCTCGGTTTTGGAACGTGCCGGCCTGCGCCAAAGCATGTCCGCACGGGCCAATCCTTATGATAACGCCTGGACGGAATCCTTCATGGGCACCCTCAAGCGCGAGATGCTTCAGGGCGGCTGTTTTGAAGATGCCACGGATGCTCGGCTGGAACTCTTCGAATACATCGAAGGCTACTACAACCACCAGCGCAAACACTCCGCCCTCGGATACCTCACCCCCAACCAGTTCGAAACCCAAGCCCATAACCGAACCCTAAATTAAGGGAGTCTTTGGTCCAATAATCCGTTGCACCTCA
>JBIKYB010000454.1:0-3567 GCA_044355475.1 Prosthecobacter sp.
CGCGGCCTCATCATGGGCATCGTCAACGTCACGCCTGACAGCTTTTCCGACGGCGGCCGCTTCAACGACCACGGCCGCGCCGTCGAACACGCGCTCGCTTTGATCGCTGAAGGGGCTGACATCCTCGACATCGGCGGCGAATCCACCCGCCCCGGCGCCGAACCCGTCGAAGAGGCCGAGGAACTGCGCCGCGTGCTGCCCGTGATCCGTGCCGTGCGCTCGCAAACCAAAGCGCTCATCTCTATCGACACAATGAAGGCCGCCGTCGCCCGTGCCGCGCTTGATGCCGGGGCGGACATCATCAACGACGTCACCGGTCTGCGTGGCGATGCCGCCATGCTGCGCGCCGCCGCCGAATCCAACGCTGGCCTCGTCGTCATGCACATGACCGGCACCCCGCAAACCATGCAGGCGAACCCGCATTACGACGATGTTGTCACCGAGGTGCGCTGCTACTTTGAAAACCGCCTCCGCCTGCTCGAAAACGAAGGCATCGCCCCTGAACGCGTCGTGCTCGACCCTGGCTTCGGCTTCGGTAAGACCCTGGAGCATAACCTTGCCCTCATGCGGGAGTTGCCGCTGCTTGCTACGTTGCGCCCGCTGCTCATCGGCGTCTCGCGCAAATCCATGATCGCCAAAGTGCTCCACTCCGACGCCATGGACGACCGCTACTGGCCCACCATTGCTCTCACCGCGTACGCTCGCGAACACGGTGCCCGCATTGTCCGCGTGCATGATGTGAAGCCGAATCGTGAGGCTTTGCGGATGATGGAGGCGATTCTGGGCGCTGTTTGAGCTTTGAGAGGAGAAACTGGCTGACGAAAAAGCTCGGGGATCAGCGCGCCGTTGCCGGTTTGTTTTGAGGCTGGCTTTTGTCCTTGCTGAAGAAGGATTTTATTTTGCCCAAAAATGTTTTTTGAGGACCCACTGTGCGGTTTGCGGGTGGCAGCAGGTCGTTGGGCTTGTTGCCTGAAGGAAGGGCTTCGGGTACCCCAGATTCTGGCAGTCCACCAAATTGTATGGTTTCGTTGTATCCGGCGATGTGGTCGCCCATTTTGGCCTGATCGAGCATCTGGGATGCTTCATCCGGCATGATGCGGGGTTGGACGAAAATCATGAGCTCGCGGCGCTCCTTGGTGTTGTTGGTGCTGCCAAAGAGGTGCTTGATGACGGGGATGCGGACGAGGAAGGGGAGGCCGTTGTTGTTCTTGGTGTCGCGCTCGGTGATGAGGCCTCCGAGCATGGCGGTGGCGCGGTCAGGGACAATCAGGCTATTCTGCATGCCTTGCTCGGAGATGTTGGGCACACGGTTGCCGCCGATGGTGTTGAAGCCGCTGATGTCGTTGTTCTGCTGCTTGAACTCGAGCATGACTTCGTTGTCGTTGTAGATGTGCGGCGTGATGTCTAGCTGGAGGCGGACGGGGATGTACTGGGTGGTGGAGGTGAAGCCGAGGCCGTTATTGCCGGCGGCACCGTTGGTGAAGGTCTGGCCAGCGATGGCGATTTGCTGGCCAATGTAGATGGTGGCGGGCTGGTGGTTGAGCGTGGTGACGGTGGGCTTTTGCAGCACATGGAAGCGGCGGGTGCTCTCCAGGGTTTGCAGGAAGACGTTGAGGTTCTTGCCGATCTGACCGTAGGCGGTGAGACCGGAGAGCGCGGAGGGACCGCCTGCAGCGAGAAATCCCGTGATGTCGCGAAGGTTGGCGGGATTGGCAAAGGCGGTGCCTTGGGTGTTGAGCACACCGCCGACAAGATCCTCCTCCCCGACTTTTCGGAGGGTTTGAATCCAATCGAGGCCGAAGTTGAAGTCATCCCCGAGCGTGAACTCGCCGATGATGGCAGAGAGGTGGATCTGGCGCGGGCGCACGTCGAGCTCGTCTGCCAGCTCCTCCAGCGCCTGAATCTGATCAGGCGGGCCGCTGGCGAAGAATTTGGAGCTGGCGGGGTCAGCGATGACGAGGGTGTTGGCGATGAGGACGCTGAGGGGCTTCTTGGTGACATCCAACTGAGGGGCTGCGCCTGAACTCATGCCTCCGCCGCTGGAACCGAGGCCGCCACCGCCCAGGCCGCCGCCGAGTCCTGAGTTGAGGCCGGAATTGGAGCCGAAGGAGGAGTTGTTCCCGAAGGTGTTATTGGTTGGGGGTGAGCCGCTGGGGGTATTGGCCTGGGAAGCCAGGCTGCTGCCGGTGCCGCTGGTCTTGGAGTTCCGTTGTAGGGCCTGCTCGGCGATTTTGAGAAAGACGGTGAGGTCGAGGTAGTTCAGGCGGCGGGAGAAGTAGCGCCGGTTGGTGGATTCGGCGTCGAGCTCGGTGATGAGGCTTTCTATGCGCTGCATGTCTGTCGGACGCGCGATGACGAGGATGGCGTTGTTGCGCTCGATGGCCTGGAGGATGGGCTTGGAGGCTTCAGGGCTGACGCCGCCCGCGCCGCCCATGGCCGCAGAAGTGCCGACTGCCGCCGCAGGTGCGCCGCCGGCTGCCTGGCCGGGAATGGGGGGCGCGCCGGTCATAGGCCGTGCGGTGGTGCTACCTCCTCCACTACCGCCAAGCCCGAGGAGTGATGAGAGCTGCTCGACGACCTCAGACGCGGTAGCTCGTTGCAGGATGAAGGTCTTCTGCATGGTTTCCATGGGGGAGACATCCACCTGCTTCACGAGATCGAGGTAAGCGCGAATCGTTTGCGAGGCCTCGGTGATCACCAGCGCCCGTGCATTGGCCATGGCGAGGATTTTTCCATACGGATGGAGCGGGATGAGCTGCTGGAGCGCGGTGGAGGCCTCCTCGGCCTGAAGGTAATTGAGCTGAATAACGTGGGAGATCACTTGGTCGGTCGTAGGCAGGTCTTCGGACCGCAGAATGACCGGCACGCCCTGGGACGAGGGGGAGGTGCCCTGCTCGGCGGCGATGAGCTTGTATAAATTTTCACCACTAGGAACCAGCGCATAGCCATGCATGAGTAGGCCTTTTTCGATGATGCTTTGATATTCTTCTGCGGTGAACTCGCCGGGAACCTCAATGGAGACGGTGGCGCTTTCGAGGCCGCGATCCCGTAGCACGCGGCGCTTGGTGGCGGTGTAGTAATCCTCCAGTACCTCGGCCAGCGGTGTGGCGGGGTAGTCGATGTAATACTTGCCTGAAGGCGGCGGGACCGGATTGGTGGGTTTGGCGGGGGCAGGGGGAAGGAGGGCGGACGCCGGCATCGCCGAAGGCGGCTGCGCTCCTGGTGGCGTGGTGGGTCGGATGCGCTGGGGTATCTGGGCTGTCTGTGCCTGGGTGAATCCGCAAACCAACGTGAGGGTGGCCGCGCACATGAGACTGAGCTGGTGGGTGAATTTCATGAGGCGGGGGGTCACTGTTGAACCGGCGGAACGTTGTTAACAGGCGTGATCATGCGGCGGCGCACCGGCACAGGTGCTGCGTTGGCGACTTGGGAGGTTGGAGTGGCTTGAGCAGGATTGGTAACGCCCTGGCCTCCGGTGGGAGTCCCAGTGGAGACGGAAAGGTTCATTCCGCCGGCTGTGTTGGGGGTGAGGGTCGGGACCGGAGTGCTAACAACGTCACCTTGGGC
>JBIKYB010000148.1:0-12419 GCA_044355475.1 Prosthecobacter sp.
AGATGAAAGCCCCACGCGATGGCTGTGCCGAGCAGCAGCACGACGATGGAGCCGGGCACCCGCTTGACCCACTTCATGAACACGATGAGAACTCCGAGCGAGAGGCACGAAGCTGCGGTGGCTGCGAGCGAAAGCGTGCCCCAATGCCCAAAGATCGCCTCCATGCGTCCGAGGAACTCACCGGGCACCTTGTCGATTTGAAGACCGAAGAAGTCCTTGATCTGCGTGCTGGCGATGAGCACAGCGATGCCGTTCGTGAAGCCGATCACGACCGGACGCGGGATGTATTTGATCGCCGTGCCCAGTCCCGTAAGGCCCAGCACCATGAGCATGACGCCAGCCATGAGCGTACACATGAAAAGGCCGTCAATCCCGTGCTTTGCCACGATTCCGGCCACCACCACGACAAAAGCCCCCGTCGGTCCGCCGATCTGCGTGCGCGATCCTCCGAGCGCTGAGATCAGGAACCCGGCGATGACTGCCGTGTAGATGCCCGCCTGTGGCAGCACGCCTGAGGAGATGGCAAACGCCATCGCCAGAGGCAGGCTGACAAGGCCGACGGTGAGTCCGGCGATGAGGTCCGCGATGAATTTCCTCAGGCTGTAGTCCCGCAATGCCAGGATGGACTTCGGCAGGTAGGATTCAGCATGGGACGTTTTCATGGTTAGGTGGCGGCTACGACTTTGCGTCTTGCAGGCTTTTTCACAATCGAGGGGGCGGTGGCCTCCACAGTCACAACTTCTTCCGGTTTCACATCCTCGGGTAACAGGAAGATGCTGCAATAGCCGCAGACTTGAAGAGCTACATCCGCGCGGCGCAGATCAGAAAGCTGGCCGCTGGGAAGGGAGAGATGACAGCCGCCGCAGGTGCCGTTGCGCACCTTGGCTGCGCCACGCCTGCCTTTGGAAACTCGTAGATCGTAGTGATGAAGAATGGCGGTGGGCAGGCGTTCGCGCACGCTTTCAGCTTCCAAGGTCAATTCTTTAAAACGGGCAGACTTTGGTTCCAGGCGGCGTTTGGCGGCGTCGAGTTCGGTGAGCTGAGCGAGGTCATCAATGAGAGTGTCGGTGGAGTTCATAGGCTGGTCAGTTGCGTTGGATTCATCAAAATGAAATTGATAAGCGGAGGTTGATTCGTGAGGCGGACGCCCGAAGACCTCCAGCCAAGCGAGGGCTGAGTTCATGCGAGGGCGATTTCTCCAACTCCCACTAGGATTTCTCGATCATCATCGGCGCTGGAGGCGGCATGCGCGTAGCCTAGTGAAGGGTTCTTCTTCACCCACAGCTTCAGCTTCTCGTTGAAGGCGGTTTTCACGCATGCGTAGCATTCGGGAATCTCCGTGGTGTCGCCACAGTAGGTGACCACGCGTGTGGCTATTGGCATCCGCATGAGCTGTTGCTGCACATAGGCAGTGTAGTCGGTGTAAAGTCGTGGCTCCAATTCCACGTCATAGTCGATCCTCAGTGAAGGTAGGATGTTTTCCTCGAACGGGTTAAAGAGATAAAAGGCGTCGAAGTCGCGGAAGCTCACGTCCTGGATGTTGCCATGCACGATGTCCACACGCGGGACACTGTGCTTTCTGATCACATCTTGCGCGATCCGCGCCAGCTTGCCCCGCTGCTCCACGCCGGTAAAATGACCTTTCGTAGCGGTGGCACCGATAATGCAGAATTTTCCTGGGCCGCAACCAATGTCCAGCACGCGAGTGCCAGGATCCACCACGAGAAGCTGCGCTGCGGTGCGGCAGACATGCACAGGACTCCAGTGGCAGATGGACAGCCTGCTTATGGCCTCGGGATAGACTTGGTCGAAGTCTTGGTCTTTGTGTGAATGCAGAAACTCGCTGTCGGACTGGATGCGGGGGTGGGATGTGCGTTGGAAGGAGGATTTAAGCATAGCAGCTTCTCATATTGCATTTCAGATGCCAAGTGGCCTTACTCATGCTCCAGCCCTTGTGGATAGAGGCTTCCAGCGTCATGGCAGTTTTGTTTGGCTTTTCGAGAAGCGGCTCGATGTGCAGAATATGCACTTGCTCACCAACTCAGGTGCAGGCTTGATCGGCAAGCCATGGAACCCGCCAACATTCACATCCTCGTCCTAGATCGCGAGGCCGCCTCTGCCCGTGTCATCCGCGATGTTCTCGCGAAGGTTGGCTATAAGGTTTCCGTGTCATCCCATGAGTCCGACGCGCTGAATCTGGCCTCCGGCGAACTATTCAACGTCGTGGTCAAGTCTTTCGACGCGCAGCGCATTGATGCCGTGGCACTTATGGAAAAGGTGCGAGGCATCACTCCAGACACCCAGTTCATCTTCATCAGTGACAAAGGCACCATTCACACCGCCGTGGAGGCTATGCGCAAGGGAGCCTTCGACTACCTCTCCAAGCCAATCAATGCCACACAGCTCGTCGAATCCGTGCGCAAGGCGCTCGATCATCAGGCACTCGTGGCTGAGGACCAGCAGATCAAGTTGCGCCTGCGCCGCCGCTCAGACCCGGACATCTTCGCTGGCAGCAGCACCGCAATGAAGGAGATCAGCCGCCTCATCCAGCAGATCGCCCCCACGGATGTCACCGTGCTCATCGAAGGCGAAAGCGGCACTGGCAAAGAGGTCGTGGCCCGCGCCATCCATGAAAAGAGCCGCCGCAAATCGCAGCCCTTCATCGCGGTGAACTGCGCCGCGCTGCCGGAGAATCTCATCGAAGCCGAACTCTTCGGCCATGTGCGGGGTGCCTTCACTGGAGCCGTCAGTGATCGCAAGGGCCGCTTCCAGCTTGCGCAGGGCGGCACGCTCTTCCTTGATGAGATCGGTGATCTCTCCCGCAAAGGCCAGGGGGATCTGCTGCGCGTGCTCGAAGACGGCACCTACCGGCCTGTGGGCAGCCAAAAAGTCGAGCGTGCCACTGCCCGCATCATTGCCGCAACGAACAAAGACCTCGAAGCGGAGGCTGTCACTGGTGGCTTGTTTCGTGAAGACCTGTTTTATCGTCTGAACATTGTCTCCATTGTCATGCCACCACTGCGCCAGCGTGCGGAGGACATCGCGCCGCTGGTGAAAACCTTCACGGATCATTTCTGCACCAAGCACCGTCGGCGGCCGAAGAAATTCAAACCCGAGGTGGTGAGCCTTTTCCAAACCTTGCGCTGGCCAGGCAACGTTCGGCAGTTGCGCAATCTCGTCGAGCGTCTCGTCGTCACCGTGCCGCATGCCGCCATCGGCCTGGGCGATCTGCCTCCCTCCATGTACCAAGGCAAACGCGAGACCCACGCCATCGCCATTCAGCCCGGCATGACGCTCGCCCAAGTCGAGGCCGAACTCATCCGCCAGACGCTGCTCAAAGTGACCTCAAACCGTGATGAGGCCGCCAAAACCCTCGGCATCAGCCGCCGGGCGCTGCAATACAAGATCCAACGCTACAAGCTCGACAAGCTGCCGAAGCAGGTCGGACGATCAATGGCTTGAAGCCCGCATTCGCGATCCGTGATGAGTAGTCCGCATGTGCGACGATCGTGCTCATGCTGGGGCCACAACAGCCAGGCACCCGGCTTTCCAGATGGATTTTAGGCCTTGGCCGTCACAGGCAGCGATTTGTCCTTTCTTGGCGTGCCAGCCTCCGCGGGCTTGTACCATTCCTCGTGCGTCTCGTCGATATCGACATGGCCACCGGTCTTTTCGTGGTTTTCACGCCAGCCGTGCAGCGCCTCAAAGGCCGCGTGGTCGATGAAATCGACGGCGAGATCGATATCGACCGGATGCCCGGCGGGGATGGTGGAAAGCGCTGCATTCAGCCTGGGCACGGAGGCAAAGGTGAGCGTGCCGCCGATCTGCACATGCCATTTGCCTTCACGCTGCTCCATTTTCACATCGGTGTTCGAAAGTCGGCGCAGCAGGAAGAAGACGCTCAGTCCCAGGCCGATGCCGACGCCCGCGAGGAGGTTCACGCACGTCACGCCGAGCACGGTGGCCCAGTAGATGAGGATTTCGTTGTGCTTCGTCAGCTCTTTGATGTGGTGGAGGTTTACCAGATTGATGCCCACATGCACCAGCAGGCCCGCCAGCACCGCCAGCGGGATGCTTTCGATCAAACTGCCGAGAAACAGCGCGAAGAGCAGAATCCACACGCCATGAAAAATGGCCGACCAGCGGCTGACGCCACCCGCGATGATGTTGGCGGACGAACGCACGATCACGCCCGTGATCGGCAGACCGCCGAGCAGACCGGAGACGAGATTGCCCGCGCCTTGCGCACGCAGTTCTTTGTCCAAATTCGAGCGCACACCGCTATGGAGCTTGTCCGTGGCCACGGCGCAAAGCAGAGACTCGATGCTAGCGATGATGGCCACCGTCAGCACGGCGGTGATGAACGGCCCCCAATGCTCTGGCGGGGCGAGTTTGGTCAGCTCAAACGTCTCCGGCATGTCCACACGCTTCACGTCCATTTTCATCACGATGGACACGATCGTGCCAGTGAGCACTGCCACCAACGGTCCTGGGATGGCTTTGAGCGCGGGCACTTTCAGTTTTTTCCAGACAATGAGGATCGCGATGGTCAGAAAGCCGAGAATCGCCGCCTGCATGTTCACGAGGCCGAGTTGCTTCGGAATGCCGAGCAGATTCACCACGGGCGAGCTTTGCGGCGAACCACCGAGCACCACATGAATCTGCGCCAGTGCGATGGAGATGCCGATGCCCGCGAGCATCCCATGCACCACCGATGGCGCGATGATCAGCGCTCCGCGTGCCACTTTGAACCAGCCCATCAAAAGCTGCACCACGCCCGCACAGGCCGTGATCAGGCACATCGTTTCCCAGCCAAACTGATGCACCAAACCGGCCACCACGACCGTCAAGCCCGCCGCTGGCCCCGAAACCTGAAGCGGTGATCCCGCGAGCAGCCCTGTGACGATCCCACCCGCCACTGCCCCGATGAGTCCCGCGATGATCGGTGCCCCCGAAGCAAAAGCGATGCCCAGCGACAGCGGCACAGCGACAAGAAAGACGACAAGAGAGGCTGGAAGATCGCGGCGGAGATTCATGAGGGGTGAGTTAGCTTAAATTTCGAGAGTTACCTTCTCGAAGACATAGAAGATGTGAATGAAATCTCCAACAATCCCTTCGGGAGGCTATTCTGACGGCCTTTTGGGTGGATAGCAGTCCCCTTTGCAGTTTTTTCGCAATTTCGTTTCGTCATGGGCTTGGTTTGAACAACTCTTTCGACTCGCCCGCGAATCACGCCTGCGTGGATACCATAGCGCACGTTCCCGCGTGATAAGGTAGGTGGGAACCCCGCCCTTCACCGACCGGTCGCCGGGGTTCCGTCCGTAGCAGATCTTCTGCCTCCTTGAGCACTGGGGCGGCGTATGGGCTAATGGCTCGATGATAGCCATATGGGCGATTTGTGCTTCGCCTCTTCGAATCTCGCTGTGATGCACCTCTTCCGCACCGATGGCGGACAGACGTAACATGATTTCCATCACTATTCCCCCAATCGACAACGTATGCGGCTGCATGCCCGGCAGCCTGATCAATCACTCGTTGGCAACATGGCCCGGGCATTGAGTTTTGTATCATTTTCTTGCCCCTCCATTTTCCTGCCAAAAAATACAATCGCATGAATCCGTCCCGCCCCCGCGTGCAGCTTTGGATGCCGCGCCTCATGATGCTCATCCTCATCACCGGCCTGCCGGGGGCGTTGCTGCCGGGCATCGCGTTTCGGAAGCTCTCGTGGCTCATGGGGTATGGCGAGCCGCCGTTGGTGCCGCTGGTCGTCTATCTCTCGGGCAACGCCGGTTTTGCCTGCGTCGTGATCGCGGCGCTGATCTGGGTCATTTCGCGGGATCTGGAGCGCTATCAGCCGCTCGTGTGAATGTGTGGCTGGATCATGGTGATCGCGGGACCGGCTTATCTCTCGATTGATCTGCAATGCCCGCTCCCGTTTTGGTGGACGCTGATGGACAGCGTGGGCTGCTTCCTCATCGGTCTCACCTTGCTCTGGGCCTGCCCGCCGGCCAAGACAACACGCTAAGCCGATTGCTGAGACAGTCGCTGGCATGACCGTCGTTTTGTAGAACCATGCGCTTTCTAGCTCTACTCTTTCTCATCTCTCATCTTCATGCCGAAATCTGGCAACCCTTTGGCCCTGGCGGTGGAGGTTGGATCGAAGATGTCGTCGCACATCCCACGAACCCGAAGGAGGTCTGGGCGATGACGGATCTGAGCGGGCTGTTTCGTTCTCAAGACGCTGGTGTGACGTGGCGGAAGATATCGGCGGATGTGGAGCGTGGCGTGTTGGCGAGAAAGCAGATCGTTTCGCACAACCGGCAGTTCGCCATCGATCCGAAAGAGCCGCTGCACATGTATTGGGGCACCTGCGGGATGATCTGGGCCAGTCATGATGGCGGTGAGCACTGGCAGCCGGTTTTTGGCAAGGCACCAGCCGTGGGCGATGACCAGACGCCAGCCATCGGCCATGCCATCGCGGTGTCGGCGAGCGGTGCTGTGTATGCGCTAGATCATGACAGCGTGCTTCGCGTCTCGCGGGATCATGGCGCGACGTGGGCCGAGCTAGCGAAGCCGCCCGTGGCAAAGAATAGTCGCGACACACCCGCGTTTCCGTTCTTCCTCGCCGATGGCACGCTGTGCGTCTCCTGCCGGCCTTCGCCGGGCCTCGCGGTGTCGCGCGATGAAGGCAAAACGTGGGAGCTGAAGCTGCCGGAGAGCATCATCCTCACTGCACGCGCCACGCCGACGGGCAGCGGGTTGTTTGCGTTTGATTCGACCGGCAAACTGCATCGCAGCCTCGATGGTGGTGCGAGCTTCACGATGATCAAGGAGGTGCCGCACCAGTGGCAGCCGGGTCTGCGCTTTGCGGGAGGTCTCGCCGTCGCGAGTGGTGGCAAAGTCATGCTGTGGGCGCTCGGCGAACTCGTGGTGAGCTGTGATAACGGCGAAACGTGGACGCGGCATCGCATCGAGACGAACTGGGATCGCGGCAGCTATCCCGGCATGAATCGTTACGCCTCGCCCGAGGGCAAATGCGGCACTCTCGCTGTCACCGCGGATGGCAGCACCTGGCTGAAATGCGACAGCTCACTCATGTGCCGCAGCACCGACTTCGGCGTGAGCTGGACCGGCAGCACCGTGGGCCTGCAAGTGCTCTGCTACTTTCAAGGCTCTGCCATCAGCCCGCATGATCCGCAGCAGGCCATGGTCGCCGCGCTCGATCAAGGCGTCTTCAAAACCGAGGACAACGGCGCAACATGGAAACCCGTGCGTGTGCAGACCGAATGGTGGAACGACGACTGGCAAAACCACGATGGCAGTGTCGTCAAAGCGCATCCGAAGCTGCCAAAGACCTGGTTTGCCATCATCCACGGCCACGGCGGCACGAGACATCCCCGACTGCATCGCACGGATGACGGCGGCGAGACGTGGAAGCTCGTTTTGGACATCAAAGAGCAGTTTGGCGGCGAATGGGGCAAGTGGCTCGACGACAGCGAGATGGGCGATTTGTGCTTCGATCCCTCGAACGCCGATGTGATGCACCTTTGCAACTACCAGCTCGGTGTTTTCAAAAGCATCGATGGCGGCCAGACCTGGAAACACACGCTGAAAACGAAGAACGGCCTCAGCCTCGTCACCAGCCCCAGCGGCCAGCATGTGTATCTGCAATGCCTCAAGCGCACCGGCCTCTACGCCAGCCATGATCGTGGTGAGACATGGGAGGTCGCCCATGCCGCTGATGGCGTGGATGGCCTCGCGCATCATCCGAAGGACGAAAACACGCTCTTCATCAGCGAGGGCCAGCACGAGAACTACTGGAGCTACAAAGGCACCCGCCCCGCCAAGCTCCTCAAGAGCACCGATGCCGGCAAAACATGGACACAACTTGCGGCCCTCGACAGCGGCCCGCTCTACATCGATCCCGTGAAGCCCGAGATCATGCTCATGAGCACCCTGCACGGCGGCAAAGGCATCCTTCGTAGCACCGATGGCGGCCAGACGTGGCATGACTTCCATCACGATGCGCCCAGCTACACCGCCCGCGGCTTCACCTACGGCGGCACGCCCGGCAGCGTCCTTTATCATATGTTCGGCAATATGGCCCGCACCACGAAACTCCATGACTAAAATGCTTCCGTTCTTTCTTCTGAGCACCTTGCATGCGGCGGACTCCACCACGCCGGGCGAGATCACCACGCCGTTTCCGACGATCACCAATCTCGCCGTGGAATGGAAAATAGATGGAGATGACGACTTGGATGCCGCAGGCGAGCTCAAGTATCGCAAGGAAGGCGAGACGACTTGGCGCGGTGGCATGCCGCTGCGGCGTGTGCCAGCCGGAAAGAGCCAGAAGACCTCGCCGATCTTCACGTGGACCAATCGGCTCAGCGGCAGCGTGTTCGATCTGGAGCCGGGAACGGCTTACGAGATCGAATTGAAGCTAAACGACCCGGATGGTGGTTCCTCCACCAAAGTCGTGAAATGCTCGACTCGGCCTGAACCCATCGCGCAAGCCGATGCGATGCTTCAAAACGGCTCGAAGGCCGATTTGAATGCGGTGAAGCCCGGTGAGGTGCTTTTGCTCGCCGATGGTGATTACGGCGCGGCGACGTTCAATCGCGATGGTGAACCGGGAAGGCCGATTGTGTATCGCAGCACGACTGGAAAAGCCGTTTTCAGCGAGATCAGCCTTACGAATCGCAAGTGGGTCTATCTCGAAGGTGTCACCGTGAATGGTCCGGTGCGTTTGAATGGCACGGAGCACTGCGTGGTGCGTCGCTGCAGCATCCGCTCGCAGTTTGGCATCAAGGCCTACAAGCCCGGCATGATGAATGCCTGCATTGAGGACAACGTCATCACCGGCATCCGCGAATGGAAACCGGAGATCATGGGCGCGGGCGGCGACAATGACGGCGAGGGCATCCAGTTCACCGGCAGCGGCAATGTGATCCGTCACAACCGCGTCAGTGGCTTCCGCGACTGCATCAGCCACATGGAAGACGACGGCGCGGTGGAGCAAAGCAGCAACGACATCCTCAACAACGACATCGACAGCGGTCTCGACGACGGCATCGAGGCCGATTTCGCGCTCCACAACTGCCGCGTCATGCGCAATCGCCTCACGAACTGCTTCGTCGGCATCTCCTCGCAGCCAGGACTCGGCGGGCCGAACTACTTTCTACGCAATGTGATGTTCAACATCATCCACGAAGCCTTCAAACTGCACCGCTTCAGCCAAGGCGATGTCATTCAGCACAACACCGTCGTGAAAGCCGGTGACGGCCTCGGCATTCACACGAGCGAGCCGTTTGATCATGCCGTGATCACCCACAACCTCTTCATCGGCGGCAAACCGCCCGAAGGCATGAAATACGGCGGCTACGGCCCCGGACGAGGCCGCGCCGTTGATGCGCAGAGCTTTGGCGACCACTGCGTCATCGACCACAATGCCTACGCCGTGCTCGGCATTCCCTTCGAAGGCAAAATCCGCACCTGGACCTTCCAAAAGCTCCCCGGCACCGAATTCGAAAAACACGGCCGCGTGCTCGAAGTGTCCGTTTCACTCCCCCAAGACCCTGCAAATCGCTACGAGCCTCCTGACCTCTCCGCGCTCACCGAGGCCGGTGCGTACGCAGGCGAAAAAGTGCCGGTGTATGGACCGAGGCCGTAGGCTCACTTTCGCTTCATGAGCTCTCGCAGAATCGGATTCGGGAAGCGACGGCTCGGCGTGATGGCGTAGAAGGTCTCTTTGATCTGCGGAAAGCGGTGGCGCTCGACGAGGTTGCCGTTGGCGAGTTCGTCTTTGACGACGACGGGTGGCACGAGGGTGACGCCATTGGTTTCGCGGGCCATGAGACGGAGCATGGCCATGTCATCGACCTCGGCAGCGATGATGGGACGGATGCCGGTTTGATCCATGAGCACGTCAAAGGCCGCGCGAATGCTGCTTTCGAGGCTGGGCAGCACGATGGGCGTGGTGCGCAGGTCCTCGGGGAAGCGAAAAGGCTTCATGCCGCGTTTTTTGTGCCCGACGAGGCTCACGGGCTGCTCATCAAGCAAATGACTGTGCCAGCCGGTCTCGGCATCGCGGCGCACAGGTGTGTTCGAAAGCACGACATCGAGCGTGTGGGTTTGGAGTTGCGCTAAAAGCTCACGCAAGGTGCCGGAGTGGATGATGAGCTCCACATCATCTCGCGTGATGAGGGGTCGCAGAAAGGTGAGTTGGAAGTTTCGTGACAAATTCGAGGCTGCACCGACGCGAAGGAAGCCGCGGCTGCGTTTGGCGCGGTTTTGGAGGAGGTCGGTGAGCTCCTCGCCGCTGCGGAAGATGGAGTCGGCATACTCAAGAGCGATTTGTCCGGCTTCGGTGAGCACGAGGGCCTTGTGCTTCCGCTCAAACAAGGGCTGGCCGAGATTTTCCTCCAGGCTGCGAAGCTGCACGCTGAGCGCGGATTGCGAGAGCTTCAGGTGTCGCGCGGCCTTGGTGAGACTGCCCTCGGTGGCGATGGCGCGGAAGTAGCGGAGGTGGTGGTAGTTCAAAAAAGCCATGACGGCATGCTTTTAGCAAAGCGAACGATTCCTGGCAAAACATGAATTGGAGAGAAGCGAGGCGGGAGAGCAGAAATGGCGGTGTCGAACGCCAAATTGCTCATGAACTCCATCCCGCTGCCAACTCCCACACTGCTCGAAGCCCCGGACCTGATCATGCCGCTGCTGCTTCTCGTTCTGATCGCTTTTTCCATACTGCTGCAACACGGCAAGCAGGCGGCCGAGGGCGCGACCTGGGTGGCACGGTTGTTTTTCGCTGGAGCGGTCATTCTGGCGGGCAGCGTGGCACTTGCGGGACCGATGCGGCTGGAGTTCGCAGCCTGGGGCCCGGCAAAGCTGGCGCTGCTGGTCGATCCGCTGTCCTCGCTGATGTTCTTGCTGGTGAGCTTCCTGGGCATCGTGGTGACACGCTACGCGGTGAACTACCTCGACGGCGATGCGCGGCAGGCGACCTTCTCACGCTGGCTGGTGCTGACGCTCACGAGCGTGCTGGTGCTGGTGCTTTCGAGCAATCTGCTGCTCTTCACGGCGGCGTGGATCGCCACGAGCCTGAGTTTGCATCAATTGCTCACCTTCTACCGCGAGCGGCCGGCGGCGGTGATCGCGGCGCGGAAAAAATTCATCATCAGCCGGCTGGCGGACGCGTGCATGATCACGGCGCTGGTGCTGGTGTGGCGCGGGCATGGCACGTGGGAGTTTCATGAGCTCTTCGCGAATCCTGCGGGGCCGCACTCGGGTCTGGTGGCCGGTTTGCTGGTCGCGGCAGCGATGCTGAAGTCCGCGCAGTTTCCCTTCCACTCTTGGCTGCCTGACACGCTGGAGACACCCACGCCGGTCTCCGCGCTGATGCACGCGGGCATCATCAATGCGGGCGGTTTCCTCATCGTGCGGCTGAGCCCGCTGGTGACGCAATCCTCGACGGCGCTGAACACACTGGCACTGCTCGGGGCCTTCACCGCGCTGTTTGCGAGCGTGATCATGATGACACAGACGAGCATCAAGAAGTCGCTCGCGTGGTCCACGGTGGCGCAGATGGGCTTCATGATGCTGCAATGCGGCCTCGGGGCCTTCGCGCTGGCGATGATGCACATCGTGGCGCACTCGCTTTACAAAGCGCATGCCTTCCTCAGCAGCGGCAGCGTGGTGAATCTCGCGAAGTCGGCATGGACGCCGGTCGGACGGCCCGCAGCGCATCCGCTGGTGGTGCTGGGTTCGCTCGCGGTGTCGATCGCGATCGGTTTGGGTGTCGCTGCGGCGTTCAGCTTCGATCTGGCGAATGATCCGGGCCAGGTGCTGCTCATCGCGGTCTTCATCATGGCAATGTCTCACCTGCTGTGGACGCTGTGGAGCAGCAGCATGCGGCAAAGGCTCATCCTGCGCGGCATTGGTCTCGTCGTGGCGGCCACGGCGGCGTGTTTCGCGCTGCATGCGGGCTTTGAGCACCTGCTCGCGGCCAGCGTGCCGGCCTACGCACCGCTGCGCAGCGGCGTGGAGCATGCGGTGATGATCCTCGTGGCGCTGCTCTTCCTCGCGGTGCTCGTTTTCCAATCGCAACTGCCCGCCTGGGCCTCACGCCCAGCCTTCCAGCGCCTCTACGTGCATGCCAGCAACGGCTTCTACCTCGGCACGCTCTTCAACCGCATCACGCAGAAATTCATCGCCTGAAACACCTCACGCCACCTCTTTCCATGAACACCACCCTCGAAGCCGCGACCGAAGTTGTCGCCATCAAGAAGCCTGTCGTCGTGACGGACAAGCCGAACTGGCTGCGGCATGCTCGCAATGCCTGCCTGCGCGTGCCGCCGCTGTGGCCGCTGCAGAGTGTCGTGGCTGTGAATCCCTTCGTGGGCCTCACCGGCCGGCCGTTT
>JBIKYB010000455.1:0-3552 GCA_044355475.1 Prosthecobacter sp.
CGCGCCCGCGCGAATCGCGCCTCGGCAGGCGAGTTCCGCAGCGCCGAGAAATCCGCGTGATCCGGCCAGAATGCCGACACGTCCGGCCTCGCCCTTGTGCATGTCATTCGCACGTCGCGGCAGCCACGAGCGCAAAACACCCGGAGTGAGCGCCAGCGCCGTCGGATCGCCCTCGCACTTCGATAAATCAGCCAGCGGCACCAGCGCGATGCGACCGACGTGATGATCCGCACCGTCTTCGAGCAGACCCGCTTTGATCTGCGCCACCACGGCAGTCACATCCGCCTCCACCGCGTCCTCGCTGGCATCTCCATGATCGCCGTCGAGACCGGAGGGGATGTCCATCGCAATGGTCAGCGCGTGTTGGTGCTCCCGCAGCGAGTTCATCTCACGCGCCAGCACCTGCAGTTCTGGCTTCATCGGTCCCTGCGCACCAATGCCGAGCAGCCCATCCAGGCTCACCAACGGTCCCGCTGGGAAATCAAAGGTCGTCGCGTCTTCAATCACGCGCAGTTGGCCTGCCAGAGCGGCGAAATGCTCACGCGGCAGCTCCTTCATCGCCTCAGGGGCACAGCACAGCCGCGCATGCAGCGTCCAGCCGTCCGCGCTGAGTTCCCGCGCCGCGACGAGCGCGTCGCCCGCATTGTTGCCCTTGCCGAGAAACAGCACCAGCGATCCCGGTCGCGGGGCAAACTGGCGCACCACGTTTGCGATGCCTCGCCCCGCCTTGTCCATCAATACCGCTGCGCTCACGCCGCGTGCGAAAGCGGCTTCCTCGCATTGCTGCATTTGCCGGCAGGTGGTGATCATGGCCGTTCGGCAGCTTGCATGAGCAGAGTCTTGAGCTCCTGGGCGAAGGGCAGTGTTTCCTGCGGCGTCAGGGTGGCTGCACGAGCGGCCACACGGGTGCCTTTGGCCGCAGTGTCCAGGGCGCGGGTGACGCGGCCTAGCTGGTCAACATCTGGCGCTCCCATCACAAAGAGATGCATCAGCCTCTCATCATCTCGCCTCAATCCGTCCTGCACTTGTGCCACAGCTTCAGGCGTGTCTGGGATCACCGCGAAACGCAAGGACCGCATGACGGACTCGCCTGTCAGTTCGTGCGCGACGCTCATCAATTCCGCGATGGCTTGTGACGTTCTGCCAAACCTTGTCGCGTCCGCATCGTAAAGCGCCAGCACCATCACAATCTCGCGCGGTCGTGTCTTGCCCGTGAGTTCCGCGTCGATGTTCGACTGCTCGGCCCCGAACCGCGCCCGCCGCACCGTGTAGCCCATGTTCTCCGCCCCCATCGTCGATTCGAGATAGCCAGGAATGCTCAGATGACGGTCCGGCTTCATCAGCGCCTCGCGCACGATGTCCGCGTGCTTCTGAATCCCTTCGAGGCTGATCGTCCGCCGCAGCGCCATCGCATACTTGAAGGAGCGATCCGCCGCCTGATCCTTCTTCCACTGCCAGATGCCAAAACTCGCGATCCCCAGCAGGATCGTGCCCAGCGGCAGCATCACGAGGGCAAAGCGAATCCAGCGTCCAGGGTCGGCGTTCGGTTGGGTGGCAGCGGTCATGGTCTTGCACTCCATAGCAAGATTCAGCGGAAAGCGAAAGGCGAGAGTGGTGAGAAGTCAGAGGTGAGAAGTGAGACGGCTTCAGACCTCTCACGTCTAACTTCTCACCTCTCACCGCCCCCGCCTCACGCTCTCCGCTTGAAACCCCCCACGTCCTGCGGCATGTCCACCGCCCCTCTTACCACCATGTCCGCCGAACGAAAAACTCTCGAAGAACGCGCTCAGATGTCCGACATCGACCGCCTGCGCCACTCCTGTGCCCATGTGATGGCCACCGCCATCCTGCGCCTGTGGCCGAACGCCCAGTTCGCTTACGGCCCGCCGGTGGAAAACGGCTTCTACTACGACTTCGACCTGCCGGACCACCGCATCACGCCGGACGACTTCGAGAAGATCGAGGCGGAGATGAAAAAGATCGCCAAGGAGAACCAGAAGTTCGAATGGAAGGGCATCAGCCGCGATGAAGCGAAAGCCATGGCCCAAAGCGGCCGTCTCGGCGGCTTGAGCGAGCGCCCAGGCAATCCCAGCGTCTTCAAACTCGACCTCATCGACAAAATTCCTGAAGGCGAGCAGATCAGTTGCTTCCAGAACGGCGAGTTCATCGACCTCTGCGCCGGACCGCACGTTGGTTACAGCGGCAAGTGCAAGCATGTGAAAATCATGTCCGTCGCCAGCGCCTTTTACATGGGCGACGAGACCAAGCCGCAGCTCCAGCGCCTCTACGGCACCGCCTTCCCGACGAGTGAAGAACTCGCCAAGCATCTCGAACAGCTCGAAGAGGCGAAGAAGCGCGACCACCGCAAACTGGGCAAAGAATTGAAGCTCTTCCACATCGACGAGGACGTCGGCCAGGGCCTCATCCTGTGGACGCCGAACGGCGCGATCCTGCGTCAGGAACTGCAAAACTTCATCAGCGAGGAACTGCGCAAGCAGGGCTACAGCCAAGTCTTCACGCCGCACATCGGCAAGACCGTGCTCTACAAGACCAGCGGCCACTTCCCTTACTACAAGGACAGCCAGTTCGCCCCCGTCATCGAAAACGACGACCTTGCCAAGGTCATCAAGGAAGGCTGCGGCTGCTGCGAGGTCATGGAGCGCCTCGGCGCCGTCTCCGCAAAGCTGCGTAGCCAGCTCAATGAGCGTGCCGGCACCGAAGTCGTCACCGAAGACCGCGTGATGGCCGATGACAAGCTGCTCGACGGCTTCCTGCTGAAGCCGATGAACTGCCCGCATCACATCAAGATCTACGACAGCCAGCCACGCAGCTACCGCGACCTGCCCGTGCGCCTCGCCGAGTTTGGCACCGTGTATCGCTGGGAGCAGAGCGGTGAGTTGAACGGCCTGACCCGCGTCCGCGGCTTCACGCAGGACGACGCCCACCTCTTCTGCACCGAGGAACAAGTCGCCGCCGAAGTCCTCGGCTGCCTCAGCCTCGTCAAAATCGTGCTCAACACCCTCGGCATGACCGATTACCGCGTCCGCGTCGGTTTGCGCGATCCAGACAGCAGCAAGTTCACCGGCGATCCCGCCAAATGGGATGCCGCTGAAGAAGCCTGCCGCAAAGCCGCCGCCACGCTGGGTGTGCCCTTCACCGAAGAGCCCGGCGAGGCCGCGTTCTACGGCCCGAAGATCGACTTCGTCATCAAAGACGTCATCGGTCGCGAATGGCAGCTCGGCACCGTGCAGGTGGACTACGTCCTGCCCGTGCGCTTTGACCTGAGCTACAACGGCCCGGACAACAAGCCGCATCGCCCCGTGATGATCCATCGCGCCCCCTTCGGCAGCATGGAGCGCTTCTGCGGCGTGCTTATCGAGCACTTCGCCGGTCATTTCCCGACTTGGCTTGCGCCGGAGCAGGTTCGCATCCTCACCATCAGCGAAAAGGCCGATGCCTTCGCCGAGGAAACCTACGCCCAGCTCAAGGCCGCCGGCCTGCGCGTCGCGCTGAACAACGACGCCGACAAAATCGGTGCCAAGATCCGCAACG
>JBIKYB010000456.1:0-3525 GCA_044355475.1 Prosthecobacter sp.
TGCCCAGATGACCTTGTTGCGGCGATGCTCGTCGTAGATCTTGCCGAACCAGCCCGCGCCGCAGTCCACCTGATAGCCGCTCATGGCGCTGCCCTCGCGCACGCTGCGGATCTGGATGCCGCTGTTAAGCATCCCGGTCTTCGGATCGCCACTGACTTTGATTTTGAGCTTCAGCTCGAAATTCTGGTAACTCTTCTTGGTGCTGATGAAGTCGTTCTTCTTGATCTTCTCCGTCGTGGAGCCGCCGGTGATGACGCCGTCTTCCACACGCCACATGGCGGGATCAAAGTCCCAGCCATCGAGCGTTTTGCCGTCGAAGAGCGGCACAGGATCAGCGCCGAACGCGGTGGCTGAGAGGAATGCGAGGAAGAGGATGGATGGGCGCATAGTGGGAATACGAGATGAATCACGCAGGCTAGCAGGAGCGCATGCACGGTGTCATGCCTGAAATGCACCTGAGCGTGACAGGACTGGAAAGCGGCGGTTTAATGCCGTCATGAAAACGGGCGCTGATTTGCACGAAACCACCATCGACGGGCCGAAAACGCGGCGCTGGGTGGTGGAGGCGGCGCATTGCGCGGAGATGAGCACGCATCGGATTGCCCGTCTGGGCATGGACGAGGCGCTGCCGCCGTATCGCCGCGTGCGGATGACGCCCGAAGGAAGCTTTGTGCTGGCCTGTGTGAGCGGGGAAGGGGAGATCCTGCTCGACGGGCGCTGGCAGCTTGTGAAGCCGGGCATGGTCTGCCTGGCTCCGCCACGCGTGCTGAATGCGTTTGCGGCAAAGGGCCGCGAGCGCTGGTGCTTTGCATGGATTCGCTATGACGAGCCGAGTTTTGTCACCCCCGTGGTCGGCGCGGCCTCACCGGTGACTCCCACGGCGCATTCGGATGAGATCGTGCGTATTGTCACGGGACTGCGGGCCGAGTGGGAGGGGGAAAAGGAGCCGCGCATGCTGCATCACTGGCTTGAGCTGCTGCATGCGACGATCCGCCGCATCGCCCAGCCCTGGCGGAGCAAGGAACCGCGTGTGGCGAAGCTGTGGGCGGATGTGGAGCAGGATTTGATGCGTGACTGGACGCTGGCGGAGCTGGCGCACCGCAGTCATTGCAGCCCCGAGCATCTGCGTCGCTTATGTTTGAAGGAACTGGGCCGCAGCCCGATGCAGCACCTCACCTGCCTGCGCATGGAGCAGGCGCGTCGTCTGCTGGAACGTGAAAATGACAAGCTGGAGGTCGTGGCGGCGAACGTCGGCTATGCGAATGCGGCGATCTTCTCGCGCGTGTTCCGGCGCTGGGTCGGCGTGGCACCGGGCGAGTATCGCGGCCAGGGGCGGTGAGAGATTCGTGCAAGCAGGCACTTGGCGCACGATTCGATTGATGCTCTCTTCCACGCCGCATGTCTGAACGCGCCACCGACGAGACCACCCTCTTTCGCCAATCCTGGACCCTCTACGACTCCATCTCGGAGATGAACTACATGTTTCATCGCGAGATCTACGCGCACGTCACAGCGCTGCTGAGTCAGCGCCATGGAGGTGGACCGTATTCGCTGCTCGATCTTGGCTGCGGGAACACGCGTTTTATCGCCCCGTGTCTCAAAACGGCCACACCCAGCCGCTATGCGGGGGTGGATCTCTCGGAAGCTGCTTTGAAGGAGGCGCGTGAGTATTTGAGCGGTCTCGAAAACGTGGCGCTGCATCACCAGGACATGCTGCGAGCAGTGCAGGCCGCCGAGACGCCCTTTGATGTCATTTTCAGCGGCTTTGCCGTGCATCATCTCGATGCAGAGTCGAAACAGGAGCTGTTCCATGCCTGTGCGGCGAAGCTTGCCCCCGGCGGCCATTTCATCCTGGTGGATGTGGTGCGCGAGGAGGGCCAGACGCGCGAGCATTACCTCGACGGTTACCTGGATTTCATGCGCACGCAGTGGACGGCCGTGCGGCCCGATCATCTCGAAGAAGCCTGCGCCCATGTCGCTGCTTACGATTTTCCTGAAACCTTCTCCGATCTCAAAGACATGGCAGCAAAGGCTTCGTTGACAGACGCTCGTGTGGTGGATCGCTTTGCCCAGCATCATGTCCTCGTCTTCAGCGCCTGAAAGAGCTTCGCGCAGCCTCTCGTTAGCGTTCGCACGCATGCGCTTTTTGTTTTCCACGTTCATCCTCGCCACCACGGCCTCCGCTGCGGACATGACGCATTTTGAGCAGCGTATCCGCCCGCTCCTGATCGCCAATTGCATCGACTGCCACGGCCCGGACAAGCAGAAGGGCGGACTGCGCCTCGATTCCCGCGCCGGATGGCAAACCGGCGGCGATTCCGGCCCCGCCATCACTCCGGGCAAGTTGGATGCCTCGCATCTCTTCCGCGCCATCAGCTACACCGACCGCGATTTGAAGATGCCACCGAAGCGGAAGCTCAAGGACAGCGAGATTGCCGATCTCAAGCTCTGGATCGAGTCCGGTGCGCCTGATCCGCGCGATGAGGTGGCCAGCACTGGCGGCAAGTCGAAGGCCGCGCGTGCCGATGCCAGTTTTTGGTCCTTCCAGACTCCCAAGCTCATACCAGCGCCAATCGTGAAAAACACCGCTTGGCCTGCGAATGACATCGACCGATTCATCCTTGCCAAACTGGAGCAAAACAGCCTCGCACCCGCGCCGGAGGCCGATTCACGCACACTGCTGCGTCGCCTGAGCTTCGATCTCACCGGCCTGCCTCCCCATTCCTCGCATTCATCCTATGAAAAGCTGGTCGATGACTTGTTAGCCTCTCCCGCCTTCGCTGAGCGCTTCACCTCTCACTGGCTGGACATCACGCGCTTCGCTGAGTCCTCTGGTGGCGGACGTTCGCTGCCGTTCAAGGATGCGTGGCGTTTTCGTGATTACGTCCTCCAATCCATCCGCGACAACGCGCCCGTGGATCGCATGATTTCCGAGCAGATCGCGGGAGATTTGATGCCCTTTGAAAACGCGGCGCAACGCCGCCGCCAACTCACAGCCACCGGCTTCCTCGCTCTCGGGCCGACGAACTACGAGGAACAGGACAAGGGCATGCTGCGCATGGACATCGTGGATGAGCAGCTCGATACGATGGGCCGCGCTTTCCTCGGCATGACCATCGGCTGCGCCCGCTGCCACGATCACAAGTTCGACCCCGTCTCCACGCGGGACTACTACGCGCTGGCCGGTATCCTGCGCAGCACCAAGACGCTCATAAATTACACGGACAACGTCGCGCACTGGATCGACACGCCGCTGCCGCTGGATGGAGAGGCTGAAGCCGCGATGCAGCAGCATGAAAAGCAGCTCACGGCCCTCAAAGATCAAATCGCCGCACTCAAGGATGATCTGCGCGACGCGGGAAGCGCTGATCTGCGGCAGCGCAAAACCATCGCCGCCAGCGATCTGCCCGGCATCGTCGTCGATGACAGCGAGGCGCAAAAAGTCGGCATGTGGAAGGACTCGACCATTTTCGGTCCGTTCATCGGCAGCGGCTACGTCAGCGATCACAATGACGGGAAAGGGGA
>JBIKYB010000457.1:0-3518 GCA_044355475.1 Prosthecobacter sp.
AACAAGCCTTGCCAACCTCTCCAAGAACCCCCAAAGCAAACCCCATCACGGTGTCCCCCATCGTGAGGCATCGAGCCGCTTCCTGAAATCCTCCTCGGTGTCCTACTTCAATGAGGCATCACGATACATAGACCATATAAAACCTCCACAAACGAGAGCCGCAGCGGTTCCTCCTGCGCCAGGAATCCATGCAGCGCCTAAAGCCGCTGCTGCCGCGCCCTTCGAATGCAACTTAACGACATCAGCAATGTGTTGCGGAAGATTGTCGTCCACGGTCTTGTCCATGGCTTTGACCAGTTTAGTTGCCTCATCCAACAGCATGTCATTTATGTCCATTTGATTAGAAGGTTCGGAGTTTATGATTTGAAGTCCGTGTCACATGGCGTTCGGCCTCATATCAATAGCTGTCGAGGTTATCAAACCAAAGTTGAGATATTCACTAATACCTCAGTCAGAGCCCGCTGAATGCGTGCAATCGTCTTCTCCCGACCGATCAAATGCGCAATCGTCGTCACACCCGGACCGCGTGACTGACCACTGAGCGCAAAGCGCAACAGCGGCATCATTGCGCCGGGTTTCACACTCAAAGCCTTCGCGGCGGCTTCGACGGCATCATGCACGCTTTGCTCGGTCCATTCGGCGGCTTGGGCGAGTTGATCGCTTGCGGCCTTGAGCAGGCCGGCGTTTTCGGGTTTGGCCTTCAGTTTGGTCACGACATCGGCCTCGAAGGGGAAATCCTCGCGGAAGAAGTAATGCACCCACTCGGGCAGTTCGGTGAGCAGGCTGACTTTCTCGCGCACGCTGTGAACGGCGGCGGCGGCCATGGCGTCATCGGTCCAGGCGAGGCCTTTGGCGGTCAGGAAGGGCTTGGCGTGTTTCAGCAGGTCGGCGGGGCTCAGTTCGCGCAGATACTGGGCGTTGAACCACTGCGCTTTCTTGAGATCGAACTTCGCGTTGCTGCTGTGGATGGCGTCCGCGTCGAACAGCGCGGTGAGTTCGGTGCGGGAGAGTTTTTCGCTCTCGGCCTTCGGCGTCCAGCCGAGCATGCAGAGGTAGTTGAACACGGCATCCGGCAGGAACCCGGCGTTCATGTAGCTGTGCTCGATGGCGCTGCCTTCGTCGCGCTTGCTCATCTTGGTGCCGTCCGGGTTCAAGATCAGCGGGATGTGTGCGTAGGTCGGCGCGGTGGCACCGAAGGCGTTGAAGAGGTCGATGTGCTTCCAAGTGTTCGAGAGATGATCCTCGCCGCGAATGACGTGCGAGATGCGCATCTCGATGTCATCGACGACATTGACGAAATGGAAGATGTAGCTGCCGTCCGGGCGGCGGATGGTCATGTCCGGCTCCTCGGTGGGGGCGAAGGTCACATCGCCGCAGACCAGATCATGCACGGTGATGGCGGTGCGGCTGAATTTGAAACGCATCGCGCCGTCTGGCTCGGCATAGACGCGCCCGGCGTCCTCCAGCTTCTTGAAATAGGCGTCGTAGAGATCTTTGCGCTGGCTTTGGAAATACGGGCCGCAGTCACCGCCGACATCGGGGCCTTCATCCCAGTCCAGCCCGAGCCAGCGCATGCCCTTGAGGATGCCAGCCGCCGCTTCCGCCGTGTTGCGGGCACCATCGGTGTCTTCCACGCGCAGCACGAAGGTGCCGCCGTGCTTGCGAGCCATGAGCCAGTTGAACAAGGCCGTGCGCGCACCTCCGACGTGAAGGTCACCGGTGGGGGATGGGGCAAAGCGGACGCGAAGGGACATGGTGGGTGGAAAGGGTAAAATGGAGGGCAAACATAGCCGGGTTTCGCCGCTGCAAATTTCAAATCTCAAATTTCCAAGCGCGCATCACTCGTTATGCTCGCCACATGAAGAAGTTCATCCGCCTGCTGCTCTTTCTCCTTGGCCTCCTGGTGCTCCTGGCCGTCGCCGCGCCGCTCGCGGGGGCTTACATCCTGCGCCGGTATGTGAACAAGGAGCTGATCGTCCTCGAAACGGAGAAAAACATCAATGCCCGCGTGGAGCTCAACGACGTGACGCTGACGATCTTCGCCTGGCCGCCGAGCCTGCGGCTTTCGGGGGTGAAAATCGGCCCGCGTGATCAGTATGCGGGCACGCCGCTGGAAGCCCGTCCGCTGATGAAAAACGCGCCGGTTCACATCGAGATGGCCTACGCCGAGCTGGTGCCGGAGGCGCTGCTGAGCCGTCAGTTCTTCCCGCGTGTGCTGCGTTTCGTGGGAGTCGAGGTGCATGAGCGCATCAGCCCGCAGGAGGGCAGCGCTTTGGAGAAGCTCTTTCAGCCGCCGCCGGAAAAGCTCGCAGCCTTGCAGGCGGAGGCGGACGTGCCGCGCGCGATCCCCGTGCAGACACCACCGTCGGTGTCCGTGGAGCCTGCCGCGCCGGGTCCGGTGGCCATCGTGCCGCCCGCACCAGCAGCCACTCCGGCAGCCATGCCGGTCGAGACATCAGACGAATCGTCACGCGTCGGGCGGGTCATGCTCCAGGAGATCAGCATCGAGCAGGGACACTTCGTCATCAGCAATCAGGGCACGGATTCACGCTTCAACGCCGACATCAGCGATTTCAGCCTCGTGCTGACCGGCATCGACATCGATCCGGCAGACATCGCCAATCACAACACGCTGCATGCCCGGCTCAGCGCCAAGGCTGTGGTGGATGGCGCGGCGCAGATCGGCGGGCGCATGCAGCAGGTGCAGTTTGCCAGCATGAAGCTGCATGGTGAGGGCGATGTGAACCCCGTCGATCCCAACACCATGCTGTGGGCACCAGCGGCGGTGCTTAATCTCGTCATCGACCGTGGTTCCAGCATCGGCGGGCACATGACCATCGGCGATGCCGCCGGGCAGGAGCTGGACAAGCTCATGAAATACGGGGTCGATCTCAGCGCCATCCGCATCGGCGGTGTTCTGGCGCAGGACGTGAATGTCAGCGTGCTGTTCCGCAACGAGTCCATTCGCTTCCTCGGAGACACGTTGTTTGCGCTGCCGGACTATGAGTTCACCATCAAGAAAGAATCCTGGATGGACTTCACGAACGATCAGCAGGGGCTGCTGACCCGCCTTTCCTGTGGAGAGGCGCTCAAAGAGCAGATCGTGCGTGGGGTTGCCAGCCGAGGCCTGGGGGAAACGATCTCCCGCATGGTGGTCGGCGCGTTTTCTGATGAGCGCGGTCGCGTGGCCTTCGACCTGAGCATCACCGGCCCGCTCTCGCGTCCGCAGGTAAAGCCAGACATCCAGAACCGTCTGGAGGGCATCCTCGGTGGCGACATTGAGGACAAGGCCAAGGGGCTGATCAACAACTTCAAAGAACTCAAAGGCCTGTTCAAAAACTTCTGATGAGCGAAAATCCCCGCCTGGAGCGCGGACGCCCCTATTCTACGTGGCAAGACTGCGAAGGTTGAACCGTCCGCATCACTCCTCCTGAATCACTCAGCAGTTTGGGTCGGCAAAAAAAATGAGCGGCAAAAAATGGGGGACTGATTCCATCGTTTGCCTGCCAGCTCTGCTT
>JBIKYB010000149.1:0-12281 GCA_044355475.1 Prosthecobacter sp.
GCCCCAGCGTCACACTGCCACCGGCGGCTTCTAGGATGTTCCAGACGTTGCGGCGCGCTTTTTGGCCTGCAAAGCGGAGCTGCTTGGAGTCGGCGCTGAAGTGCAGGTTCTGCGTTTGAGAGGAAGACTTCTGCGCTACGGGCGTGAGGTTCCCCGTGCGCCAGAGCGTGATGCCCACACTGTCCGCCGTGGCAATCCAGCGCCCGTCTGGGCTGATCGCCAGCTCATTCTCGATTCCGACCTTCGCATCGGCAGCCGGGCGTTCTAGCAAGAGACTGCTCTCCGGGGTGAAGGCAAACTTCGAGCCATCCGCGCTGGAGATGGAGACGACAATCGCATTGGGGTCCGTGGTTAGACGCGTTTTCGCTGCCGCCGTATCAGTTGCGCTTTGCAGCGGCGTATCATTGGCACTCACAACAAAACCAGGAGGCGGCGTGACGGTGATGTCCTCGATGAGCAGCTTGCCGTAGCCCTGGCGGTTTTGGCCACCGGCATAATGCCGGATGTAGAGGGTGAGTCCTTTGACCACCTCGATCTCCCGGCCGACATAGCCGGTGTCAGGCGCATTGGTCATGGAGTCATAGCTCTGATTGGTTTTCAGGAAGCCAAAGCCTGAATTGTGCATGCGCGTAGCTAGCCAAGGTGTATCTCCAAAAGCGCTGGGGCGGTACTTCGCTTCGTTCTGCATGATCCTCGCGTCGGAGTGAATGCTGCTGAGGTGAGTGAATGCCTGTAGCTCCTCCTTCGCATCGGGCCCGGTGAGTTCGCGGCTGCCGCTGGTATTGAAGACGGATTTCATGATGACGTAGCGCAGGCGGTAGAGCTTCACTTGCTTGCTTTTGAGCGTCGGTTTGCCATCCAGCATGTCGAGCTTGGCCCACTGCACGGCGCAGCCCTTCGCCCAGTAGTAGATGTGGTAAGCCCCATCACGGATGCTGCTGCAATCAAGCACGATGTCCTTCCCTGGTTTTGTCTTTAGCAGCACAGGCCCTTTTTCTTCGAGTGTGAGGGTGATCAGATCCGCAGCGTCATCCTCCACACTCAGATCGAGGGCGATCTGCGAACGATTTAAAATCGAGCTGGCAACGGCGGATGAAGTGCCAGCAGGTGGAGCAGCCGCCGCCAACGCACGGGCGATCTGCTGGCTGGCAGCAGAGAGCGTCGCCATGCTCACGGGAGTGACTTTGCCGGCGACGCGGAGATGCACTCTGTCCCCCTCCAACCGCACAAAATCCGCCTGTAGCGTTCGGTTTTTACTGTCGATCCAAAGTGAGGCTGTGGCTGCGGAACTGGACTCCGGCCCCAGCTCCAAAACAAACCCCTTTAAAGACGACTTCCATCGTAGATCCGCCTCGGAAAGATCACTCCAGCCGATGTAGCCTGACGCCGCCTTTTGATAAGTGAGGTAAGAGGGCTGATCGGCTGAGTTTGGCTCTCCTGGTAGCCAAAACGCACGCTCCACGGCCACACCGGTCCTCCAGCTCCACCTCGCATCCGTGCTCCCCTGGCTGCCGTCGATCAAAAGCGCCTCTTCGGGCGCCAGACTGGCCGCAAAGGTCTTCACGAGCCAAACATGCTCCACGAGCGTCTCGACACGGGCGAGGTGCCCGCCCATCTCCTGCGCTCTCGCATCAGCCTCCGTGCAAGTGGTTACGCCTGGGACAAACTGGTAACGATGCTCGCCGAAGCTCATCGGCTGCGTGGGCATCGGTGTGGGCGTTGCGGTCGGCTGCTGCTGCGGCGTAGTAACCATCGCCTTCGACTTCGCGGGTGCAGGGTCTGGTGCAGGCAACGGTGCGGCAGAGCGTGGGGGCGTTTTACTCGCCGTCGTTTTAGGCGGCGTCACCGGTGTGACAGGCATAACGGGTGGTGGTACCGGGGTAGCAGGCTCCGTTTTGGACGAAATCACCACCTGCGGCGGCTGTTGCGGCTGGCGCGTTTTGAAAAACCAAACACCACCTGCTAGGAACGCAAAAAGCAGCACCCAAAGCCACGTGAAGCTGCGCTGCTGTGGCTGCTCACGCTCGACCTGCACCATCCGTGACTGCGGTGGGCGCGGCGGCTGGCCACCGGGGCGTTGCGGCCTAGCCTCCGTAGGCAGCGCGGCTGGCGTGGTGAGGGAGTGCGCCTCCACTTTCACCACCGGCTGCGTGACGATGCCATCAAGCGCCAGGCGCATGGAAAACGCCTCTGGATAACGCTCGTCACGGTCCTCCATGATCGCCTTGGCAATGATGCCGTCGTAGCGCGGATCGATGCCAGGCACGATAAGTGACGGCATCTTGAACATGCCCTGGGGAAACTTTCCCGTCAGCATCTGGTAAAGCATGACGCCGACGGCATAGATGTCCGCCCTGTGATCGACACTACTGCCCAGCATCAGCGCCTCAGGGGCCATGTAGTGCAGCGTGCCCATCGCCATGCCGCTTTGGGTGAGGCCGGATGAGTTGCTATGCGTCATCTTCGCCAAACCGAAGTCCGCCACCTTCACCACGCCGTCGTAACCGACCATGATGTTCGCCGGTTTGATGTCCCGGTGGATGATGCCGCGCTCGTGTGCGTAGGCCAACGCGTCGCAGACATGCGCGGTGATCGCCATGGCGTGCTCGGTGTGCAAGCGGCCTTCCTTGGCGATCATGCGGGCCACGTCGGTGCCCTCGACGTATTCCATGACGATGTAGAGCAGGCCGCCGTCCGCCTCGCCGAAGTCATACACGGCGACGACGCCGGGATGGTTCAACTTTCCCATGGCTCGCGCCTCGTTTTTGAAGCGCTCGGCGAAACTGGGATCGGCGTCCTCAAGCGCGGTGGAGAGGATCTTGATGGCGACAGCTCGGTCCAGCGACTTTTGCCGCCCCATATACACCGCGCCCATGCCGCCCCGGCCCAGCATCTTCACGATGTCGTATTCCGGGAGCAGCTTGCCGAGTTCTTCCGCCGTGGGCGGAACCCACGGGCCGGAGGAGGGCTTGGAGCCGCCGGTTTCCAGCAGCGCCCGGCCCAGGCCGCTGAGATCGGCGTCGTTTTCAGGAGTAGAAGGGTTTGTGCTCATGAGTTTCTACCTGGAACTAATGAAAGCAGGGCGGGCGGTTACAGGAAAGATGAAAAAAATGCGGAGAATCTGTTTCACACTGCACGGAGGAGGCAGACGCAGAGAAAAAATGAGCGTGGCGGGTTTGATTCTGCTGTCCCCGATTCTGCTGTCTTTTGGTCCGAATGAAGATGGATCGACAACAGAATGGCGAACAAGAGAAATGCTGAAATGGGTATGAGGGTTCTCCCAAAGGTCAGGATCTCTGAGCCGCTGCGGCATCGCGGAAGGCCGCACAACGTCTGGACAACCGCCCCTGCCACGCCATGATCGCGGCCCAGTTTCACCCAACCACCGCCTTTCCCATGAGTTTCATCGCCCAAATCTCCGAAGATCTGAAAAACGCCATGCGGGCCAAGGACACCGTGGCCCTCAACGTCATCCGCAATCTCAAATCCGCCCTCAAATACGCCGCCATCGAGAAACTCGGCGCTGACGGCGAACTGGGCGACACCGATGCCCTGGCCGTCGTGCGCAAGGAGATCAAGAAGCTCCAGGATTCGGTGGAAGGCGCGGAAAAAGCCGGTCGTCCCGAAGCGGTGGACGCCGCCAAGGCCGAGATCGCCGTTTTGGAAAAATACCTGCCTGCCGCCATGAGCGCGGAGGAACTGGGCACGCTCGTCGAAGCCGTCATCGCCGAACTCGGCGCCACCTCGAAGAAAGAGATGGGCGGCGTGATGAAAGCGTTGCAGGAACGCGTGGCCGGTCGTGCGGACAGCAAGTCGATCTCCACCGAAGTCGCGAAACGACTCGCCTGACATTGAGTTTGCGGTTTGCAGTTCCTGGCTTGCCCTCGAACTCAGAACAACCGCGAACCGCGAACCGCGAACCGCGAACTGAGAACCGCGAACTCAATGACTTCCGCCATCATCGTCGCCGCAGGCAGCAGCAGGCGCATGGGCTTTAACAAGCTCATGGCCCCGCTTTGTGGCGAGCCGGTGCTGCGGCGCAGTTTGGGCGCGTTCCAAAAATGCGCGGCGATTGACGAGATCATCGTCGTCACGAGCGAGGCGCTGCGCATGGAGGTTGAAGTCTGGCGCATGGGCGGGATCGACAAGATCACGAAAATCATCGCTGGAGGTGCCGAGCGTCATCTCTCTGTGCATGCCGGCCTCCAGGCGCTGAATCCGGCCTGTGACATCGTGGCGGTGCATGATGGGGCGCGTCCTCTGATCTCGGTGAATCAAATCACGCGCTGCATTGAAGCTGCGCGCTCGCAGGACGCTGCCGCCTGTGCTCGACCGATGACCGAAACGCTCAAGCGCTGCGACGGTGATGGCCGCATCACCGACTCCATCGACCGCTCGAACGCGTGGATCATGGAAACACCGCAGGTTTTCCAACGCGAGCTCCTCGTGCGCGCCTACGACGCCGTCATTCGCGACTCCCTGGTCGTCACCGATGAAGTTTCCGCTGTGCAGCATCTCGGTGCACCGGTCTTCGTCGTGGAAAACACCGAACCCAACCCCAAAATCACGTTTCCGGCTGACATCCTGCTGGCCCAGCGCTTCGTGGATTGATCGATCACCCATGCCCGACACCCCAGACCTCGACCAAGCACCGCATCTGCCATTCAGGAACTGGGTGTCCATCATTCTCGTGCTCCTGGTCCAGGCGCTCAATTCCTTCAGCGATAACTTTGTCAAAATGCTGCTGATCGCGCTATCGATCATCATCGCCAAGGACTCGTGGGTAGGCAGCCACATGGAACTGTGGCTCGGGGCCATCTTTTCGCTGCCTTACATGATCTTCGCGCCGCTGGCTGGCTACTGGTCGGATCGTTTCTCGAAGCGCAACGTCATCATCTGGATGCAGGTGATGCAGATCATCTGCTTCATCTGGCTGACGCTCGCTTTGTGGATGGAGCGTGTGCCTGGCTCGCTCGAAATCTGCCTCGTCGGCTTCTTCCTACTCGCCGTGCAGGCGGCGGTGCTCAGCCCGGCGAAAATGGGCATCATGAAGGAACTCGCCGGTTCACGGCGCCTTGGTCGCGTGTCCGGCTGGCTGCAGGTGACCATGCTGGCGGGTATCCTCGGTGGCATGTGGGCCGGTGGCATCTGGTATGGCACCGAGTATGAAAAAACGGGCGATGCTTGGATGTCCGCGCTGTGGCCGCTGATCATCATCAGCATCCTCGGCATCGGCGAATTGTTCGCTGCGCTCGGCATTCAAAAGACTCCGTCGCATCCCGAGGTCCACTGGCGCAAGTCCATGGCCTGGGAGCACTTCGAAAGCGTGAAGATCGTCTTCCGCCGTCGTTCCATCCGCCTTGCGGCGCTAGGCGTGACTTATTTCTGGTTCATCTCGAACGCGCTCAGTTTCATCCTTGTGACGTTGACCAAGGAGCTGCATCCCGACACCGGTCATGGCGACGGGCCGATGGAACTCGCCAAAGTCGCCGGCATTCTCGGCATCGGCGTCATCAGCGGC
Organism: Prosthecobacter sp.; assembly: GCA_044355475.1. Classification (GTDB taxonomy): domain Bacteria; phylum Verrucomicrobiota; class Verrucomicrobiia; order Verrucomicrobiales; family Verrucomicrobiaceae; genus Prosthecobacter. The sequence goes on from JBIKYB010000149.1 coordinate 5,522, forward strand.
AGCATTTTTGCCTCGCACATCAGTCGCAATCGCATTGAGATGGGTCTCATCCCCATTGGCGGCTTCGGACTCGTCGCCGGTTTGCTCTGGTCCGGCCTCGCCACACTGGGCAGCAGTTGGATGTATGCGGGCATCATCTTCACCGGCGCGGCAGGCGGCTGCTTCATGGTGCCGCTGTATGCCTTCGCGCAGGACAAGGCGGAGAAGCAGGAGAAGGCGCGTATTCATGCTGGAATGAACCTGATGGACTGCCTCGGCACGCTGGTGGCCGTGGCCGTTGTCGCCTTGATGAAATGGGCGGGCTGGAGTTCCTCCACCCAATTCATTGTGCTGGCTGTTCCCACCTTGGGGGCTGCGCTCTACACCATGCGCCTGCTGCCGGAGGATCTGGTGCGTTTCCTCCTGCTGGCGGTCGTGCGCTTCATTTACAAGGTGCGGCCCGTTCACGCAGAGCGCGTGCCGCAAACCGGCGGTGTGCTGCTGCTGCCGAACCACGTCAGCTACATGGATGCCTTCCTGCTCGGCGCTGCCTGTCGCCGCCCGGTGCGCTTTGTCATGTGGGAGGCGCTGTACAATCTGCGCTGGACGAAGTGGCTCATGATCCTCGTCGGCACCGTGCCCATTTCCAACACACGCGCCAAGGACGCCATCCGCTCCGTCGCCGCCGCGTTGAAGGAGGGCGAGATCGTCGCCCTTTTCCCTGAGGGCCAGATCACCCGCCACGGCATGGTCAATGACTTGCGCAAAGGCTTCGAGCTCATGGCCCGCCAGGGCGACGCCCAGGTCGTGCCCGTTTATCTCGACGGCCTCTACGGCAGCATCTTCTCCTTTCAGGGCGGCAAGTTCTTCGCCAAGCGTCCCAAGCATCTGTTTGATCCCGTCGTGGTGCATTTCGGCACGCCGCTGCCTGCGCGTGAGGCCACCGCGCTGGTCGTGCGTCACGCCATGCTCGCCTTGAGCAGCACTGCTTTTCTCAAACGCAAAAGCTGGGCGAAGGTCGGGGACGATCTCGTCGCCTTCGCCAACGCGCTGCGCCTGGGCGAGGCGGAATGGTGTCGAAAGGGCGATGTCCTCCTCTGCCTTGAGCCTGAAGGCAGCCTCATCCACCGCACGCTCAAGGCGCTCACCCAGGTCATTCCCGGCACCACCTGCATCACAGACGCCAATGCGGCAGGCAGCGCGCCCATTGTCGCCTTCGGCACCCGTGACAGTCTCGGCAAGCTCACTGGCCAGGAACGTCTCGCCTTCTGCCTCGACAGCGATCTCGCGCCTCTGCCCTCCACCACCGTGCTGCGTGGTTACATCGACGCTGAAAGCAGCATCCTCGTCTCCGTCGAAGTTCCCGACCCAGAAATGCCCGTCGGCGAGGAAGGACTCCAGCTCGGCAAAAAAGCCGGTTCACTCGGCCGCCTGCTGCCCGGTTTAAACCTCGAAGCCACCGACCACGGCGTCCGCATCAGCGGCTTGATGCCGGGCAAAGACACGGTCGTGAACCTCGCGGGTGTGAAGCTCGATGAGCAGGGATTTCTGATAGTCAAATCTGTCACTCCACCGCAAACAGCGCCTGGATGTCCGACTGCGTGAGCTGGAGTTTGTCGGTGCGGCCGGTGAGGAGGCCTTCGACGAGGGCGGCTTTCTTTTGCTGCATTTTGACGATGCGCTCCTCGATGGTGCCCTCGCAGATGAGCTTGTGGACGAAGACGGGCTTTGTCTGGCCAATGCGATGCGCTCGATCACTCGCTTGCGCTTCGGCGGCGGGATTCCACCACGGATCGTAGTGGATGACGGTGTCGGCGGCGGTGAGGTTCAGACCTGCTCCACCGGCTTTGAGGCTGATGAGGAAGACGGGCACGTTGCCGGTCTGGAACTCGCGAATCGGGGTCTCGCGGTCCTTGGTGCTGCCGGTGAGTTTGACGAACTTGGTGCCGTCTTTTTTAAGGCGGGCCTCAATGAGGGCCAGCATCTCGGTGAACTGGGAGAAGATCAGAATGCGGCGGCCTTCTTCGATCAGCTCGGGCAGCAGTTCGTCCATCAAGAAGGCGGTCTTGGCGGATTCCTCGACGTTCTGGGCGCTCTCTTGTTTCAACAGGCGTGGATGGCAGCAGACTTGGCGGAGTTTGAGCAGCGCGTCGAGCACGACGATCTGCGAGCGATCCAAACCGTTCACCGCGATGGCCTCGCGCACGCGTTTGTCCATCGCGGCGCGGATGGTCTCGTACAAATCGGTCTGCGCCTTGCCGAGCTCGATGGTGTTGAGGATTTCGGTCTTCGGTGGCAGTTCTTTGGCCACGGCGTCTTTCGTGCGACGCAGAAGCAGCGGCTGAATGCGGGTGGTGAGCTGCTTTTGGCGCTCCGCATCGGCATCGCGCTCGATGGGATTGCGGTAATGCTGGCGGAAGGTATCGGCGTCGCTAAGCAGGCCGGGCATGAGGAAGTTGTAGAGGCTCCACAACTCGCCGAGGTGGTTTTCCATCGGTGTGCCGGTGAGGCAGAGTCGATGTTTGGCCCGCAAGCCGCCGCAGACCTGCGCGGCGAGGCTTTTGGGGTTCTTGATGTTCTGCGCCTCATCGAGCGCGACGATGTGCCACTCCTGCGCCTGCATGACATCGACGTCGCGTACGAGCAGCGGGTAGCTGGTGACGACGAGGTCGTATTGCTTCAAATGCTTGAAGTCGCTTTTGCGCGACTGCCCGTGCAAAAGCAGCAGACTCAGGGTGGGCGTGAATTTGATCGACTCGTTGATCCAGTTCCGCAAAACGCTCGTCGGTGCCACGATGAGGCAGGGGTGCGTCATGCGGTCGCTTTCTTTCTCGATGAGGATGTGCGTGAGCGTCTGGATCGTTTTTCCCAGGCCCATGTCATCGGCCAAAATGCCGTGCAGGCCGAACTCGCGCAGAAATTGCATCCAGGACGCGCCTTCGCGCTGATAATCACGCAAATTGGCCTTCAGCGTCGCTGGTGGGTCGATGAGCGCGATGCGCTGGAAGTTGTCGAGACGCTGCGCGAGCGCCGACAGCTCCTCCGGGGCGCGAATGGGCAGTCCGTCGAGTGTGGCGAGCTGCGCGGCGCGGAGTTTGTCGATCTGCAGCTTGCCGTCCTTGCGAACGGGACGTGTGGCGAGCAGCTCATCAAAGAAACGCAGCAGCACGAGCAGGCGCTCCGCAGGCACGGAGAGCACGTTGCCGCTGTCTCCGCCGAGCGAGAGCAGGAAGCGCTGGTTGAGGTTTTTCTCCAACACGGAGGCATTGAGTCCCTGGTCGATGCAATCGACGAGCAGCGGAACGAGCGATAGCCTCCGGCCTTCGATTTCGACGCCGAGATCGAGCGCGAACCAGTCCTTGCCGCCTTGGTCGCTTTGGAGATCGCTGAACCACGCGTCTTCGGCTGCTTCGTGGATTTGGAAGCCAATGTTTTCCGGCACTTCGACACGCCAGCCGGTTTCGCGCAGCTTCGCGACTTGGTCTTTGAGGAATTGCGCCCAGAACAACGCCTGATCACCCGAGACGGCCATGTAGCCGAGCGTGGATTCATCCGCCTTGGTTCCTGGCAATGCTTCGGCGAAGGGTTTGAAGCTCAGAGCGGACAAATCGGTGAGCAGCAGCCGCTCGGAGCGCAGATTGCGAATCAGCGTGTGCTGCGTGCCATTCTCATCGCTCCACTGGTGCGCGGGGCTGCGCACGAGCATCTCAAAGCGGCGCGGGCAGCCCTCATACTCCACACAGGGCTGCGCGATGGCGATGCTGCGCGGCGTCCAGCCGCCGATGCCGCGCTTTGCGGTGATCTGCGGCACCTCCACGGCGATGCGGCGAACGACGAGCACGGGTTTGGGTTCCGCAGGCGGCATTTCGACGGCTTCGGGCGCAGGAGCGTCCTGCTCTTCCGGCGCGGGCGAGGCTTTCTCCTGCACACGGGCCATTTTCTCAATGCGTTGGCGACCTTCTTCGATGTCGAGCATCAGCATGAGCGCCGCGGCATGCTGGCAGAGTGTTCCCTGCACGCAGGTGCAGTGTGAGGTCATGGCCAGAGAGCCATCCTCACGCAAACGCAGATGTGCTGTGACGGAGGCGGTGTTGAACAAGCCGGTGCCGATGCCCGCGATGATTTCCACTTCGGTTTCCGCACACACATTGACTCCAGCGAGTCCGATATCGCCATGCTTGACCAAGCGCCCGCCTTCTTCGATCTGCTGCCGCCGGAACAGCCACAGCCATGACTTGGAGCGCACCTGCGCCCAGAGCTGAGGGAATGAGAAGCCGCCGATGACCATCAGATCAGAACGGCGTCGTTTGGATAGGTTGCAACCAGTCCCTGGTCGAGCGTGGCGACCTTGCCAGCGTTTCGCCGTGCCAACTCGACCAGCCAGGCGTCAGTGACCTGTCGATGACCTTGGAGCTGGTGGTAAGGCACCTCGCGATAAGGCAGATCGTCAGCCAAGTAGTCATGCAAAGGATGAGCCTCAATGTCCGCAAGCGCTTTCCAGGCGGCTTCGGCGCTACCATTCTTGGCATATAACATGTGCATGCGAAGCAAGGTGCCCTGGGTGACCGAACATGTGGCAAAGCGCTCTATGATTCCGCCCAGCCAGTTCACCGCCTGCTGATGATGGGCGTGATCTTTCACGACGAGGGCTACTAGTACGTTGCCATCAGGCATCCAGATCATGCCTTGCCTTCACGATAAAGTTCCTCTTCTGCTTTGAGAACATCCCCGGTGGTGAATGGTTTTCGACCTTCTGAAACGGGTATCTTGTATCCGTGCGGCATTTTTGCTGGAGCAGGCTTTCGCAAGCTTGGCAGGCGGCACAGGGCGCGTTTCACCACGCTGCTAACGCTGGCGTGCTCCTGCTTCGCCAGTGCCTCCAATCCTGCGTAGGTTTCGTCGTCGATTTCAATCGTGTGCATAGTCGAAAATGCCTGTTCGATGACTGTCTGTCAAACGCGGTGCTGGAAGCCTGACGTTGACGAGCAGTGGGAATCCAGGGAGGGCTTTTTCCGCTTCTTCGTCACCGGCTTTTTTTGCGCTAGGCGCGCACATGGCGGCGCTGTGCGGCTCACAGCTCGATCTTCATCGGCGGCGGCGGGGCGAGTTTCAAAGCTGGGCCGTCTTGTGTTTCGTTGACGGCATCCACCGGCAGAGCCTTGCGCACGGGGGTGCCATCGTCGTTGACGGGGCGTGCGCGGGGAATGGCCTGCTCGGAGGCGTATGGATCATCACCGATGACGGTGAGGGCCTGCATGCGTATCGGCTCGATGTGAAACCACTTCGAGGCGTCAGCAATCATCGGAGCGGTCTCGATGCCGAAGCTGTTCTGGTGCTGGAATTGAGCGATCTCCTTCGGCAGGCCTTCGCCGGTGTGCGCAGGGCAGAATCCTTCCAGCGGTGTGCCGGCGCGGATGTACTCGAAGTAGGTAGCGCGGACGGATTTTTCTACCCCCGCAGCATCCTTGACCTTCTCATAGCAGTAATCCGTGGCGCGCATGCCGCTGCGCTGGCAGATCTCGACACGCTCGGCGGTCTGCGGCGGGGCGATCTCCTGCGGCGTGTAGCGCGCGGTGCTGGCATTGACCATGTCCACCCAAGCGGGCAGGAGCACGCGGTTGGAGAAGGCTCCGGGGTAGATGGTCTTCTGCTTGTCAAAGCCCGCCCACACCCCGCACGTGATGCTGGAGGTGTAACCAAGGAACCACAGGTCCTTGAATTCATAGTGCGTGCCGGTTTTGCCGCCGGCTGGGAAGTCTCCCAACTTGTAGTCCGTGACGGCCGGGCTGCCGGTGCCACGGTGCAGGGCATCGACGAGGCAGGTGTGCGTCTGATACGCGGCGATGGGGTCCATGCTCTGCGAGGTCTGCAACTCGGATTCGGCGATTTGGAACACCGCCTTGCCATTGCTGTCGGTGATGCGCTGGATGAGGTTGAGCTTTTGCGGACGGTTGCCGAGGGTGGGGAAGTTTGAATAAGCGAGGCACATCTCGCTCAGGCGCGCTTCACTGGCACCGAGGAAGGTGGAGGGATAGTCGCGCATCTCGGAAGTGATGCCCGCTTTCTGCGCGACCTGCTTCACCATCGGCACTCCTATACGCTCACCGAGACGGACGGTGGCGGAGTTGCGGCCCTGCACCAGAGCCTCGCGCGAGCTCATGGGGGCCTGCGACCATTTGGGATCAGCCACCTCCGCGCCCCATTCGCCCAAGATGCCGGTGAGACCGCCGATCATGACGCGGCGGTTGTCCAGCGGTGCGTCATCGACCTTCGTGCCAGGGTAAAGCCCCTGGCTGCTGAAGGCGGCGGCATAGACCAGCGGGGTGAAGGCCGTGCCGACGGGGCGCACGCCGTCGGTGGCGCGGTTGAACTGGCTGTCGCCAAAATCCCGGCCGCCCACCATCGCTAGGATGCTGCCGTCCTTGTTGTCGATCATGAGGGCAGCGGCCTGAAGGTATTCAGGCATCGGTTTCGGCGTGCTAGGGTCGATCTCGCCGCGTTTCAGGCGGGCGCGGTAGTCGCTGATGATGGAGCGAAACTGCTCGAAGGTCTGGTGCTCGTAGCCTGGGCGTTTTTCCACCTCGGCCATCTGCTTGCTGAGCGCGGTCTCGGTCGTCTTCTGCAAATCCTGGTCGATGCTGGTGTAAATGCGGAAGCCGCCGATGGAGGCGCGTTCCTCGCCCACGATGTCCACGACCTCACGCCGCACGGCGTCGAAGACGTAGCTGAGGCGCGGGTCGCTGGTCTGCGGCGCGGTGATGAGTGGTTTGTTCTTCAAACG
>JBIKYB010000458.1:0-3502 GCA_044355475.1 Prosthecobacter sp.
TCGCTGCCGTGCGTCGATATGCCGAGCAGCATCGCATCGTCGAAAAAGCCGCCGCCGCCGCTCGTGAGGCTGTCACGCTCGCGGCTTGGCAATACGAGGCCGGTCAGGTGGATCTGCTCGTGTCGCTCGATGCACAGCGCACGCTGCTCACGCTGGAGCAGCAGGAAGTCACCACCACCGCGCAGAGCGCCAATGCCTGCGTGCAACTTTACCAAGCCCTCGGCGGAGGTTGGTCGGCCTTTTGACATGAAAACCACCACGCCATTGGCTCCTGCCGATCTCGCCAAAGCCATCCAGGCCAGCGGATCAAAAGGGCACTTCAAACGCAACGCCATCCTCGGCCTCATCGTCATCGCGCTCGGCCTGGGCGGATGGTATTGGCGCAGCCGCATCGAAAAGGCCAAACTACAAGTGCCGCTCTATGTGACCGAGCCGCTCACGCGTGGCGATGTTTTCCTCACCATCACCGCCACGGGCAATCTTGAGCCGACGAACGAAGTCACCGTCGGCAGCGAGCTTTCCGGCATCACGCTCGAAGTGAATGCCGACATCAACGACCGCGTCACCAAAGGCCAGCAACTCGCCAAGCTCGACACCAGCAAGCTTTTGCAGCAAACCGAGAGCAACCGCGCCGCGGTGCGAGCCGCGCAGGCCCGCGTCACGCTCGCCGAGGCCACGGTGAAGGAAAGCGCCGCGCTGCTCGCCCGCCAGCAGGAGCTGCAACGCATCAGCGGCGGCAAAGTGCCCTCCAAAGCCATCATCGACACCGCCATCGCCACCGCCGAGCGTGCCAAGGCCGACCTGCTCAACACGCAGGCCGGAGTCGGCACTGCCGAGGCCCAGGTGCGCATCAACGAAAACGATCTCGGCCGTGCCATCATCAAATCGCCCATCGACGGCATCGTGCTCACGCGCAGCATCGAGCCCGGCCAGACCGTCGCCGCCAGCTTCACCGCGCCGCAGTTGTTCGTCATCGCCGAGAAGCTGGAGCGCATGATTTTGAAAGTCACCATCGCCGAGGCCGACATCGGTCGCGTCGAGAAAGGTCAGAACGCCAGCTTCACCGTCGATGCCTGGCCGGATCGCACTTACAGCGCCGTCGTTTCCGTCGTGTCCTACGGCTCCGCCGTCACGCAAAACGTGGTGACCTACGAAGCCGATCTCGATGTCAGCAACGACGACCTCAGCCTCCGCCCCGGCATGACCGCCACTGCCGACATCGGTGTCGCCGCCAGCCAAAACGTCTTCCGCGTGCCCACTGCCGCTTTGCGCTTCAATCCCGCCACCGCCGCCAAAACCGGCCCCGCGAAGAAGTCCTTCGTCCAAAGCCTCATCCCCATGCCCACCCGCAACCGCAGCCGCCCCGAAACCAGCGAGAAAGACGACAAAACCAAACCCGCCGCCCACCTCTACATCCTCCGCGACGGCAAAGCCGAATCCATCCTCATTAAGGCCGGCATCACGGATGGAAGATACACGGAGGTGTCAGGAGAGGGTTTGGTTGAGGGAATGCAGGTCATCCTGCGCAACAACACACCTGCATCATGAGTGAAGCACCTCTCATTGAACTAAACGGCCTAACAAAGACCTATGGGCTCGGCGATGCGGCGTTTCAGGCGTTGAAGGGGATCGATCTGACGATTCGGAAGGGGGAGTTTGTGGTGATCATGGGGCCGAGTGGTTCGGGGAAATCGACGTTGATGAATGTGCTGGGCTGTCTGGATACGCCGACGAGCGGGCATTACCTGTATGAGGGCATCGCGGTGGAGACGCTGGATGCGGATCAGCGGTCGCTGCTGCGACGGTATGCGCTGGGGTTCATTTTTCAGGGATTCAACCTGCTGGCGCGGACGAGTGCGTTGGAGAATGTGGAGCTGCCGTTGCTGTATCGTGGCATGTCGCGGAAAGATCGGCATGAGAAGGCCACGGCGGCGCTAACGGCGGTGGGACTACCGACGAAGCTCAGCAGCACGCCGGGCGAGCTTTCGGGCGGGCAACAGCAGCGGGTGGCGATCGCCCGGGCCATCGTGACGGAGCCAAGCACGCTGTTTGCGGATGAACCGACGGGCAATCTTGACTCCGTGACGACGCGGGACATTATCGAGATCCTCACGCGTCTGAATGTGGATCGAGGCATCACGGTGCTGATGGTCACGCATGATGAAAACGTGGCCGCATGTGCAAAACGACGCGTGGTGATCAAAGATGGCCTCGTCGAATCCGACTCTACCTCGCCATGATCTGGAACGCCTTTGCTATCGCGGTGCGGGAGATCGGCCGCAACCTCACACGGGCCTTTTTGACCGTGCTCGGCATCTTCATCGGCGTGGCGTCGAACATCACGATGGTCACGCTGGGCGAAGGAGCCACGCTGGCGGTGAAAGCGCAGATTTCCAGCTTGGGGAGCAATCTGCTCACGCTGCGGCCTGGAGCGGGTTTTGGGCAACGCGGCTCATCGGCGGGCGTGCCGAGTTTCACGGAGAGAGATGCGGAAACGCTCGGTGAACAGATTGCGAGCATCGCCGCCATCGCGCCGGTGCGCACGGCGTCGCTGAGCACGATTTACCTCAGCAATGCCCGAGGGAGCACGATCACAGGCACCACGCCGATCTATTTTCAAATCAACAAGTGGAGCCTCGCGGAAGGGCGCTTGTTCACGGACTTGGATGTGCGCTCTGGCAGCGCGGTGTGCGTGATCGGCAACACGGTGCGGGTGGAGTTGTTTGGCACGGAAAATCCCATCGGGGCGAGCATTCGCATCGGCCGTGCTTCGTGCGAGGTCATCGGGCTGCTGGCGACGAAAGGCCAGGCTGGCATGGGCGATCAAGATGACACCATCATCATGCCGCTTTCCTCGCTGCAACGTCGGCTGATCGGCAAGACATCGTCGCATGACATCAATCAAATCTCCATTTCAGCCGTGGAAGGCACGGACAGCCTCGCGCTGATCGCCGAGATCACGCAGATCATGCGCCAGCGGCGGAACCTGCAAAGCAACCAGGACAACGACTTCAACATCTTTGACACCCGCCAGATCGCCGAGACACTCGGCTCCACGACGCAGCTGATGACCATGCTGCTCGCGGCCGTGGCCGGTGTGTCGCTGCTCGTCGGCGGCATTGGCATCATGAACATCATGCTCGTTTCCGTGACCGAGCGCACGCACGAGATCGGCCTCCGCCTCGCCATCGGCGCCACGGCGAGCGAGGTGCTGCTGCAGTTCCTCGTCGAAGCCGTCACGCTGTCCTGCATTGGCGGCATTTTGGGCATACTCATCGCCTTGGGCCTTTGTTATGGCCTCGCGCAAGTCATCAAGGTGCCGTTCAACTTCAACACGCAGATCAATGTGGTCGCCTTTGCCTTTTCCGCGATTGTTGGTGTGCTGTTTGGCTACACGCCTGCGCGAAGAGCGGCCAGGCTGAACCCGATTGATGCGCTGCGGCATGAATGAGGCATTGCTGGGGTGAAGGCCCCATTGAGGCACGCATTTGCAGAAGGCAGT
>JBIKYB010000459.1:0-3501 GCA_044355475.1 Prosthecobacter sp.
CCGTCGTGAAGATGACGCCATCGAGCGGATACCCATGCAGCACCTCGACGAGGCCGAGGTAGGCAAGGTTCCGGTCCAGCGCCGCCGTGGGCCGCCGCACCGATTCCTGGAGCGGATGCATGGGGAAAACAAACGGCACGCCGCCCGCATCGCGCACGCCATCGCACAGCCGCGTCACCGTCTGCAAATGCGCGCGATTGCACGGCGCGAGGTCATTGGCCGACTGCGCGATGCCGATGACGGGCCGCTCGCTTTGCAGTTCTGCCGGCGTGAGGCCGTAGTTGAGAAAGCGCTCCAGATAGAGCGCGGTCATGCCGGGATTCGACGGGTCGTTCCACCAATGTTCGGAGCGGAGTTTCATGAGGCAATGACGGGTTTCGGCATGGAGATGACCTGGGTTTCGAGGAATTCGCGGAGGCCCTCCTCGCCGCCTTCGGCGCCAATGCCGCTTTGCTTGATGCCGCCAAAGGGAATCTCGGCCTTGAGCGGACGCCATTCGTTCACGCCGACGATGCCGGCCTCAATGGCGGAGGCCACGGCGCGGCATTGTGCGAGGTCGCGGCCATACACATACGAAGCGAGGCCGTAGGGCGTTTCGTTCGCGCGGCGCACGGCGTCGGTGACGCTGGTGTAGCGGAGCAGCGGGATGACGGGGCCGAAGATTTCCTCCCGCGCCACGCGCATCTCATCGCGCACGCCGGTGAGCACGGTGGGCGGGAAAAAGCTGCCTTCGCGCAGAGTCGCATCGCCCTCGTAACTGCGATTTTCGCAAACGATGCGCGCGCCCGCGGCCACGGCTTGCTCGACGAGTGCGCCGACCTCCGCGCAGGCCTGGCGATGGATGAGCGGTCCGGCTTCGATGCCATCGGCGAGTCCATTGCCCAGACGTGCGGCGCTGATTTTCGCGGCGAGTTTTTCCGCGAGCGCGTGCTCCGCATCGGCGTGAACAAAGACGCGATTCGCGGTGACGCAGACCTGCCCGGAGACGAGCAGCTTCAAGCGCGTGAGCTGCTCGGCGACGAAGTCGAGGTCGGCATCCGGCAGCACGATGAAGGGCGCATTGCCGCCGAGTTCGAGGGAGAGGCGCTTGATGCCCGGCGCGGCGGCGGCCATGAGCGCGCTGCCGGTGGCGGTGGAACCGGTGAGGCTGAGCACGCGCACGGCGGGATGCTCCGCGAGCACGCCGCCGACCACGGAGCCGCGACCTGGCACGATTTGTAGCACGCCATCCGGCAACCCCGCCTCACGCATGAGCGGTCCCATGGCGAGCGCGATGAGCGGCGTGAGTTCCGCCGGCTTCCACACGGCGCTGCATCCCGCGGCGAGCGCGGCGGCGACTTTCTTCGCACCCTGCGCCAGGGGAAAGTTCCACGGTGTGATGAGTCCGGCCACACCTGCCGGTTTGTGCTCGATGAAAAACTCGCGCCCCGCCTCGGGATGCGCGGCGATGCGGCCATACACGCGCCGCGCCTCCTCGCCGAACCACTGGAAGAAACTCGCCGCATACTCCACCTCACCCGCCGCCTGCGCATACGGCTTGCCCTGCTCGGCGGTGAGCAGTCGTGCGAACTCATCCTTCCGCGCGAGCAGCAGCGCGGCGGTGCGTTTCATCACCATGCCGCGCTCCACGGCAGACACTTCACGCCACTCGCGCTGCGCCTTCACCGCGCCCTCAATGGCGTGCGCGACGACGGCGGCATCCGCACGCGACACATCGGCGATTTTCTCCGCCGTGGCGGGATTGCGAACGGTGACGACTTCGCCGCCGGGATGCCATTGGCCGTCCATCCACGGACGCGGCTCGAACCAGAAATCGGGGAGAGTTTTCATGCGGGGATGGCGAGGACGGTTTGGTAAATGCGCGCCGCGTCAGCTACCGTGACCTCGCGGGGATTCGGGTCCATGAGACGGCGATTCGCCACCGCATCGGCGGCCATCGCGAGGATGACTTCGGCGGGCACTGGTGTCTTTTTCAGAGCGGCACGAAGACCGATGCTGTCGGCAATGGCATCCAGCTTTTCCGCGAAGGCATCAGCCGACAGCGCGCCCCAGCCCAACGCCGCGCTGAACTCTGCGAAGTCCTTCGCGCACACCGGTGCGTTATGCCGCATCATCTCGCCAGCGAAGCAGCCGGTGATGACGCCATGCGCGATGTGAAAGCGCCCGCCCAGCGGCAGCGCCAGCGCATGAACCGCGCAGCACGACGCATTCGCGAAAGCCATGCCCGCGAGATGCGAGCCGATGGCCATGCCATCACGCGCGGCGGTGTTTTGCGGCTCGCGACACACGACCTCCAGCGAACGCCCGATGTGCCGCGCCGCCTCCAGCGCGAGGCCGCGCGCGATGGGCGTCGCGTTCTTCGCGATGAACGCCTCCACCGCGTGAACCAGGGCATCCATGCCCGCGGCGGCGGTCACGTGCGGCGGCAATCCATCCGTTAGCGCGGGGTCCACGATGGCGATGTCCGCGAGGAGGTGCGGGTCCACCACGCCGACTTTGTTTCCAGTCGCCGCGTCCGTGAGGATGGCCACAAACGTCGCCTCCGACCCGGTGCCTGCCGTCGTGGGAATGAGCACGGTCGGTAACCCGCGTGCGCCCGCTTTGCGAATGCCGAGGAACTCGCGCGCCGTCTTCCCATGCCGCGCACACAGCGCCGCCACCTTCGCCGCATCCATCACACTGCCGCCACCGAGCGCGATGACGACATCCGCGCCGCTGGCCTTGATGCGCTCCGCGATGGTGTCCACCACATCAATCGGCGGCTCCGGCGGCACTTCGGCAAACGTCTCTGCGAGCAGGTGCGCATCGCGCAAGGGCTGCGAAATCTTCTGCGTCAGCCCCGCGCCCGCCACGCCCGCATCACTGACGAGGAAGACCCGCTGCCAGCCATTCGCACGGCAGAGTTCGACGAGCGATTCACTGGCCCCGCGTCCGGTGATGACCCGGCGCGGCAGATGATTTTCAAAGGAGGAAAGCGGTGCGTTCATCACCGGGAAGTATCGCCATGAAACGGTGCCGAATCTCACCGCTCCGTATCAAAGACTGACCGCATCGTCTCACGGCATTCGACAAAGCATCATTGCGGGTGATAATTTCCGGGCAATGGCCGTCCTGCTCGAAAACATCCGCTTCGCCCCCGATGAATGCCTCCGCCTGCTGCGCTGGCAGGGAAATGCCCGCTCGCTCCTCTCCATGGAGGCCGGAGGACGAACCACGCCGCAGCCCGGCATCGGCGGTCGCTGGCACAGCCACGCCGAGATGGAGTTCACCATTTTCCTGCGCGGTTCCGGGACACGCTACGTCGGCGACCACGTTGGTGCGTTTGGCGAGTGGGATTGCGTGCTGCTCGGCAGTCATCTGCCGCACTGCTGGATGGAGCAGGGCCGCACCGATGGCTATGTGCTTCAGTTTCATCTGCCGCCCGAGCACCCGCTACGCAGGCTGGGCGGCGAGCGCGAAGTGCAGCGACTCTTTGCCACGGCGGAGCACGGCATTTCCTTC
>JBIKYB010000012.1:0-37090 GCA_044355475.1 Prosthecobacter sp.
GCGCGTCCAATCATGGTTCGCCTCGGAGAGTGATTGCAGCAGGCCGCGCGCCTTGCCCTCGGCGGTGACCGGGCGCAGCAGTTCCAGAAAGGCTCGCACATCGGCTCGGGCGTCGCGTTTGGCCGCTATCGCCGGGCGGAAGATGTTCACGATGCTGGCCTGATGCTCGGTGTCGATGTAAATGTCACGTGGCGCGAGGCTGCGGTGGTGGTAGCCGCGTTCGGTCGCGTATTGCATCGCCTCGGCCACGCCGAAGAGCACCTCGGTAAGGCGGCGCTCAGTGAGCATCTCGTCCGTCATCTCGATCTCTGCTAGGCTGCGGCCACGCGGCAGTTCACGTGTGTAAAACAGCCAGCCGTTCACCTCTCCCGCTTCGTACAAAGGCGCGATGCGCGGATGCATGAGCGAGGCCTTCACACGCTCGCGTTCCTTGAATTTCTCGACGATGTCCGGCTTCTTCAGATGCTCCGGCTTCAGCAGCACGAGCGCCACCGGTCGCTGCACCGCTACCTGCAGGGCGCGGTAGGTTTCAGATTCCTTTTCAATGTAGAGCCGCTCCAGCACCTGGTAATTTCCCAGCACCGTGCCGGTCACCATGACCGGTGGTGCCTCGTTCGGCTCCACCGGCTGCGCGAGCAGGGAGCGGATGCGGTCCAGCAGCTTCTCCGGCTTGTAAGGCGCGTCCTTCAGCACCAGCGCGTCATTGATCTGCGCTTCGAAGCCGCTCAAGTCGTAGCGCGTGGTGAACAGCACACGCGTGTGTGGAAAGCGGGCCCGCGCCGCATCCCGCAGTGCGAATCCCGTCTGCTGCGACGGAAAAATGGCCTCGGTGACGAGGATGTCGAGCGTGTCTGTTTGCGCGATCCATGCCGCAGCCTCTTTGGCCTCGGGAAAATCGACGATGGTGAAACCGGGGAGATTATCCCTCAGCCAGACGATGCGTTGGCCGCTCAGGGCGGCGTTGGAATCAACAAACAAAAGAGTCATGCGTGCTTGTGGCGATCACCTCCCCATCGGTGGCAGGAGCGGGTTCACACCGGCGGGCGCGGAACCCGGTGTGGAGCCGAACTCCAGGAGATCGCGGGGCTCGGCAGCCACATCCTGGAGTTTGTTGTTATAGTACAGGCGCAGCATGTAGCCGTAATACGATCTGCGGCCATGCTGCTGAATTTCGGCTGTGGAAAGTGCGGGCAGGTGATACACGACATCCAGCGTCTCCTCGCCGCTGCCGCTCCAGTCCACCGGGGCGGACTGCCATGACTCCACCGGCTCCGGCGCGATGCTTTGCGCCACTTGTGCTCCGTTCACCCGGTCAAAAAAGAACACCTCAAGGTTGACCGCTTTGCCATCCACCGGCTGGCTGCCAGCTCGGGAGATCGGCACGCGCACCGTGTAGCGTTCCCCGTTGTTCACGGAAAAATCACGCGCCACTTGGCAGGCACCTAGGCGCAGGTTCTTCTCGCCTTCCAAGCCATTGCCGCCTGGCATGGCCAAGGGGGCGGACGTAGCCGCAGGCCCGGCTCCGAGGCGGCGGGAGGCCAGCTCAAAAAAGCTGCCCGCGTTCGTCTCTCCGAGAAGCTGGATGCGCCGCCAGGAATCCGTCGCCTTCGAGGCCACGCCCATCTGCTCATACGTCTGCGCGATCTCCGCGATGATCGCCGGATGATCCGGGGTCAGCTCGTCGGCCCGCTTGAGCATTTCCAGCGCACCCTGCATGTCGCTCATGCCACGGATCTCCTTCGCCGTGGTGACGACGTAATTCACGTCCTTCAGTAACTGCGTGGCCGGGTCCGGTTTGAAAGCGGGTGCGGGCGCTGGTGTGGAAGGAGGCGCAGCAGGTCGAAGTGCGGGCGGCTGACTGGAGGTGACCGGTGCCGGCATCGGTGCTGGTGGAGGAGTCAAAACAGGAGCCGGGGCCGGATTCGTCTGTTGGAAAGAGCCAATCGGCGGCGGAGCGCTCGAAACAGGCGCGGCAAGAGCCGGAGCAATTGGTGCAGCCAGGGAACCCGGCAGCGGCGGTGCCAAAACTGGCGCAGGCATGGCGATCTGGCCGATTTCCGGCACCACGCCCGCTTGGGGCTGCGAAGACGGCAAAACAGGCTGCGGAGCCGTCGCGGACAAGGTTTCCGCAGAATGTTGGGTCGTCAGAAGCCTCGCCGCGAGACCGATCTGCACCACGGCCAGCACGCAGAGCGTGCCCCACGCCGCTGCAGAGGCACGTTCGCGGTCAGGGGCGAGAATGGTGGAAGGGGGAGTCACAAGTTGCTGGAAAAGGCGCTTATGGTACGATTTGGGCCTCCTAGTGTCAATGCTTCAGGGTTCTTCGTTCAAAATGCCGGAAGGTCCCGCCCTTCCGCTGTTCGTTCATGCCTTGGAAACGTCGCCGCATCACCACCGGTGTGATTTTTCTTTCTCCCCGGCCGAAATCGCGGCGCAACTGTGCCAGCGCGAAGGCTTTGTCTGGATGGATTCCTCTCTGCCCACCCCCGGAGCCATCTCCGTGCTCACCGCCGATCCTGTGGAGGTCTTGCAGGGCCACATCGACCACGATTGGGAAAAAGTCCGCGCCGCCCTGCGCACTCCCCGCGCCTCGGCGGGTGGTTTGTACGGCTGGGTCGGCTACGACGGCCATTTCACCTTCGGCATCTACCCCCACGGCCTCGTTTACGATCACGACACCTCCCGCTGGTACGAATTCGGCCATTTCACCTCTCACTTCTCACCTCTCACCGCTCACTCCGCTGCCGAAGCTCCCAAACTCCACTTCGAGCCCCAAGTCCCCCGCGAAGACTTCATCCGCAGTGTCCAGCGTGCGCAGGACTACATCACCGCCGGAGACATCTACCAGGTCAACCTTTCCTACCCCTGGAAAGCCGCCTGGCCGCAGGAGGCCGACGCCTTGGCGCTCTATTTAAAACTGCGCACCGTTTCACCTGCGCCGCATGCCGCCTTGATGCAACTGGCTGGAACCACCGTCCTTTCCGCCTCGCCCGAGTTGTTTTTAAACATGCGCGGCTCCCGCATCGCCACCCGTCCCATCAAAGGCACTCGCCCTCGGTTTGTCGGCGATCCCGCCCGCGACAGCGCCGCCGTGCGCGAACTCACCGGCTCCGCCAAAGAACGCGCCGAGCTGCTCATGATCACCGACCTCGAGCGCAACGACCTCGGCCAGGTCTGCGAATTCGGCAGCGTCGCCGTGCCCGAGCTGTGGCGCGTGGAAAGCTTCGCGCAGGTCTTCCACCTCGTTTCTACCGTCACTGGCACACTTCGGCCACACGTCGATCACGTCGATGCCTTCCGCGCCTGCTTCCCCGGCGGCAGCATCACTGGTGCGCCAAAAAAACGCGCCACCGAGATCATCGCCGAGCTCGAACCGCATCCTCGCGGCCTCTACACCGGCGCCATTGGCTGGTTTGGCTTCGACGGCCGCAGCCAATGGAACATCGCCATCCGCACCGCCGTGCAGAAAGACGATGAAATCATCTTCCACGTCGGTTCCGGCATCGTCGCCGACTCCGTGCCGGAACACGAGCACGAGGAGACGCTGCACAAAGCAGCGGGCATTCTGGCAGCGGCTTCTTGATAAGGCGCGAGTCGCGAAGCGTTTGTTCACCCCTCATGAAGCGCCTCACCTTTCTCGCCCTGGCCCTCTGCGGTCTTTTTTCCACGATGATCCACGCCGCCGATGACTCGCGCGTTTATGAATTGCGCATCTACACCTGCCACGAAGGCAAGCTCGACGCCTTGCTGGCCCGCTTCCGCGATCACACCTGCAAACTCTTTGAAAAGCATGGCATCGGCAACGTCGGTTACTGGGTGCCGGTGGATGAGGAGAATGGTTCCAAGACCACGCTAATCTATGTGCTGGAGCACAAGAGCCGCGAAGCAGCGAAGGCGAGCTTCAAGGTCTTCGGCGCGGACCCCGAGTGGAAGGCCGCCGCGAAGGCGAGCGAGGCCAACGGCAAGATCGTCGCCAAGATCGAGTCCATTTTCATGTCGCCGACGGAGTACTCCCCGCCGCTGAATGTGGCGAAGGGCGACAAGCCGCGTGTGTTTGAACTGCGCACCTACACCACGCCGGAAGGCAAGCTCAACGACCTGCACGCCCGTTTCAGCAACCACACGATGAAGCTCTTCAGCAAACACGGCATGAGCCACCTCGCCTACTGGGTACCGACGGATGCGGACAAAGGCGCGGGCACAAAGCTGATCTACATCCTCTCCCACGCCAGCAAGGAAGCCGGCATCGCCTCCTTCACCGCCTTCCGGGCTGATCCCGACTGGATCAAAGCGAAGGCCGAGAGCGAGAAGAACGGCCCGCTGACCATCCAGCCGCAGGCCAAGGGTGTGAAGAGCGTTTATATGAAAGCGACGGACTTCTCGCCGATCCAGTAAAGCTTGGAAAAGGCAGAGTGGCCTACGGAACACACGGAATTTCACGGGAGTGTCCCGGATTGGCGGCAAAGGAGCGGAGGAGCAAAGAGGCAGCGTTTGTCATTCATACCTCGGCTGTTTCCCTCTCTGCCCCACGGCGGCAAAACGAGCCATCCCAGATCCCGATCTTCTGAATTCCGTGTCTTCCGCGTGTTCCGTAGGCACTCATTTCTGAAGATTTCCCTTCGTGCAGATCTTCGGCAGACATATTTTTTCAGCTTTCTGTGTCGCACCTGCGACATTCGGCGGCCTGACCATGACCTCAGCCGTCAGGGCGCAGGCTTACGGGGCACCTCTCCGTTTAAAGTGACTCCGTGGCGCTAAAATCGGCGATGGAAGCCCAAAAATCGAGGTTTTCGGCCGATTTTGGCCGGGAAAACCCGCGTTGACAGGTCCGGCTAACTCGACACCATCGCGGCCCCTCAACCGGGCCCCCCATCCGGCAGAGCGCGACCCAACAACCCAACCATCGATTGAACCAACCCATCCTCCTGTGCCTCCTTGCCTTGTGCGCCACGGCTTTTGCCGAAGAAGTTAAACCCTCAGCCACAACGCCAGCCGGTACTCCAGGCCAGGTTATTGCGGGTGTCAGAACCACCGCTTACACCCACACCGAGAGTGATCACATCGAGTACGGTCCCCGCTCAGCGGTCGGCACCCTGCTCAAGCACGGCCAAGTCCGCAGCGCTGCCGCCGACTGGTCCATCTACCCGGTGGGCACCGTGTTCCAAATCCAGGGCGATCCCTCGCTCTACATCGTGGATGACTACGGCTCCGCCCTCGTCGGCACAAAGACCATCGACCTCTACAAGCCGTCGCACAGTTCGATGAATCTCTGGGGCACCCGCCGCGTGACCATCCGCGTCATCAAGTGGGGATCGTTCGCCAAGAGCCTCGCCATCCTAAAACCGCGTGCCTACAAGGCACCGCATATTCGCAAGATGGTGGCCAGCATTGAGTCCCGGCCCGCTTAATTCCTCCCCCCAAAACCTGAATTCAGGTTCGCCACAGAGCTGCATCGTCAGTTTCGTGGCTTTTTGTTTTCGATGACAAAGCTACAAGTCCCGGCCCGCCTGATCAGCCCAGAACGCTGTCCGGCACCCGGGCCATGATGCGCCCCTCGGGGTCTCGCACGACGATTTTACCGTGGATGATCTCTGGAGGATCGCTGATGCCCTTGGCGTAATCCTCCGCCAGATCTTTGCTGCACCCCAGGGATTGTCGGATGCGGGTGGCGAGCGTTTGCAGGTCGGGAGAGGTCATGATTCGCTCCCATAAGGCCGCCCGCCGCCAAAGTCGCGTTCGGAAATGGTGAAAGTCGTTTTCTTATCGCCAAGCCGGACGGTGTTTCTCTATGATGGCCGCCCGAATATGGAAACGCCACTCTCGCCCCTCGACTTCGCCCGCCGTGCCCGCCGCCTTTACGCCGACCGTGAAGCGGTGGTGGATGGCAGCTTCCGCTTCACCTACCGCGAGTTTTTTGACCGCTGCGACCGCTGGTCGGCCGCCCTGCAACAACTTGGCGTGAAGTCCGGCGAACGAGTCGCCACCATCGCGCCGAACACACATTCTCATTTAGAGGCCTTCTACGCCGTACCGCAAATCGGCGCGGTCGTCGTGCCGATCAATTTCCGCCTCACCGCCGCAGACTTCGCCTATATCTTGAACCATAGCGGTGCCCGCGTCGTCTGCGTGCATGCCGATTACCTCGACGCCGTCGATTCGATCCGCAGTCAAGTGCCCGGCGTGGAGCACTTCATCGCCTTCAGCGGTCAAAAGGATGGCTGGATCGACTACGAGGCCACGTTGGCCGCTTCCGCGCCTGATTTCACGCCTGCCGAGGTTGTCGAGACCGAGATGATCGCGCTCAATTACACCAGCGGGACCACGGCGAACCCGAAAGGCGTCATGGTCACGCATCGCAACACCGCGCTGAACATCATGGGCCACCTCATGCACACACGCATCACGGCGGCGGATCGTTACCTGTGGGTGCTGCCCATGTTTCACGCGAACGGCTGGTGCTTTGTGTGGACCATCACCGCCGTCGGCGGCCGCCATGTCTGTATTCCAAAGGCCGATCCTCGGCTCATCTTTGAAACCATCCGCCGCGAAAGCGTCACGCTCCTTTGTGCCGCGCCCACCGTGCTCATCAGCATCGCCAACGTGCCGGATGAGGTGCGAAAAGGTGCCCCGCGCGGTGTCCGCGTCTTCACGGCCGGAGCGCCGCCCGCAGCAGCCACCATCGAGCGCGTGGAGGGCGAACTCGGTTGGGAAATCACTCACGTCTATGGCCTCACCGAGGTTTCGCCCATCGTCACCATCAGCGAACCACGTCCCGAGCACGCCGAACTCGATCCCGCCGTCCGCGCCGTGATCAAATCACGCCAGGGCGTCGAATACCTCGCCAACGCCGAGGTCCGCGTCGTCGATGATGAAGGCAACGAAGTCGCCCAGAACGGTGCGACGATGGGTGAGATCATCATTCGCGGCAACGCCGTGATGAAAGGCTACTACAACGACCCTACCGCGACGGAGAAAGCCATCCGCAAAGGCTGGTTTCACAGCGGTGATGCCGCCGTGGTGCATCCTGACGGCTACATCGAAATCCGCGACCGCTGGAAGGACATCATCATCAGCGGCGGCGAAAACATCTCCTCCGTCGAGGTCGAAGGCACGCTGCTGCGCCATCCCGCCATCCAGGAAGCCGCCGTCGTCGGCCTGCCGCACGAAAAATGGGGTGAGACGCCACAAGCATTCATCGTCCTCAAGCCCGGCGCTGAAACCACGCCCGAAGCGCTGCGCCTGTTCTGCCGCGAGCACCTCGCGCATTTCAAAGTGCCGCACGGCTTCGAGTTCATCACCGAACTGCCCAAGACAGCGACCGGCAAGATTCAGAAGTATGTATTGCGGGGAGGACGCGCGAACATCGCCCGGCAGTGAACCGTCATAAACGGGTTATTGGACAGCATTGGGTTTGAAGGACTCCTGCGTGGTCAGGCTGTTAGAGGGATCGAATCAACAATGGCAGCTTCAGCGCGATGTGTTCGAGCCACTGCGGGCCGGTCAGGCGCTGGTGCAGTCCCATTTCGTCCGACCAGCCTTGCTGGTGCAGTTGCGTGGCATGTTTTTTCATGGCCTCGCGGCAGCGTATGGCCAGCGTCGCAGATGCAGCGCCTTTCACATCATCCGTGGCGGCCAGCACGCCGTCAAGACTCTGGCAGGCGGCCAGCAAGGCGGTGACGGGCACATGCTTCGGGAAACCAACGGGGTCCTTCCAGGTGCGCAGAAAGCCCCACTCATCCGCACGGATGGAATAGGCCAGCGAAGGACCGCGATGACGTTTGGCGGGCGTCTTTCCAGGAAGCACGCGCTCTCGCTGCGGTAATGGCGGCTCGATCACATGCCCGGAGAGCGCCATCTCCCGCAGCGGGAGCAACACGGAACGCAGGGTGAAGCCGGAGAGCCGTGCCAGCCGCGCCGCAGTCATCGGGCCGCTGGTGAGAAGATGCAGCATGATCTCCGCGCGCGTGGAGGTGCCAAACAGACAGCGCAGTTTGAGCCAAAGATTCGCCGCGATGCCCGGCGACGGCGCACGGCTCATCTGGCGCAGTTCCAGCCTGCCACGCTGGAAGCCGTGCGCGGCGAAAACCGGATCGCTTACCGCTGTCAGACTGGCTCCACCGATGAACAGCGGCTCCAGGGTTCGCTTTGAGCCATTCGGAGCCGCCAGAGCCTTCCACTTCACCTGCGATGATTGCCGCTGCGCCACGTCCGCCATCGCGCCGAGCACCGCAGCATCGCCGAGGCCACTTTGTTTGTGCAAGTTTTTCAGACGTTGCATGTGAACCAGGGAGCCATGCAGGCACAGCCAGTCCAGCGCCTCGTCAAACAGACGCGGCTCTCGCCGACCCCAAACCGTGGTGGCCAGCAGCAGTGTCTCCACATCGATCACATGATCGGTGCGTGCGCTTGTGCTGCCAGCTCCAGCCACCCCCAGGCTGCTCCAGCTACGCCACAGCCAGTCGAGGATGTCAGCGCGAAGGCCTTCGCTAAAATTGCTCGGCAACATGCGGGTATCCCAGTTGAGTGACGGCTTGTCGGACGATGGAGGGAAACACCTCGCTGCCATCCTGCGTGCAGACCCAGCGTGCCGCGCTGAGCATCTCCGCCTGCGTGGGTGCCAGTGCCTTCAGGTCACGGCTGTGACGGCCCTCTCCCTGATCAATGCAGGCAAACAGCTTCAGGTGAATCAGATCAAAGCGGTCGGGATAAAAGATCGTGAGCCTCGCTCCATACTCGCGTCGGATCAGCCGCGACAAAAAACCCTCCGGCAGCCCCATGAGCACCTGATCGGCCGGTCCGGCATTCAGCCAGCCTCGTGGCAGGTCCAATTCCTCGCCCACCTCGTCCACTACCTGATAAAGCGCGGGCGACAGCGGTCTCGGATCGACCAGCCCGTACACCGCGTCCACGCCTGCGAGCACATCCACGTCCTTCGTCGTCCGGCTGACCAGCCCGAGCGCCAGCAAGGCCGATCCGCCGCACACCACGAGTGTCTCAGCCTCCGCCCCACGCTCTTCCAGCCGCCTCGCGACGAGATGGAGCGCCTGATCAAGAAGTGCAGTGTCGATACGATTCATCAGGATGAATAAAGCATCTTTTAAGAATGCATAAAACATCTTTTTTTGATACTTTATGCATCCTGATTCAACGGTATGGGCAAACGAAAAGCATTTGAGCATGCCATCCAATGAATTGCACGCCAGGGCCGCGCTCATACTTCGCGCTACTGCCGGAGCGCGGGAGAAATCGCATGGGATGGGTTGCCGGGGCCGGTCTGCGCCATTTTTTACTCCGACCGCTCACTTCACCACCACACCCGGCTCGCCCACTTCCCAGCCGAGCCCGCCAGCGCGTATCGCGACGGCGGTGGCGTTGTCCGGCCATTCGGCGCTGAGCTGGTCTTTGAAATAAGTCTCCCAGGTGATCCACTTGCCATTGATTTGAGCCTGCATCACCCACCAGCGGGTTTCCGACATCCAGCGGATGTCGCTGTGCTGCCAGGCCACGGTCAACTTGCCCCCCGGCGTGATTTTGCCCACCACGGGCGCTGGTAGCGTCGTTTGACTCAACCACGGTGACGCGGGCGGAATCGCATGCGTGATGTAGGCCCGCTCCTTCGTGTAGGTGCCGATCTTGCCGAGGTTTTTGTGCAGCGAGTCGAAGTTCCAGTGGAAGTGCCCCGGTGTCATCTTCAGGCCGCGTTCACGCAAAACACTCATCTGACGCAGAATCTCGCCCGCGTTGCGGTCATCGCCGATTTTCGAGGTGTACATCCCCGGCCAGATGTGGCGGCCCTGCGTGTTTTGCTCCAGCCACCAGTCGTAGTAGGTGATGAAGCCGAGCTTCGGTCGGTCAATCGTCCAGTAGAGCTGCGGCGTGAAGTAATCCACCCAGCCCTGCTGCAGCCACTTCTTCGAGTCCGCGCCGAGATCCTCATACGGATCAAGTCCGCCGCCCGTTCCTTCGGGATGATTCGGCCGCCACAAGCCAAACGGGCTGATGCCGAACTTCACATGCCGTTTGATCGCCTTGATCCCCTCGTAGGTGGCCTGCACGGTCTGATCCACGTTTTGCCTGCGCCAGGCCGTGAGTTCCAGCGTGCCACCAGCGGCCTTGTAACGCGCATAAGTGTCGCTGTCGGGAAACTCGATCTTC
This sequence comes from Prosthecobacter sp., assembly GCA_044355475.1. Taxonomy (GTDB): domain Bacteria; phylum Verrucomicrobiota; class Verrucomicrobiia; order Verrucomicrobiales; family Verrucomicrobiaceae; genus Prosthecobacter. Next base: position 10,156 of record JBIKYB010000012.1, read on the forward strand.
TTCTTCGCCGAGTCAGTGATCGGATACGGATAAAAGTAATCGTCGATGTGAATGCCATCCACGTCGTAGCGCCGCGTCACGTCCAGCATCACCGCCACGGCCTGCTGCCGCACTTCCGGCACGCCGGGGTTCATCCACCAGTCGATGCTGTATTTCATCGTCCACTCCGGGTGCGCCCGGCGCATGTGCGTGGCGCTCGGCGCGTGCTTTTCACCCGCCAGCGCCCGGTAGGGGTTGAACCACGCATGCAGCTCCATCCCGCGCTTATGCGCCTCCGTCACCACGAACTCTAGCGGGTCCCAGCCCGGCGATTTGCCCATCTCCCCGGTCAAAAACGGCGACCACGGCTCAATCTCCGAGGCATACATCGCATCGCCCGCCGGGCGGACTTGGAAGATGAGCGCGTTCAGTCCCACATTCGCTGCGGATTCGATCAGCGTGAGTAACTGCTGCTTCTGCTTCACCACCGGCAGCCCTGGCTCCGAAGGCCAGTTGATGTTCCGCACTGTTGCGATCCACGACCCGCGCAGCTCCCGCGCTGGGGGTGGCACGCTCGTTTGAGCGTTCAGCGTGAGGGCACAAAGCCAGGAGATCGAAAACAGGAGTTTCAGGCGCATGTGCGGCAAGAAAACGCGGCGGGTTCGATGTGTCGCTGAAATTTTCCATCCCACGTCGTATTCATGCGCTTCATGCACCTCCGCTCACTCTCCGGCATCGCCGTCATTCTCGTTTTGGCCTCCTGCTCGTCTCTGCGCTCACCCATCGTGCCCGGTGCGGTGCCAAAAGACCACGGACCCATCGGCGCGGGCGAAGGACCGGCTTGGAAATATGGCTCGCTCTACTTCACCGATGGCAAGCACATCAACCGTCTGGGCCCGGATGGCAAAACGACCGTCTTCCGCCACAACGCCTCCAACGGCCTGCTCTTTGATCGCGAAGGCCGCCTCGTCGCCTGCGAGTCCGGCCTGCGCCGCGTCACCCGCACGGAAAAAGACGGCAGCATCACCGTGCTGGCAGATCGCTTCCGTGGGAAGCGCTTCAACACGCCCAACGATCTCAGCATGGACTCCAAGGGTCGCATCTACTTCACCGATCCGCGCTATGGCTCGAGGGAGGGCATGGAGATTGTGGAGCTTCGTCCGACAGACAATGAGTTGAGCGAGTATTATGACAAAGGTGAAATAGTTCAGCGGAAGTTCACTCCAGTCGAAGGCGTCTATCGCATTGAATCGCCGGGCCAAGTCACCCGCATCCTCTGTGAAGGTGCGGAGCGTCCCAACGGCATCCTCATCTCACCAGACGACAGTTTTCTATACATCGCCGACAACAATAACAACACCCACGGCGGCTCACGAAAGCTGCTGCGCTACGCACTGGATAAGAATGGCGATGTGAAGCCCGGCACACGGAAAGTCATCTTCGACTGGAAGGATGGCCGAGGCCCCGATGGCATGAAGATGGATGCCGCAGGACGCATCTACATCGCCGCAGGCACGAACAAGGCCACGGAATACGAAACGAACCACTTCAAGGCCGGCTGCTACATTCTTTCGCCCGCCGGCCGCCTCATCGACTTCATCCCCACCGCGCCCGACGAGTGCTGCAACTGCGCCTTCGGCGGACAAGACGGCAAAACCCTCTTCATCACCTCCGGCGGCCATTTGTGGAGCGTTCCACTGAAATGAAAACCTGCGTCCTCGCACTCCTCCTGCTGCCATCGCTGCTCCCCGCAGCCGAGCTGCCAGACATCCAAAGCGTGCCGCCGGATCTGGTCGTGCCCGCTTTGAGCGAAGGCACGCCCGCTGCGGGCAAACGCGTCCGTCACGGCCGCAACATTCTCTACCTGCCCACCGATTGGAAGGCCGATACAAAATGGCCCGTCATCGTCGAGCTCGCCGGAAATGGCGGCTACAAGAACAAGTATGGCGATGTAAGCACCGGCCTGCCGGAAGGCAGCAACCTCGGCTATGGTCTCTCCGGCGGAAAAGGCTTCATCTGGCTCTGCGTGCCCTATTTGAATGCCAAAGGCGATCAAATCGCCATCACCTGGTGGGGTGACAAACCATCCCATGACCCTCAGCCGACGCTCAAACACTTGCGTGAGAGCGTGCAGAGCATCTGCCGCGATTTCAGCGGCAATGAAACCAAGGTCGTGCTCGCCGGATTCTCACGTGGTGCCATCGCCTGCAACTACCTCGGCCTCCATGACGACGAAACCGCGAAACTGTGGTGCGCCTTTTTTGCCTACAGCCACTACGACGGCGTCAAAAAGTGGCCGTATCCCGCTTCCGACCGCGAATCGGCCCTCGTCCGCCTCAAACGCCTCGGCAATCGCCCACAGTTCATCTGCGGCGAAGGTGCGAACGCTCAAGAAACCGAGTCCTACCTCCGCCCGCTACTCCCCCAAGCCGATCTAACCTTCCTGAGCACTGGATTCCGCAATCACAACGACGCGTGGACCTTGCGCCCGAGTCCTGCGCGTGACAAAGCCCGCGAGTGGCTAAAACGGGTGACTCAAAAATAGCTTCGATGGACCATGGGCGTGTTGAAGGGTCGGCTGCGCCCCCGATCACTGCATGAACGCTGGGTTGGAAGACGGTGTTAGATCGCCTGCTGGGAGATCAATCCAGAACTCAGCGCCGCCTTCATCGCAGTTGCGGCAGCCAGTTTGACCCCCATGAGCGGTGGCGATGGCACGCACGAGGCTGAGACCGAGGCCCATGCCGGGCGTGTTCGCGCTGGCGGCGCTGCCACGGGTAAAGCGCTGCCAGATTTTCGTTAAATCACTCGCGCTGAGGCCTGGGCCGGTGTCCCGCACGAGGATGCGGGTGTGATCGTCCGTCGTGGCCAGTTCGAGCGTGACAGCGCCGCCTTGTGGCGTGTAAGCGAACGCATTGTCGAGCAGGTTCGCGACGGCTTGATTGATGCGCTGGCGGTCGAGGAGCACCAACCGCGATTCAGAAGCTTGAAGCGTGAATTGCAGACCCCGTTCATCAGCAGCGGCCTTGTAGAGGTCGTGCAAATCGGTGAGCAGCTCACGCAAGTCGATGCTCTCAAGGTGGAGCTTCAGCGCCTTGTGCTCGCCCGCCCGTGTGGTGAGGATGGTCTGCACGAGGTCGGCGGCGCGGTCGATCTCCTCCATGCCGCGCGCGGCGGCATCACGCGCGACGGCGTTTTCACTGTGGTCGTGGTGGATTTCCAGATTGCCGCGAATGCGGGCCAGCGGCGTGCGTAGCTCGTGGGCGAGATTGTCATTGGCGCTTTGCAGCTCGGCGGTCAGTGCTTCAATGCGGTCGAGGCCATCGTTGAAGGCGGTGGCAAAGGCCTTCAGCTCTGGCACGGCGTCCGGGGCCAGGAGCCGTGCGTCCGTATTGCCTTCGGCGAGCTTGTGCGTGCTTTTCATCATGTCCTGCACCGGCCTCAGCACATGCCGGACGAACCACCACAGTGGCAGCAGCATAAACGCGGTGGAGGCAAGACCGGCAAGCCAGAGATCATCGCGAATGTGCTCCACATAGGCCCGGTCCTCCGCGTCGGTGCGCCCAAACCAGAGGATGTTGCCATCCTTGAGCACCTGGCACCCAGCGAGGAGCTGCTGCTCGCGTCGGTCATGTTCGACGGTGATGAGCAGCGTCTGCGAAGCCTGCAACTTCGCAGCGGCGTTGTCTGGCCAGCGATAACCGGCGACTGCGGCCGGGATTTGCTCAAACAGCACGCGACCGTCGGAACTTGTGATGCGCACGGCTTGATCGTTCTCATGACCGCCTGCGGCGAAGACATCCTTGATCTCCTTCAAGCCGTTGCGGTTGTAGAGAACGGCGTACTCGCCCAAATCGTCCAGCACCACGGCGCGGGCGATGCTGCTGAGGTTTTGCTTCATCGCCCAGCCTGCCACCGTGATGCACAGCGCGGTGCTGCAGGCCATGAGCACAGCCAGCAGCAGTCCCAGCCGCCAGGTGGACGGCAGGCGTTCAGGAAAGAGCTTGGAGAACATAGCCTTTGCCGCGGACGGTTTGCAGATGGGAGGGTTCGCCGGGCGCGTCGATCTTCCGGCGCAGACGGCAGATCATGGCATCCACGACATTCGTGCCAGGATCAAATTGGATGTCCCAGACTTTTTCGAGCAGGAATTTCTTCGTTAGGATGCGGCCTTCATTCGCCAGCATCACCTCCAGCAGCGTCCACTCGCGCGGCTGCAGCTCCACCATCTCATCACCGCAGCGCAGACGACGTTTGATCGGATCGAGCGTCCACTTCCCCACATTGCGGGAGGGCGGCACCAGCGGCATGATGCCGCTGCGGCGTTGCAGCGCCTCCAGGCGCGCGAGCAGCTCCTCCATGGCGAAGGGTTTGGTCACATAATCATCGCCACCGGCTTTCAGCCCTCGCACGCGGTCCGTCACATTGTCACGCGCGGTGAGGAACAGCACTGGCAGGCCAAAGCCACGCGCTCGCATCTGCTCCACCACCGTGAACCCATCCATGTCCGGCAGGCCAACGTCGAGGATCACGGCGTCAAAGGCCTCCGTACCGAGAGCGATGAGTGCCGCGCCGCCCTTTTCCAGCCAGGTGCATGAATGCCCTGCCTCGCTCAGCCAGAGGCTGGTCTGGCGGGCGAGTTCGGTGTCATCTTCGACGAGGAGAAGGTGCATGCGGGTGGCGGCTTGGAGTTTGGAGAGGAGTTGCGGCTACAACACTCGATTCCACCACCATTACCAAATGATAACGTGTCAGACTCCCTCAACCGTGGCGGAGTAGGGAGGATGAACGCACACGACTATGAACGCACACGAATTGGCCTGAATCAGATGCCGCATGCTGCTGCCCTGGCCTCCAACCCCAACCTCCATCTGCTATGAAAAAAATCCTCGTTTGGGACATCCCCGCCCGTCTCTTTCACTGGGCCTTTGCGGGCTCGCTCACCGCTGCAATCGCCATCGGCTTCCTCGTCGATGATGACGCTCCGTCGTTTCAACTGCACATGCTGTTTGGCATCGTCGCGCTGTTCTTGCTAGGAGTGCGGTTCTTGCTGGGTGTGGTCGGATCGCGCTATTCGCGGTTTACCAGCTTTCCGGTGCATCCGCGCGAAGTTGTCTGCTACATGGTCAGCGCAGCGTTTTCGAAGACGAAACAGTATCCGGGAAACAATCCTGGCTCGGCGGTGGCGGCGGTGCTGATGTTTCTGCTCGTTCCGGCCTTGTTCATCTCGGGCATCGGCTATGGCGGTGAAGCACTCGAAGAGCTGCATGAAGCCTTTGCCTGGGCCTTGCTGGTGGTCATCGTGATGCATTTGGCTGGGCTGGCGTGGCACACGATTCGGCACCGGGAGAACATCTCGTTCGCCATGGTCACGGGCAAGAAGTCGGGCAAGGCGGAGGATGCCATTTCATCCAGTCATGCGGTCTGGGGCGTGATCATCGCCATCGTGGCGGGTGTGTGGATCGCAGCGCTGTTTGCCGGGCACAATGCCAGCACGGCCACGGTCAAACTGCCCGGCATCGGAGTGACTTTGCAGCTTGGCGAGAACGAAGGCGGCAAAGGTAAACAAGGTCGCGAGCGCGACGACGACTGAAATCATGAAACGCTTCCTCAAACTCTTGCTGCTCCTGACTGCGCTCGTTGCTCAGGCGGGCGTTGTCTTTGAGCAGCCGCATGATGGCAGCGGGGCGCTGCGGCTATGATCCGCAGATGGGTCTCGATTCCAAACCCCGCAGGTAGCCGCATTTTCCGGCTGTTATAGCGCTGCCCCACCCGGGGCACCTCTGGCCCGTCCGTTCATTACCAAACGATAACGTGACCCTTGCGGGGGAATGTGGCGGAATGCGTCCATGAACGCCACCCGCCTTCTCAAACACAGCGCCCTCAGCCTTTTCGCCCTGGCAGTCCTCGTTCTGTCGCCAAGCGTCCAGGCCAGCATCGCCTACGGCAGCATCAACAACTTCGACACCGTCAACGACACCGGGAGCGTCTGCCACGGTTTCGAGATCGAGATCGAGGACTGCCGCAGCACGGACATCACCTACACCTACAACTACAACCATTACGGTGCGCCGAGGATCGAGCAGGATGACAGCATCGTCGGCCATCCGAAGTGCCGCATCCGCTGGGAGAGCAAAAAGAACGCGGACGGCTCCTGGGCAGCCTACACCGCGATCCCGAGCGCCCCCATCGCTCCGACCAACGGCCACATGTTCACCAATCCGAGTGTGAACTTTGGCGGCGAGCATTTTGGCGTTGGGTATCGCGTGCCGGCCACTGTGGTTAAGTACAACTGGTTGATCGACAATGGCAGCGGTGTGCTGGTGCATGGCGGCGCGGTGCAGGTTTCCACGCCGGTGTTCACCTATTACCCGGCTGTCGTTGGCAATCCGGCTCCTGCGCGGGTGCAGGCCGTGATCGCTCCGCCAGTGCCACCGGTGCCTCCGGTGAAGCAATTCGGCAAAGCCGTGTGGGTGAAGGAGATCAAAACCACCACGCACAACAACAAGGAGGTCAAGCTGCGCGATCTCGTCTCTGACGACCCCGTTGACCCCAACGATAAAAACTGGGCCAACGGCGAGCCGGATGAGGTTGAGGTGGAGTGGCGCATCTTGCAGAAGCGCAATATTCCTGGCGGCGGTGCCAATGACGAGCTGGCCGCCGCGCCCGAAGATCTGCCCAATGGTGACGAGGTGGTGACCCGCCGCTACGAGTTCTACAAATACACCGGCCCGCTTGATGAAGAGAGCGGCGAGGCGATGGCCGACGCGGTCGGTGCGGATGGCCTTCATGGCACTGGCATGAGGACTTACAATCATCACATGGCCGGTGGCGAGTGGGTCACGGTTACTGAGGACATGGCGACGAAGGTGGTCATTGGAGACTTCACCGGCTCACAAATGGCCGCAGTGGATGTCGATGCGCCAGTGGGCCTTATCGACCACGTTGGTGAGGGCAGGATCAACACGGCTTTCGCGGCACGCACGGTCGTCATTGAAGGCGTGAATCCTTTCACCTCCCTTCAGGAAGGCAATTTGCCACCGGGCATGACGTTCGACGAGATCACCGGCGTGCTTTCCGGCACACCGACGGCCAGCGGGGAGTTTCAGTTTAAGATCACGGCCAGTGACGGCGTCAATCCCGATGTCTCGAAGAACTACACGCTCGTCATCGCCGCCGCCGGCGCCGCGTTGCCGCCTGCGAGCTTGCTGGACACCGTTGTCTCTCCCGTCGGAGCAGGCACGACGACCGGTGACGGGTCCTACGACGTCGGTGCGAACGCGACGGTGACGGCTGCGGCCGTTCCCGGCTTCACCTTCCTCAACTGGACGGACAACGGCAAAATCGTCAGCACCAACACCAGCCACACACTGGCAATGGATGTGAACCACTCCCTCGTGGCCAATTTCGTGCCAGATGTCGTGCAGTGGTCGGTCACGACGAGTGCCGCGCCCGCCGCAGCTGGCACAACGACGGGGACTGGCATGGTGGATGACGGAACGAGTGTGACCGTCGTGGCGACCGCCAACGCAGGCTATACCTTTACCCACTGGACCGAAGGCGGCCTGGTGGTGAGCAACACAGCGAGCTTCACCTTCATGGCGACCGCAGATCGTAATCTGGTGGCCAACTTTGCCCCCATGCGCACCATCAGTGTGAGCGCGGGGCCGGGCGGCACGGCCACGGGCGGCGGCACCATGGCGGATGGCAGCAGCGTCACGGTGACAGCGACGCCAAACGCAGGCTATACCTTTATGAACTGGACCGAGGGCGGCGTTCCTGTCTGCGCGGTTCCCTCCCACACCTTCAGCGCGACTGCAAACCGCACGCTGGTGGCGCATTTCCAACCCGTCGGCGGCGGCCCGGAAGGTTCCTTTGTGATCAGCACCTCCACTCAGCCGATCATCGGCGGGAGTGTCACCGGCACGGGCAATTTCGCACCCGGAGCCAGCGTCACGCTGCACGCTTTCAACAACGCCGGTTACGAGTTCACTAAATGGACCGAAAGTGGTATCGAAGTCAGTGCGCTGAAAGACTACACCTTCACGGTGAACTCAAGCCGCACTCTCACCGCTGTCTTTGTGCCGGCCTTGAGCATCGGTGTCTCCGCCTCGCCACCGCAAGGCGGCTTCGTGGAGGCGGACGCGCCCAGTTATGAGGCGGGCGACGGCGCGGATGTGCAGGCGGATGCCAATCCCGGCTACACTTTCCTCAACTGGACGGAAAACGGCAACGTGGTCAGCACCGATGCGAAGTACATCTTCACCATCAACACCAGCCGGACGCTCGTCGCGAACTTCTACTCCTCCGGCAGTGTGACCATTGAACTCAGCGCCTCTCCTCCCGCAGGTGGCGCTGTCAGCGGCGGTGGCAGCATCGCCATCGGCGCTCCGGTGATCGCCCTGGCCAAGCAGGCTGAAGGCTACAAATTCAGTCACTGGAGTGAAGGCGGCGTCCGTGTGAACACCGACCGCGATTATGAGTTCGCCGCCGCTGTGAACCGCACCTTGGTGGCCAACTTCGTCGAACTCCCTGCCGCCGGAATGAAGGAGACCGAGGATCCCGACGAAGTGGAGTTTGAATGGCCCGAGGCCAGCGACGGCTGGATCCTCCAGGAGAGCACCGACATGGTGAACTGGGTCAACAGCACCCGGCCCGTGAGCATAGGCGGCGGAAAAAAAAGATCCCGCGCCAGCAAGACCGTGAACCCCCACCTGTTCTTCCGGCTGGTGAAACCTTGACCCACGTTCATGAGAGCCACTGTGGATGATGCTTCCTTTGGACCGCCCGACGAGAGCGCCGGGCTGTTCATGCACGCCCTCAAATCTGACACCAGCGCCGCTGCAAAACTCTATGCCCGCTGCGTGCCGGTGCTGCATCACTGGCTGCAAGCACGTCTCCCAGGCTGCGAGGCCGAGGACATCGCCCATGAGGCGCTGCTGACCGCGCTGCGGCGTGGGTCGCGTTTCCACCAAGGTGCGCGCCTCATGCCCTGGCTCAGAACCATCGCCTGGCATCTGGCACAAAAGCGCCTGCGCGGTGACTCGCGGCGCAAACGTCGCGAGCGTGACTATGTGGAGCACGAGCTGCGTGTGAGCGGAAGCACGCCCGGCATTCCGCCGAAACGTCTGGCCGCCTTGAACGCCTGCCTTGCCAGCCTCCCCGAGTCCCAGCGGCGGCTCCTGCATCTTCGTTACACGGAAGGCCGCAGCAGCAGTGACATCGCGGCGGAAGAAGGCCGCACCCGCGTCGCCGTTGCCGTCAGCATCCACCGCATTTGTCAGCGCCTGCGGCAGGATCTCGGCGGGGCCGGATCTCAGGCCAAAGATGATCATTTGGTAATGATCGACTAATCCCTGTCATTCCTCACACGACACGCGTTTAATGGACTAACGACACATGCAGAACGCCTTGCATCAACGCTTCATCTCCCTGGTTCTCCTGGTGGCTTACGCCATCACGGGAACCTCGCTGCTGCCCGCGTGTCTGTCCTTGGCGGCCGTCGTGGATGGCAGTCACACCGTTCAGGTGCGGCAGTCCGAGCAAGGCACCACACTGACGCTGCTTCACCATCGAACTGACTACACACCCAGGGTGAACGATCACAGCAATTCGGTCGCCCGGCTGATTGTGAGCATGTGCGCCGTCTCTGTGGCCGGCTCGCACGAATTAAGCTCGTCGCGCATCAACGCGGTCTCCTTCGCCCAAACGGATGCGGAGACGCGTGAAGTGAAAAACAATCCGCAACTCAACCTTCAGGACACTCTGGCGCTGGTGCTTTCGTCAAAACCTCAGGCTCGTGAAAAACGAGTTTGGAGAGAGGTTCAGGTCACGCCGGGCCTGAGGCTCGCGCTGTCTTCGGTACGGCTTTTGATCTGATCCAGGGCTGGGGCGCGCTGCCAGGCAAAACGCCTGTGCCGGTGAACAGCGCTCCACATTTCACCTCCTGCAGCAGCGGCATCGCCCAGCTCCATCCGGGAATCCCCGCGCCTCGCGGCAGACGCGATCTTCAACACTCACCCCTCTTTGATTCATGAAACTATTCTCTTCTTTCCTCTTCTCTGCCATCCTGCTCTCAGGTGGCGCACTTTCACTCGCAGCCCGTGACTCCACGGCTGTCTCCAGCAGCGATCTCGTCGCTGAAGCCCTCCAAAAGAACCCTGAAGTCCGCTTTTATGAAGCGGAGATCGCCGCCGCTCGTGGTGGTCGTCAATCTGCGGGTCAACTCGCCAATCCCGAACTCAATACCGAGTTCGGTGGCATGAGCCTCGCGCAGGCCAAAGAGGGCCTCGTGTGGCGTGCGAGCATCTTGCAGGTCTTCGACTTTCCAGGGCGCATGTCGTTGCGGAAAGCCATTGCGGATCGTGACATCACGCTGGCCGAGCTTGGCTTGCAGCAGTTCAAATCGCAGCTCTCCAACGAAGTTCGTGCCCGCGCGGGTGATGTGCTGCTGCTGAAGCGTAAAGAAGACGCCGCGCGCTCGGTGCGCGAGCGTCTCGAATCGCTCATCGAAGTGCTCGTGCAGCGTGACACCGGTTCCGTCAGCGCCTTGCTCGAACGCCGCATCCTGGAGGCCACACTGCTCACCAGCGACCGCACTTTGACCGATGCCTCGAAGCAAGTCCGCGAGGCCACCGCCGCGCTCGCCGTCCTCTGCGGACGTGGCCCGGATCAGCCGATTCAGCTCAGCGGTGTCTTCACCTCGTTCCCCACCGTGCCGCATCTTGAATCGCTTAAGCAGCAGGCCGCGCAATCGAACTTCGACCTCCAGCAAAAACGTCTCAACGTCGCCAAGCAGGGCCTCAAGATCGACCTCAGCAAATCCGACCGTTGGGGAAACATCACCTTTGGCCCCTACATGGCCGGACAGCACGCCGGTGGCACGCAAATCGAAGGCGGCTTTGTTGTTTCCATCCCGCTGCCGCTTTGGAACAAGAACAAAGGCAACATCGCCGCCGAAGAAGCCCGCACCCAGCAGGCGGAAGCGCTGTTGCTGGCCACGCTGCGTGACTTGGAGCGTGATCTCGCAGTCGCGCGTTCGGCTTACCTCTCTGAACTCGACGCGCTTTCCCGCTGGCGTCCTGAGAGCGAAAAACAGTTCAGCGATGCCGCCGCCGAGGCAGATCGTCACTACCGCCTCGGTGCCGTGCCTGCCGCGACTTATGTCGAAATGCAGCGCGGTTATCTGGATGCCATGGACTCGCTCATCGAGTCACGCCGCAACGCTTGGAAGCACCGCATGGAGATCGAGCGCCTCACCGGCAACGCACTCACCGGCGAATCCGTCACACCCAGGATCACCAACCGCTAAGCCATGATCAACGCCATCCTCGACTTCTCGCTCAGGAACCGCTTCCTGGTCATCATGGGCTCGCTGCTGCTGCTCGCAGCCGGTGTTTTCTCCGCCATGCACCTGCCGGTGGATGCGGTGCCGGACATCACCAACACGCAGGTGCAGATCAACACCGCCGTGCCCGGCCTCGCACCGGAGGAGACGGAAAAACTCGTCACCTACCCGCTGGAACTTGCGCTCGCAGGCATCCAGGGCGTGGAGGAATTCCGCTCGCTCACGAAGTCCGGCCTCTCGCAGGTCACGCTCGTGTTTCGCGACGGGTTCGACCTGTTTCGTGCGCGGCAGCTCGTGAGTGAACGTCTCGTGCAGGTCGATCTCCCCGCCGGACTCAGCCCGCAGATGTCGCCCATCAGCACGGGCCTGGGAGAGATCGTCTATTACACGCTCGACTACAAAAAGGACGCGCCGCAGCGCCAGCAAACGCGCGAGCGCCAGCTCATGGACCTGCGCGAGGCGCACGACTACATCGTGAAGCCGTTTTTGCGCACGGTGCCCGGCGTGGCGGAGGTGAACAGCAGCGGTGGTTATGAGCGCCAACTCGTCATCCTGCCCAAACCCGAGTCGCTGGTGAACGCAGGCATGAACTTCGGCGAACTGGCTGAAATCATCGGCCAAAACGTCGATAATGCCGGCGGCGGCGTCATCGAGCGCGGCAATGACCGCGTGCTGATCCGTGGCGTGAGCAAAGTCGCGAGCGCTGAGGACATCGCGAATCTGCCCGTCAAATTCGCCGCAGGCATCGAGCCGCTGCGCGTGAAGGATCTCGCAGAAGTCAGCATCGGCAGCAACGTGCGCACGGGTTGCGCGGTCGAAAACGGCGAGGAAGCCGTGCTCGGCACCGTGATGATGCTCGTCGGTGAAAACAGCCGCATCATCAGCAAGCGCGTCGAAGAAAAGCTCGGCGAGCTGCAAAAGAAACTGCCCGCCAGCCTCGAAATCCGCATCCAGTATGCCCGCAGCGAGGTCGTGGACCGCACCATCGACACCGTGAAGCACAATCTCTTTGAAGGAGCCATCCTCGTCATCGTGGTGCTGCTCGTTCTGCTCGGAAACTGGCGCGCGGCGCTCATCGTGGCGCTCGCCATCCCGCTTTCGTTCCTGTTCGCCCTCATCGGCATGACCTTCGGCGGTGTGTCGGGAAATCTGATGTCACTCGGTGCCGTGGACTTCGGCCTCATCATCGACGGCGCGGTCGTGATGGTCGAAAATATCGTCCGCGTGCTCGGTGAGAAGCAGCACGAGCTGGGCCGCAAGCTCACCGCCAAGGAGCGCATGAACGCCGTGCATGAGGCCGGGCAGCAGGTCGGCAGCCCCATGTTCTTCGGCGTGCTCATCATCACGCTCGTCTATCTGCCCATCCTCGCGCTCACCGGCATCGAAGGGAAAATGTTCCACCCGATGGCGATCACCGTCATGCTGGCGCTCGGCGGTGCTTTGGTGCTCGCGCTGACCTTGATGCCCGCGCTCTGCTCCTTACTCCTGCGTGGCAACATCAGCGAGAAAGACAACTTCCTCATGCGCTGGGCCAAGGCGGCCTACGCGCCGTCTTTGAGCATCGCCTGGAAGTCACGCTGGGGCGTGGTCGGTGGCGTCGCGGTGCTTCTGATCGGCACGGTGCTGCTGTTCATGAGCTTGAAGCAGGAATTCGTGCCCACGCTCAATGAAGGCTCCTGGACGGCCATGGTTTATCAACCCGCCAACACCAGCCTCAAGACCTCGCTGAACCGCTGCATCAAGACGCAGAAGTATCTGATCGAAAAAGTTCCCGAGGTGACGCGCACCTTCGCCCGTGTCGGCACCAGCGAGGTGGCGACTGATCCCATGTCTCCCGGCGAGTACGACCTCTACGTCTTCTACAAGACGCAGTCCGAGTGGCGCAAAGAGAACGGCAAACCTGTCTCACGAGACCGCCTGGCCGAGCTGGTGCGCGAAGAACTCGCCAAGGAGGTGCCGGAGCAGGATTACGACTTCGCGCAGCCGATCCAGATGCGTTTCAACGAAATGCTCGAAGGCTCCCGCGCCGACCTGGCCGTGCGCATCTTTGGCGATGACTACGACACGATGGAAAAGATCGCCGGAGAGGTCAAAACCATCCTCGAAGGCATCGAGGGCACCGACAACGCCGAGTTTGAAAGCCAGGGCCGCGTGCCCGTGCTCGAGATCCGCGTGGACCGCGCCTCCATGCTCAAATTCAATGTCGAAGCCTCTGAAGTGAACGCCGCCATCACCACCGCCATGGCTGGACACACCGCTGGCATGCTCATGGAGAACAATCGGCGGCGCGCCATCGTCGTGCGCCTGCCAGAGTCGCTGCGCAACAACCCCGAGGTCATGAAAGCCCTGCCGGTGCGCACTCAGGACGGCGGCCTCATCACCTTGGGCCGCCTCGCCGACTTCGTGGAAGTGCCGCAGGTCGATGCGATTGGCCGTGAGGACGGACACCGCCGTGTCGGCCTCAATGTCGATCTCGCCGGTGGCACTGATTCCGAAGCCTACGTCAATGCTGCCCGCGAAAAGATCGTCGCGAGCATCCAGATGCCCGAAGGCTACCGCGTCGATTTCGGCGGCCAGTTTGAGCATCTGCAAGAAGCCCGCGCACGACTCATGATCGTCGTGCCGCTCGCGCTCGTGCTCATCTTTGTGCTCATCCACGCCACCTTCAAAAGCGTCACGCAGACGCTCATCATCTACACCGGCATCCCGCTCGCCATCACCGGCGGCGTGCTCGCCCTGTGGATGCGCGACCTGCCCTTCAGCATCAGCGCCGCCATCGGCTTCATCGCGCTATGCGGCGTGGCCGTGCTCAATGGCGTGGTGCTCATCAGTTGCTTCAACCAGCTTCGCAACGAAGGCCGCAATGCCGAGCAGGCCGTCACCGAAGGCAGCCTGCAACGTCTGCGCCCCGTTTTGATGACCGCCATGGTCGCCAGCCTCGGCTTCATCCCCATGGCCATCAGCGAAGGCGCTGGTGCCGAAGTCCAGCGCCCACTCGCCACCGTCGTCATCGGCGGGATCGTCAGCAGCACCTTCCTGACGCTGTTCCTGCTGCCAGTGCTGTATCGCTGGCTGCTCGGAAAGCCTACCCGCGCAGATGTGCGGCATGAAGAACCCTCGATGCTCGAAGAAATCGCCATCTGAGCCTTTTCCAACCCGAACCACGAACACTCATGAAAACATACACTCGTTTTCTGCTGCTGCTGGCCTTCGTCATCGCCATATCTGTGCCCAGCGCGCAAGCCAATCGCCCGATGGGCACCACCATGACCGGCATCGTTCAAAAGGTCGATCACGCCAGTCGGCAGATCGTCTTTGTGCAGGATGGCGGCCCCATCCGAAGCTTCGTTTACACGACCTGGGCCAAATTCTGGCATGAAGCACCCGATGCTTCTCCCTCGGCGCTCAAACCCGGCATGAAAGTCCGCGTGAATCTGCATCGGCCGCTCATCGGCCCGGACTTCGTCACTCAAATCACCCTCGTCCCTAATCCAAAACCATGAAAACAAACCCCATCGTCCATTCATCGGCATTCACCTGCCTGCTGCTCTGTGTAACTTGGTTTACCCTGGTGGGTTCCAGTTACGCCGGAACCTGGGTGCCGTTGCGCACGGACATGAAAGGCAGCCACACCCAGCACAGTGGCTCCAGCAGCAAAGAAATCCACCAGCGCTGGCTGGAGATCGAGCTGTCTGGAGTGGGACTCAAGCAGAACTCTCAGATCCGGCTGGAATGGGTCCTATACGCCGATGATCTGGACGAAGACAAGGTTGTGGAGCAGGCCAAGGGCACTGAGATCGTGGAGCTGGTTGTCGGCAAAACCGCCACGGTCAAAACCAAGGAAACCGTTTTTGAATACGTCAGGCAGCACTCCGAACGGCAGGGAAGCGGCAGAAAGGCACGTTTCAAGCTCCTTAAAGCCAGCGGCCATCGTTATCATGGCTGGGCGGTGCGTGCCTTCTCTGCCGATGCTCTGGTCGGGGAGGCCTTCAGCGGTGGAAGCCTCCGAAACATCAACCCCTTAAGGCCCCTGTCCTCAGACGCCCCATGAAAATTCTTCTTTGCCTGTCACTCCTGCTCTCGATCTCACCGCTCCACGCCGAAACCTGGAGCGGCACGGCCAAGATCACCTTCGGTGGTACTTCCACACTGCATGCCTGGGGTGGCAAGGTTGGGGCGGAGGCGTTCAAGGCGGATGTCACCATGAGCGGCGGCCAGCCTCAGCGTGTGAAAGCCGAGGTGACAGTCAAAGCCGCCAACATGGACACTGCGGAGCCGAAACGGGATGCGAACATGCTCAAGGCGATGAAAGTGGACACCCATCCGCTCATCGTTGGCAAGATTGACGCGAAGTTCAGCGAGATCGCTGCTGCAAGCACACCAACGAAGCTGCCCATTGAGCTGAATCTGCTCGGCAAGCCGCAGAACGTCACCGGAACGATCTCGAACTGGAAGCTCAACGGCAGGAAGGCCAGCTTTGACCTGGATTTTCCTGTGTCGATGAAAGCCAGCGGCATTAGCGTCCCCACGGTGCTGTTATTCATCCGCGTAGGGGATGGCGTGCAGGTCCATGCTTCGGTTACACTCACTCAAAACTAATTCCTGCCCCTCATGTCCGCTTACATCCACCATATCGCCACCCGGACACCGGGTTACACCTACAGTCAGGCCTACACGCGCGACCGCCTGAAAAGCTGGACCAGCGATCCTAAGGCAAAGCGGCTCATTCACGCGATCTACAACCGCAGCGGCATCGAGACACGGCACAGCGTCACCGGTGATTTCATCGAAGATGCCGAGGCCATGCTGTTCCGCACGGCGGAGGACGGCACGCTGATCTCACCGAGCACCGGGGCGCGCAACGCGTGTTATGCGCGTGAATCGCGCAAACTGGCCGTCGCCGTCGCGCGGCAGGCTTTGAATGACGCGCCGGGATTCACCGCGCAGGATGTCACGCACGTCGTATTCACCTCCTGCACCGGCTTTTCCAATCCGGGGCCGGATTTTCACATCATCCGTGAGCTGGGCCTGCGCGAAAACGTGCAGCGCTACACGCTGGGCTTCATGGGCTGCTACGCGGCCTTCCCCTCGCTGCGCATGGCGGCGCAGTTTTGTGAAGCGGATGCCAATGCGGTGGTGCTCGTGGTCTGCCTGGAGCTCTGCACGCTGCACATGCAGGTGAATGACGCGCCGGATTCCATCCTCGCGAACTCGCTCTTTGCCGATGGTGCTGCGGCAGCCATCGTGAGCGCACGAGTGCCGGAGCCGCGCAGCGCCGCTTATCGACTGCATGGTTTTGAATCCGCGCTCGTGGCATCCAGCGAGCAGGAGATGGCATGGGAGATCGGCGACGAGGGCTTCAACATCGTGCTCTCCAGCTATGTGCCGGACATCATCGGGGCCAACATCCGCGCCTTGCTCGGCGGTGTGTTGCAGCGGCAGAATCTCGCTTTCGACAAGATCGACGAATGGGCGGTGCATCCCGGCGGACGCGCCATTTTGGACAAGGTGCAGCAGAGCTTGACACTGAAACCTGAGGCGCTCAACGCCTCGCGTTCCATCCTGCGTGATTACGGCAACATGAGCAGCGCCACGATCCTGTTTGTGCTCAAGGAGCTCCTCGATGAGGCCGAATGCGAACCCGCCATGACCTGCGCGATGGCCTTTGGCCCCGGTCTAACGGTCGAAACCGCTGTGCTGGAGCGTCTGGGCTGCACAGTGCCTTCGGCGAAGGCACCGGCGATGCAGTCCCTCCCTGCTGGCGTCACGGACTGATGCCATGAGTGCTTCATCAGTGCCGCTCTACACCCCGGCGCAGCGCTGGGTGGCGCTGGGCTATGGTTTGCTGAGTCATGCGTTGTTCCTGACTTCCATCGTGGTGATGTTTGTCAGCTTGTATCGCGGTTTGTCGTTTGGATTGCTGCATCTGCATGGCTGGGCAGCGGTGATGGATGACGTGCTGCTGGTGACGCAGTTCGCCGTGGGCCATTCGCTGCTGCTGTCGGACAAAGGCAGGCGTTTCATGACGAAACTCGCGCCACTGAACCTCGGCCGCGATCTTTCGACCACGGTCTTCGCCGGAATCGCCTCGCTGCAACTGCTGGCGGTGTTTTTGCTCTGGTCACCCTCGAACGTGGTCTGGGCCGCGCCGGAAGGCTGGATCAACAACGTGCTGACGACGCTTTATGCCATCTCCTGGCTGCTGCTGGCGAAGTCGATGAGCGACGCGGGCCTCGACACGCAGATCGGCAGCGTCGGCTGGCGCTCGGTGTGGCGCGGACAGCGGCCGGTTTATCAGCCGTTTGCGCGCACGGGCATGTTTCGTCACAGTCGGCAGCCCATTTACTCGTCCTTCACGCTCATCCTCTGGACGGCACCGGTGTGGACGCTGGATCATCTGTTCATTGCCATCGCCTGGAGCGCCTACTGTGTGCTGGCGCCGGTCATCAAAGAGCGCCGCTACCTGCGCTGGTATGGCGCGGCGTATGAACGCTATCGGCAGCGCGTGTCGTATTGGTTTCCGGCCAAAGTGCGCTCCATTAAATCTCAGACAATGAAACCCACCGATCATGACATCGCTATCGTCGGTGCGGGGCCGGTCGGTTTGCTGTTGGCGGGACTGTTGGGCCAAAAAGGGTTGCGAGTGCTCATCGTGGACAAGCGCACCGCGCCGCTCACGCATTCGCAGGCCATCGGCATCACGCCGCCGTCGCTGGAGATCCTCGCGCATCTTGGCCTTGATGAGGAGTTTGTCCGTCGCGGCGTGCCGATTCGTGACTGTCATGTGCATGGGCAGTCGGGTTATCTTGGCTGCGCGTCGTTCCGTGAGATTCCTGGTGCGCATCGCTACATCCTCTCGCTGCCGCAGCAGATGACGCTCTCGTTGCTGGAGTCAAAGATCGCCACGATGCCGAATGTCACGCTGCATCGCGGCATGGCGATCACCGAGATCGAGCAGGATGCCGAAAGGGTGACGCTGCATGGAGAGGGTTTCACCTCGACCGCCCGTTGGCTCGTCGGCTGCGACGGGCACAAGAGCCGCGTGCGCGAGCTGATCAAAATGCGCGGCAAGAGCGCGAATTATGGCTGCCATTTCCTCATGGGTGATTTCTGCGACCGCACCACGCTCGGTGATGACGCGCATCTGTGGTTCACGCAGGATGGCGCGGTGGAGTCTTTTCCCCTGCCCGATGGCCGCCGCCGCTGGATTGTGCAGACTAGGCAGGCCATGCCAGAGACAGAACGCGGCTTCATCAGCGACATCGTGCGCAGGCGCACCGGTCATGACCTGGACGCTCAGGATCAGCAAAACCAAAGCCCCTTCTCACCGCGCTGGATGCAGACCGAGCAGTATCACGATGGGCGTGTCATTCTTTGCGGCGATGCCGCGCATCTGATGAGCCCTATCGGCGGTCAGGGCATGAACACCGGCTGGGCGGATGCCGAATTCCTCTCCGAGGCGCTGCTCGCCATCGAGCTACGCGGCCAGCCCGCGCTGCCCTTGCTCGAAGCGTATGACCGTTGCCGTCACCGCGCTTCCAACGCCGCCACCGCCCGTGCCGCTCGCGGCATGTGGCTCGGCACGCGCACCGGGCGCGTCCAGTCCTGGCTGCGCGATGTCTTCATGCGTGAGTGCTTGTTCAAAGGCCCGCTTTCCCGCCGCATCGGCCCGTACTTCGCCATGCTGACGATTCCTTACAACACGGTGAAACGCGTGCCGGCGAAGTTGTGGGAAAAAGCCTCGTCCTGAGGCTCACCACGCTGCCTTTGCTTGCCTTCCGCCCGCCCAGCGTGCAACACAACGCCATGCGTGCGCGTGTCATCGAGCAGGAACTGCTGGAAATCTATCCCGAGGATCATCCTGATGCGATCTGCGGACGTGAAGACCTGCTGCTGGTGAACGCGGTGATGGGAAATCACCGCTGGATGGAGCGCATGCTGCGGCGCTGGCACCAGCTCGGATGGCGCGTCACGGAGATCGGCGCGGGAGATGGCGCGTTGTCGCTGCGGTTCAAGGAGCGCGGGATTTGCGAAGCCAAGGATTTGCATGCGTTCGATCTCGTCGCCCGCCCGGCACGCTGGCCGACGGAAGCCGCATGGACCCAGGGCGATTTTTTTCAGCATCCATTGCCCGAGAGTGAGGTGCTGGTGGCCAATCTTATTCTGCATCACTTTCGCGACGAGCAACTGCGTGTGCTCGGCAGCCGCATCTCATCGAAAACACGGCTCATTCTGGCCGCTGAACCGGCGCGGCTGCGCATTCACTCTTGGATGGGCCGTTTCTTCTGCTGGCTGGCCGAACTCAACCACATCACCGCCTACGACATGCAGGTGAGCATTCGCGCCGGGTTCCGGGGAGATGAACTGCGCTTGGCGCTCGGTCTTGGTGAGGAATGGCAGATCAGCGTCCAAATGCATCCGCTGGGCGGGTATCGCTTTCTGGCTTGGCGATGACGCGCGTTGCCCGCGCACGCCACGCGTGCATACTGCGCGGCATGATCAGGCCCCATTCGCCGTCAGAAACTACCGCCGACAGTCCCGCACAACGCGGGCCGAGCGGTGGCGCGTGGGCATCCCCCTGGGAGCTGGATCATGAATGGCAGGACGCGCCACCGGCCAGGAAGCGGAAATTGATTGAGGAGGATGAGCCTTTGGAGCGCACACCGGAGCCTGAAACCCGTCCCGCTGCCCGAGTGCCGGAGCCGAGGCCAGAACCGGCGCCACCTCGCATGACGATGCCGGCGCGACAGACCCCGCCGCCGAAAAGCCCGCATCTTCCTCCCCCCAGCGAACGCGAGGCACCGTGGTCCACCCTGGCGGTTTTAAGCCTGGGGCTGCTCGTGTGCGTGTTCATCGCCTGGGTGTATCTGGATGATCCTGAGTTCGGCGCGGATGAGGATTTGAAACTGCGGCGGCCGGTGGATCAGTCGGCAACGATTCAGACGCCGGAAAAGCTGCGGCGCTTCCTCGAATCGCTCGTGCCGTTTGAAGACACCACCCTTTATGGCAAGCCGCCCTGGCTCTGGGACACGCCCACTCTTTCCCGCGTTGTGCAGTCCAATGGCGCGGCGCTGGACAATCTGCGGGATCTTCTCGAAGACGCGGACTGGCATCCCGCGCACTCCGCCTGGCATGCGGTGGACCCGTGCGGCGATCCACGCTGGCATGCGGCGCTGCGTTTGAAGCAGGCGGAAGCCGCCTACCTTTCCCGGCGCATGCAGGAAGAAGAGGCCTTCACGGCAGCGATTGATCTCGCGGAGATCGGCTGGCGGCTGGAGCCGCTGTGGGCTTGGCCTTCATGCTACCAGCGCTCGCTAGAGGCGCAGAACTGCGCCGCGCAGACGCTCGCCGACCTACTGCGGCAGACCAAGCTCTCCGAAGCAACGCTGCGCCAGTTCCAGCGCCAGTTCAGCGTTTGCCAGCCCAGCGTCGAGCTGCTGGAGGGAGCTATGAACGCCTTCTATGTGCATGAGAAAAAGCTCATCCTTGGGCCGAAAAGTGGCGAGCTGGCCGACACCATGCCCGGCGGTGCGCAGTTGCAGCGTCCAGGGCGCTTGTTCTTCAAGTCGAACGAGACCGTTCAGCTTTTTGCCGACGCGTTCCGCCAATTGCGCGATGAGGCCAAAGCGCCGCTGGCTCAGACCTCCGAGATTCGGCTCAAAAATGCGCCCACTGCGCGAGGCACCTTCCAACCGAACACGGAAGGGCAGTTGTATTTCGCGCGTCGCATGAAGATCTACACACCGCTGCCCGCCTTCCTCGGACTCGCTCGTGCCCGTGGCAATCTGATCATCACCCTCTTCGCCATCCGCCGCTGCATTGCAGAGCAAAAGACGCTGCCCGCCACGCTGGAGCAGCTCCGCACCTTCAATTATCTGCTCGATGTGCCCGTCGATCCCTACACCGGCGCTCCGCTGCAATACAACCTCGCGCGCGGCCTGCTGTGGTCCGTGGGCAACGATTTGAAGTCTGCGGGAGGTCTGCCCACCGAACCGCCATTGAACGATGCGACAGAGCCGACCGTACAGATCGGCATCGCCGTGGCGGGGGTGGCAAAGTAGCCCAGTTGCTTCGCAGTTGGCTCAGAACTTTTTTGCGGTATAACGAGACTACTTTTTCCAACGCATGCAGCGGAAGGGATGATCGTCGATCATGTTTGGTTGCACGCCGGTGAGGCGGTCGGCGTGGTAGAACTGGACGCCGACGTAGTGGTAGATCGGAATAATGACGGCCTCATCGGTGACGAGGAGTTTTTCGGCCTGTTGGAACAGCGTGCTGCGCTGATTGAGATCCGGTTCACGGGCGGCGGCGGCGATGAATTCGTCGTATTTGGGGCTGGCCCAGCCGGTGCGGTTGTTGCCACTGGTGGAGAGAAACATCTCCAAAAACGTGCCGGGATCGTTGTAGTCGCCCACCCAACTGCTGCGGCAGAGGTGGTAGTTTTTCTCTTTCATCGACGAGAGGTAGATCTTCCACTCCTGCTTCACGAGATCGACGCTGACGCCGAGATGCTCCTGCCACATGGCTTGCAGCTCGACAGCGATGTTGCGCTCGACTGGCTTCGGGAAATAGAGGTATTCGACGCGTGGGAAGCCTTTGCCGCTGGGGTAACCCGCTTCGGCGAGGAGTTCGCGGGCTCGCTGCGGGTTGAACTCGGGTCCAGGCGGCGGCTGGTAGTTTTGACCAGCGCCGGGCGGCGTGAGGCTGAAGGCGTTGCGTTCGCCAAGCTGGGTGATTTTTTCGGTCACGCGCTTGCGATCAATTGCCAGCGAGAAGGCGAGGCGGATCTTCGGATCGGTGAATGGCGCACGGTTGACGTTGAAGCGCGTGAAGTAGCTGCCGAGGAAGGGGCCGGTGTGGAAATACGCCTGCTGCTTGAGCTTCGCCGTGAGCGAAGTCGGCACCATGCCCTTGTCCATGATGAGATCGGCCTGACCGGTGAGGAAGTAATTGATCGCGGTGTTCGGCTCGGAGATCGGCAGGATTTCGATGCTCTTCATGGGCACGTTCGCGGCGTCCCAGTAGCGCTTGTTGCGACGTAGCACGATGCGGTCGTCCAGCAGCCAGTCTTCCAGCGTGTAGGCGCCGTTGCCGATCAAAACGCCCGGCTTGATCCACGCGGTTCCATGTTGCTCAACGATTCGCTTTGGCACGGGCAAAAACGTGGTGAAGGCGCAGAGGTCGATGAAGTAGGGCGTAGGATTTTCGAGTTCAACACGCAACGTACGGTCGTCCAGAGCGTTGACGCCGACCTGCGCGAAGTCCTTCAATGTGCCTTCGTGAAAAGCACGGGCGTTTTTGATGACGTAAAGCTGGCTGGCGTAATCCGCGCCGAACTCGGGGCTGAGCACACGTTTCCACGAGTAGAGGAAATCTTGCGTCGTGAAAGGCAGTCCATCGCTCCAAGCCGCGTTCGGGCGCAGATGAAAAGTGTAAGTCTTGCGATCTGGCGACACATCCCAGCGCTCCGCCATGCCCGGATGAGGTTTCCCCGCCTCGTCGATACGACAGAGTCCCTCAAACAACGCCGAGGCGATGCGCATGCCGACTTGGTCGGTCACGATGGCCGGATCAATGCTCTCTGGCTCCGCGCCATTGATGAAGACGAGATCCGCGCGCGGACGCGGCTTACCACAAGCGGCGAGGACGAGAAGAAGTGCGGTGGCGAGGACGAAACGAATCACACGAAAAGCTAGCACACCCTTGGGGCGGTCCGCAGCACAATCCTTGCATCGCGCTGCAATGATTTGCGCTCGCGAAGCGTTCCAAGCGCCCAACTTTTCTCCATCCATGCGTTCTCTTTGCCTTCTTCTCGCCAGCCTCGCGCTGACCGCCCACGCGGAACTGAAACTCCCGGCCATCATTGGCGACAACATGGTTTTGCAGCAGAAGCAGACGAATCCGATCTGGGGGTGGGATGAGCCAGGTGCGGAGGTGACGGTGACGTTTGCGCACCAGACGAAGACCGCCAAAGCCGATGCGGCGGGCAAGTGGACCGTGAAACTCGACGCGGTGCCTGCGAATGCGAAACCGGCCACGATCACGATCAAGGGCAGCAGCATGCGTGAGCTGAAAAACGTGCTCGTGGGCGAGGTGTGGGTCTGCTCGGGCCAGTCGAACATGGGTTTCAACCTCAGCAGCACTTGGGATGCGGATTTGGACATCGCGCAGGCGAAGCGTCCGCAGATTCGCCTCATCTCGGTGCCGCAGGTCGGCACGCAGGAGATTCAGGATGACTTCAAAGGCCAGTGGGAAGATTGCGGCCCGGCGAATGCAGGCCAGTTCACGGCGGTGGGTTATCATTTTGGCCGGTTGCTGCATGAAATCCTCGGCGTGCCGGTGGGCCTGATCGACAACGCCTGGGGCGGCAGCGCCTGCGAGGCGTGGGTGAAGCGGGATGTGCTGGAAAAAGACCCGCGCTTTGCCTCGATCATCGCGAAGTGGAAGCAGACCGAGGCGACCTTCACACAGGAGGCCTTCGACAAGCAGGTGGCCGACCACAAAGCCAAAGTCGATGCTTGGGCGCTGGCGCGGAAGGAAGCGCTCAAGGCGGGCAAACCGATTCCGGCGAATCCGCCGCGTGCGCCGCAGAATCCGCTGACCGGCCAGCATCGTCCAGGCAATCTGTATGCGGGCGTGCTGAATCCGACGATTGGTTACGGTATCAAGGGGGCGATTTGGTATCAGGGGGAGTCGAACGCCAGCCGCGCCAAGGAGTATCGCGAGCTGTTCCCCTTCATGATCGAGCATTGGCGCAAAGAATGGCAGCAAGGCGATTTCCCCTTCTACTGGGTGCAGCTCGCCGACTACAAACCCTACACGACCGAACCTGGAGACAGCGACTGGGCCGAACTGCGCGAGGCGCAGACGCTCACCATGAGCAAACTGCCCAAAACCGGCCAATGCGTCATCACCGACCTCGGCGAGGCGAATGACATTCACCCGAAGAACAAACGCGACGTGGCCGAACGCCTCGCACGCTGGGCCTTGGTGCAGGATTACGGCCAGAAGCTGCCCTACCGCAGTCCAGAGCTGAAGGACGCGAAGTTTGAGGGCGGCAAAGCACTGCTTGCCTTTGACCATGCCCCATCCGGCTTGCGCACGGTCGATATTGATGAGCCGCAAGGCTTCGCCATCTGCGGTGAGGATAAAAAATGGGTCTGGGCCAAGGCCAGCATCATCGGTGGCTCGAAGAAAGGCACGAACCAGATCGAAGTCAGCAGCCCCGCCGTGCCGCAGCCTGTCGCCGTGCGCTATGCCTGGGCCGACAATCCAGTCTGCAACGTCTTTTCCGCCGAAGGCCTGCCCGTCACGCCCTTCCGCACGGATGACTTCCCGATGATCACCGATCCGGCGAACCCGAACAGCGCCGAAGCGCTGGCGGCGAAGCGTGCCGAAGATTTGAAGAAGCTGATGGAGGCGCGGAAGAAGGCCGGGAAGAAGTGATTGGCCGCTTGAACTCGTATTCTGAGCCAGCATAGTTAAGTCATGTCTCAGGCCGCTTTTGCTCTTCTGGAAAAGTCGCTCGCGCCCGTTTCCGAGCACATGACGCGCGAGGCGGCACGGGAGGTGCTGCAATTGCGGGCCACGCCCGACGTGCAGTCGCGGATCGACCAACTGGCAGACAAGTGCAACGATGGGCAGTTAACACCTGACGAGCGGTCCGAGTACGAAATGTTTGTCTGGGCTGGTCAATACATCTCGAGCCTGCAATTGAAGGCCAGAAAGCTGCTCGCCAACGCCTGACCCAGACCATGAATGCTGTGCTGAGACAAAGAGTCCGTCAGCGGGCTCATCAGTGCTGCGAATATTGCGGGGCGCGTCAGGAGGACGAGGCTTGGTCGCTGTTTCACATTGAGCATGTTCTACCGCTCAAGCATGGTGGTGCTGACAGTCTGCAAAACCTCGCCCTGGCCTGCCAGCACTGCAATCTGCACAAAGGATCGAACCTTTCAGGCATTGACCCTGTGTCAGGCGGCATGGTTCGTTTGTTTGATCCTGGTAAAGATGCCTGGGCAGCGCATTTCACCCAAGTGGGGCCGGAAATCATCGGGCTGACTGAAGTAGGCCGGACCTCGGTGGTTGTTTTGAAAATGAATGCCCGCCCGCGCCTGGAACTGCGGAGTGCTGCGGCAGATTGAGTCATTGGACCGCTGTCCTGGATTATTTCATCACCAAACTTGTGTTTGGAGGGGCGGGACGCGTATGTTTGTGACTTACAGCCATTTGCATGAACATCCGACCGCTCCTGACTCTTTTCGCCCTCGCTTTGCTGCCGCCTGTCATGGCGCAACCGGCCCCGGAAACTCCTACGGCAAGCCAAGCCATTGATCTTGGCTCGGGAGCCTGGGACGGTGTGGTGAACATCGACGTTTCCGTGCTGGTTCCCGACTACCGGGAGCCGTGGAACGCAGGACAGCCCAGCGGTGGCAGCGGAACAGGCTTTCTCATCGGCAAGAACCGTTTTTTGACGAACGCGCATGTCGTCAGCAATGCCACGCGCATTCTGATCCGCACCAGCAACGACCCGGAGCCACATCCGGCCAAAATCGTCCACATCGCGCATGATTGCGACCTAGCACTGATCGAGGCAGAGGACCCGGCGCACTTTGAAAAACTCAAGCCACTCGACTTCGGCGGCATTCCGCAGCTCAACACCGAAGTGATCGCCGTCGGCTATCCCATCGGTGGGGATCGCATCTCGGTGACACGCGGTGTTGTTTCGCGCATCGACTTCCGGCCCTACAGCCACACGAGTGTGGATTCGCATCTGGCCATCCAGGTGGACGCGGCGATCAATCCGGGCAACTCCGGCGGACCGGTGCTGCAAGGCGGCAAGGTGGTCGGCGTGGCCTTCCAGGGCTTCAGCGGCCGGGTGGCGCAGAACGTGGGCTACATGATCCCGGTGCCGGTCATCAAGCGCTTCCTCAAGGACATTGAGGACGGGCGTTACGACCACTATGTGGATCTCGCCGCGAGTGATTTCCCCATCGAAAACCCGGCACAGGCCAAGGCGCTGGGCACCAATGGCGGCGGCGTCGGCGTAATGGTGGCCGATGTCGAACCCGCTGGCAGCGTGGGCGAGGTTTTGAAGATCGGCGATGTCATCCTGAGCATCGACGACAATCCGGTGCTCAACAACGGGCTCGTCCGCTTCGAGGGTGAACTGATGGACATGAACGAGATCGTCGAGCGCAAGTTCGCAGGAGACAAAATCAAGCTGGAGTTCCTGCGTGGCGGCAAGAAGCAGGAGGCCACGGTGACGCTGAAGCGTTTTGACCCTTACGTCCGCCTGGGAGCCACCTACAACCAGCGTCCGCGTTACGTCGTCTTCGCCGGCCTCGTGTTCCAGCCGATGGACCGCAACCTGATGGACGCGCACCAGATCCGCGACCGCACTGTCAGCTATGTCTTCGATAATTTCCTCACCGACAAACTCTACGTCGAGCGCCCCGAGCCGGTGGTGCTGACGAACGTTCTGCCGGATGAAGTCAACACCTGGCTCACGCCTTACGCCCATAGCATCGTGGACGAGATCAATGGCGTGAAGATCAAGTCTCTGAAGGATGTGCAGACTGCGCTGGCGAAGAAAGATCAGGCGTTCATCGA
>JBIKYB010000150.1:0-12220 GCA_044355475.1 Prosthecobacter sp.
ACGCATCTACCTCGTCACCGATCATCCGCAGAATGACTTCATCGTATTCGAGAAGGACGGTCGCTACGTGCGGTCGATCAGCAAGGGGCTCGGAGGTGGACATGGACTGGAGATTTTCGAAAAGGAAGGAGTGGAATACCTGCTGCACATCGACTGCGGCTGGCACTTTGCGGCGGAGGGATGGAATCCGAAGGCCGGTCAAGGACGCGTCACCCTGTTGACCACTGCGGGCGACGTGGTGCGGAAGTTTCCCACACCGCAGGAGCTCGGCATCAACGAAGGAAAATTCATGCCTTGTGACGCGGCTTACACGCCCAGTGGCACGCTGCTGATCGCGGACGGTTACGGATCGAACTTCATCTATGAGTTCACGCTGGAGGGAAAGCTCATCAAAAAATGGGGTGGACCCACGAAGGGCGCCGCGAATCTCAGCAACGCGCACGGTA
Organism: Prosthecobacter sp.; assembly: GCA_044355475.1. Classification (GTDB taxonomy): domain Bacteria; phylum Verrucomicrobiota; class Verrucomicrobiia; order Verrucomicrobiales; family Verrucomicrobiaceae; genus Prosthecobacter. The sequence continues at coordinate 447 of JBIKYB010000150.1, forward strand.
TCTCCATCGATGCGACCGATCCGCGCGGTCCGCTCGTGTGGGTGCCATCACGCAGCCAGAGCCAGATCAAGGCCTTCACGCTCGACGGCACCTATGTGGACACCATTGACCTGCCGGGAACCTTCGCCGGTCAGCTCGTCTTTCGCGATGATAAGATCTACACTGCCGTCTGCTGGAGCAAAGAGAACGGCACTGGCAAGAAGCTCAACCAGTCCGGCTTCGTCCTCGTGCTCGACCGCAAAACCAAGCGCGTCCTCAGCGCCCCCGGCGGTAGCCAACCCATCTACAGCGACGCCAAGCTCCAGCCGATGCACCAAACCGAATCCGTCTTCAAACACTGCCACGATCTCTACGTGGACAGCGCCGGCGACATCTACGTTGGCGAATGGAACGCCAACCGCCGCTACCCGTGGAAGCTGAGTCTGGTGAAGTGAATCGCGGAGCTATTTTACCTGCGTCCGAAGCTGCTTCAGCAGCATCTCGATGGTGTTGTCGCTGATGCTGATGGTCGTGAAGTCCGTCTTTTCGTTGAAGGCCATCTGTCAGCTAGGAAATTGCTTTTGCGGGTGCCGGACCGAAGCAGCCTTGAGCGTGGTTCGGAGACGGGGGAGGGGGCTGGTATTGGGATGCAGCTCTCCGCACATGCCGTTGTTCGCGGCCGAAGTCATGGCCACGGTCGTCCCAGATCCATAAGGCAGGCGATAACACTACTTCTTGAACGCCGCACCCTCAGGCTTCCCGGCGGCTTCGAAGAAGGCGAGGAGGTCGAGGATTTCTTCCTTGGTCAGATTGTTGAGCAGGCCGGGCATCATGGGGGAGAGCTTCGAGACTTCCCTGGACTTAATGTCGGCTTTGTTGATCTCCTTGGTGTCGGGCGAGAGCATGCTGGGGCGGAGGATGATTTTGTCGTCGGTGTCACCCACAATGCGGCCGGTGAAGAAGTCGCCGTTTTTGAGGGTGATGTCGGTGTTGGCGTACTGCTCGGAGATCACCTTCGAGGGCTCGATCATGGCTTCGAGAATGACTTGGGGCGAATAGCGGCTGGCCACGGCGGTGAGATCGGGGCCGACGGAGCCGCCTTCATCGCCGATGCGATGGCACATGAGGCAGAGGGTGCCGTTCACGGCGTCCTGGCCCTGTGCGAAGTTGCGGCCTTTGCTGAGTTTGTCGAGATCGCCGATGAGGTCTGACATCTGCCAGTTTTTCACGAAGCTGCGGTCCTTCTTGGACTTCTTGAGCTTGGGTGCGGGCTCGATCCAGGAATCAAGCACGGGCTGCAGCGCGGCGAGTTCTTGCGGCGGCACATTGGCCATGGCGGTGCGGCGGATCTTGACGAGGAAGTTGCTGAAGCTTGCGCCATCGCTGAAGTCGCGGCCGGCGTCGGTGAACCACTTGAGGGTGGTCTTGGGATGTTGCGTGGTAGTGCGCTTCTGGGCCCACCAGGCGAAATACTGGCGGCGCATTTCCGGCTTCCAGCCGGTGGTGATGGTGCGCAGGGCGACGACGTAATTGAGCTGCTCCTCCTGCGTGGGTGCGGCAGCAAGGAGCTTGAGCGTGCGGGCGATGGTGTCGGGTGCCTCGAGCGCGAGGAGTGTCTGGCACAGCTCACGATTGAGCGCGACGCTCTGCGCGGGGTAGAGCGGACTGAGCAGCGCGATGATGGGCGCGGCGATTTCAGCGGCGGGTCTGCCCATGCGGCTGATGGCGACTTCGATGACGCGGATGAGTTCAAGCTGCTGGGCTTCGCTCTTGAGCTGTGCGAGGGGAAGCTTGGCAAGAGCTTTGAAGAGATCGCCCTGCGCCTCGGTGCCGCCGAGACGTGCGACGGAGAGGAGGATGGTCAGCGCTGCGGCGGGATTCGTTTCTGCCAAGGCGCGTGCCTTCCATGAGTTGATGGGCTGGCTCTCAATGGCGATGCGTGCGGCGTAGCGGATGAAGCGGTCTTCGCTGGCGAGGTGAGGCCATGCGGTGTCCCCGGCGGCGGCGTCTTCGTGACCGTGGAAGGCTTCGAGCTTGTGGCGCAGCGTGCGGGATTCATCGCCTGCGACTTCGTGCAGGTCTGCGGGTGCGGTGGATTCGGTGCCTTCGTAGGTCACGCGAAAGAGCGCGCCCTGGGTGTGGCGACCGCCGATGGTAAAGTACATCGCGCCGTCGTCGCCGATGGTGAGGCCGGTCAAATTGAGCGGGGTCTTGCCGGATTTTTCATTGAGTGATTTCGGTGCCACGAAGTTTTCCCAGGTGCCGCCGTAGCTGGCGCCCTGCGGCGTGAGGTGCACGGCGATGAGGCGGCCATACGTCCAGTCCTGGATGAAGAAGGCGCGCTGGTACTTGGCGGGGAATTTGGCACCGGTGCCGAAGCCCACGCCGGTGGGGCAGCCGATGCCGATGGTCACGGTGGCGGGCAGGCTGTCGTGGTAATACTCGGGCCACTTGCTGGCGCCTTCGCGGAAGCCATGGTCAGCGCCGCTGGTCACATGATAGACGCGCACCGGGCGATACCACGGTGTGCCCCAGTCCCACTCCATGTCGCTGTCAAAGCCGAAGAGCTCGCCATCGTGATTGAAGGCGACGCCGTAGGTGTTGCGCTCGCCGCTGGCGATGAGTTCGCAGTTCTTGCCGTCGGGGTCCATGCGGACGACGAAGCCGCCCGGTGGCTTGCGGCCTGCGCCGAAGCCGTTGCCATCTTCCGCGCGTGGCAGCACGAGATCGTCGGCGTAATTTTTGTGCGGGGAGGTGGGCAGCACATCGGCAGGCACATCGACAAAGTTTCCACAGAGCACGTTGAGGTGTTTTTTGTCGGGATTGAGCAGGATGGTATGCGCGCCGTGGTCGCCACCGCCGCCGCGCCATTCGCGGAGGAACTCCACCTTGTCGAAGGCCTCCTCGGCGGTGGTGGAGGTGCAGCGCCAGAGGCCATAGACATTCTTGCCATCAGGGCCATTGCCACGGCCATTGATGTAGAGGCTGTCAAAAGCGAAGAGCATGCCCATGACTTCGCTGAGGGGGATTTTGAGGATCTCGGCCTTGGTGACTTTGCCGTCCTTGAGCGTGAGGCGTGAGATGGGTTCTTTCGGTTCCGCGCCGAGGAGCAGGCGGCCTTTGGGGTCTTTGGCGATCGAGATCCACGAACCTTCCGTGGCCGCGTCCGCCTTGCGCACGAGCTCGACCTTGAAACCCGGCAGCGTGGCCAGCAGTTCGCCGGGGTTTTCTGTGACGACGGCCACCGTCTTCGGCTTCGAGCCATCCGCAGGTCCATAAACGGCCTTGGTGATGACGAGATGTTTCCCCGCAGGCGCTGCGATTTCCAGCTTGCGGTTCTCACCCACATCGCGCGAGAGCTTCTCGTCGCCGAGGGTGTACTCGATGTGCAGTTTCTTCGGCACACCTGAGGCAGTGTCGCCAAAGAGATCGTTGCCTGCGGTGATCGAGAGCTTGTCATCCTTCACTGCGCCCGCGACGACGGCGGTGACGTCCGTGGGATCTTTGGCTCCAAAGACCAAACCAGCCTCAGCGAGGCACGCGAGGGCGAGCGCAAACAGGGACGACATCAATCGAAAGCTGGGATGAATACGGTGGGCTGGATTTTTCATGGTTGGGGCAAGACGAAGGCGGAATCGAGGGGAAAGCGGTGGGCACCTGCCGCAGGAGGCGGGTGGGTTCAAATCAATTTAAGCCCCCAGTCTCTGGCATCCTTCATGAACTGCTTTCCGAGGACTTATCCTTCGTTGCGCGTGTCCCGGACCGAAGCGGCCTTGAGAGTGGTTCGAAGCCGGGAGGGGAGGGGGCGGGATGCGTTAACAAGCAAGAGGCAAACGCATGTGAGGCGATTCGCAGATTTGTCTGAGGAAACGCGCTGAAAAGGGTCACTCGCTGGTCTTCATCATCCCTTTCAATTCCTCCCGCACTCGCTTCACCAACTCTGGCGGTCCCAGCACCCTGGCCTTGCTGCCCCAGCTCAGCACCCAGCGGGTGATTTCCTCCAGGCCGGACAAGTCCGCCTGAAACTCGAAGACGCTGCCATCCGGATTGAGTTTGCGGATGGCCTGGGTGGCGTGCCACAGGCGCTCACCCACCACGCGGGTGGCGTGGCCCTCAAAGTGAATATGTACTTCATGCGTTCGCTTCTCTTTCCTGCCGTGCTCGCCGATCCCGAAGGCAACGGCCCCGGTCATCTGGATCACTGCTTGTGATCCTGCGTGGAAGAGAAGTGATCCAACTCCGCCTCCATTCATCCCGGCATTGATGGCAATGCCGGGATGAAGAGTGTGGTTCGGGTGAGAATATGCGCAGCGCGGAACGCTTTTTTTAGCTATGGTTCCTCCCGACCACATTGCTTTTAGCAGGGGGAACATCCTTCACACCTGTATGTACTCATCATGTCCACGTTCATCGTTTGAATCTAGGCGGTGGCTGGTGTTGTGTTGATTTTGCTACGTTGGACGTGATGTTGGCTAACCTAGCCATCAACTATGGAAGAACCCATCCACGTCATCGGACACAAGAATCCCGATACCGATTCGATCTGCTCTGCAATCGGTTACGCCTTTCTGCGGAATGCGTTGGGCGACATTGAGGTGCGTGCGGCACGCGCGGGAGAGATAAACCGTGAGACCAGCCATGTGCTGGAGCGCTTCTCACTGCCGGAACCCGATCTGCTGACCACTGCAACCGGACGTCGATTGATCCTGGTGGATCACAATGAGGTCGCGCAGGCGCTGGATGACATCCGGCACGGCACGGTGCTGGAAGTTTGGGAGCATCATCGCATCGGTGATCTGCAGATCCCCAGCCCGATCACTTTTCACTGCGAACCGGTCGGTGCCACGGCCACACTCATCGCCGAACAGTTCTTCCTGCATGACATCGAACCTCCACCACCCATCGCCGGGGCGCTGCTGGCGGCAATTTTGTCGGACACACTTGTGCTCGCCTCACCGACCACTTCGAACAAAGACCGCCGCATGGCACCGCGTCTTGCCGCGCTCGCGGGGGTGGAGGTTGCGGAGTTCGGGGCCGAATTGATGGCTGCGCGCGGAGACATCGCCACGCGATCGGCCCGCGATCTCGTTGAGGCGGATTTTAAAGCGTTCAATTTCGGTGGAAACCTTGTGGGAATCGCCCAAGTGGAAGTGCCAGACACGCGACCGCTCCTCATGCGTCACGTGGAATTGCTGGAAGCCATGCGGCAAGTGAAGGTTGAGCAGAATCTCTGCCTGGTAATCCTGATCGGCACCGATATCACTCGCAAAGGCAGCTACCTCTGGGTGGTCGGCGAAGTAAGCGATGTGGTGGCGCGGGCCTTCAAATGCGCGCTCAGCGATGAAGGAACATTTCTTGAAGGTCTGATGTCGCGAAAGAAGCAGGTTGTACCGGTGCTTGAGGCGGCTTTCACCGCCGCGACGACCGCTTGAGATTACCCAGCATCCTTGTGACTGCCGGTCATCGGAATGAGTTCAGTTGTGATCTCGCCGACAATGCAGCCCAGGCGCTCCATAACCAGCCACATATAACCCCAAAGCCTAGTCGTTGCAACAGGCCGCGGTGGAAGTCCCAGTGATCCCCCATTAGAAACAAGCATGACATGATGGCTGCAGCTCTGAGCGTCCACCAACCAAATGCCCCCACCCCTAGGATTGGATGCTCAGCCACGGCCAATGCGGCGCTTTTTTCATGTATCCGGTGATGTAGCTCTCCGTGAGGCATAATTCGCTCCCGCCTGCGTCACAGTGGCCGTAAATCAACCCACCGAGGGTGCCGAGCAGGCAGGCAACGATTCCCGTGGCGATCAATCGCGAGATGAATGAGTGGTCATTCATGACGCGGCGTGGGTTTCACACCTTCGGTCCCAAATAACGCAGCATGGCGTCGAGTGTGTCCAGCTTGCCGTAATCGGCCTCAGGAATCTCGATGCCGGTCTTTTCATTCAAGGCGATGAGGAACTTGAGGAAGTCGAAAGAGTCGATGTCGAGCGTCTCACGAATCTTCTGATCAGGACGTAATTTTTCAGGTTCGGTCTCGGGCGCGATTTCCCGCAGGCCGTCGAAGAGGATGGTTTTGAGTTCAGCTTCGTTCATGGCGAATCGGGAGATTGCAGGTGACGGTTGAGGGCTTCGAGGAATTGCGCGCCGAGATGCCCATCAGTAGCGCGGTGATCGGCGGCGAGTGAGGCGGTCATCACCGGATGCACGCCGAGCATACCGTCCTTAGCCCATGGTTGTTCCATAATCTTGCCGAGCCCGACGATGGCGACTTGTGGCGGATAAATGACGCCAAACACGGTCTCCACGCCGAGGTCGCCGAGGCTGGTGATGGTGATCGTGGCATCGGTCATTTCGGAACTGCGCAAACGGCCGCTGCGGGCGCGGGGAATCAAATCGCGCAGATCGGCCATGAGTTCGTCACAGGATTTCTTGTCCACATCATGCAGCGCGGGCGCGACGAGGCCGCCGCCCTTCATCGAAATGGCAAAACCAAGGTGAATGCTCTCCGAAACGCGATGCTGGCCATCGATCCAGAATCCATTGAGCTGCGGCACATCGCGCAGCGCTTTGGCGAGAGCCTTCAACAGCGGCACCACGGGTAAAAGCCGGTCCTTGATGCCACGTTTCGCGTTCTCCGCCTGCAGCCATGAAAGCGTGGTGCTCATGTCGATGTGCGTTTGCAGGTAGTAGTGCGGGATTTCGCGTTTCGACTTCGCCATCGCGGCGGCGATGGCTCGGCGCATCGAATCACCCGGCTTTGCCGGCGTGGCAGCTCGCTCGACATCCGCGGCCTCGATCGCGCCGCCAGGACCGCTGCCCTGCAAAGACGTGACATCGATATGCAGCTCCTCCGCGCGCCGTCGTGCGAGCGGCGAAATGCGCACGCGCGTGGAAGGCGTCACGCTCGCTTTTGCGGCGTTTTCAACATCCTCACGATCAATCAAGCCGCCCGGGCCAGTGCCATGGCCTAGGAGTTGGTTCAAATCCACCCCAAGCTCTGCGGCGATCTTTTTGGCGAGCGGCGAGGCATGGATGTGAGTTGCCTCAGTGACCACCACTGGCGTGGAAACATGTGCCGGAGCCGCCGCAGGAGCTTCACCGCCGGAAATCACCGCGAGCAGTGCTCCGACGGGAATTTTGGCACCAGGTTCGATGACAAGGCGCTCAATCACGCCGGTTTGAAAGCATTCGATGTCGATGATGCCCTTGTCGGTATCGACTTCAGCGATGATCTGACTGCGTTTCACGGCATCGCCAGGTTTGACGTGCCATTTCACGAGCGTGGCGGACTCCATGTCCGCGCCGAGGCTTGGCATGACGAAATCAGCCATGGGAACGAACGAGGTTTTGCACGGCGGCGATGATCGACTCCACCTGAGGCAGCGCGGCCTGCTCCAGATGCTTTGCATAAGGAATGGGCACCTCGGCGGCACACAGGCGCGCCACCGGGCGGTCGAGTTCATAAAAAGCCTGTTCCTGGATGCGTGCGGCGATCTCAGCGGAAATGCCGCCGCTGCGCCAACCTTCGTCCACGATGAGCACGCGATGTGTCTTAGCCACGCTGCGCAGGATCGTCGCGTCATCCAGCGGTCGAAGAACGCGCAGATCCACGACCTCGACGCTCACACCCTGCTCGGCGAGCTTGGCGGCGGCCTCGAGGGATTTCGGCATGCTCGCGCCGTAGGTGAGGATGCAGGCGTCCTTGCCCTCGCGGCGCACTTTGGCACATGAAATGTCCACGGGGCCGGCATCGGCGGGCAATTCGCCTTCCATGATGTAGAGCGTTTGGTTTTCAAAGATGAGCACGGGATCGGGATCGGCCAAGGCGGAGGCCAGCATGCCATAACCGTCTTCGAGTGTGGCAGGCGTGAGCACCTTGAGGCCAGGAATGTGCGCATACCAGCCTTCAAGGCTGTGCGAGTGCTGCGCGGCGAGTTGCTTGCCGCCGCCGGTGGCCATGCGGATGACGATCGGCACGTTGAACTGCCCGCCGGACATGTGCAACAACGTCGCGGCTGTGTTCATGATCTGATCCAGCGCCAGCAGGCTGAAATTGCAGGTCATGATCTCGACAATCGGCCTCATGCCGCCGAGTGCCGCGCCGATGCCCGCGCCGACAAAAGCCGACTCCGCCAGCGGTGTGTCGCGAATGCGTTCCTCACCAAATTCAGCCAGCAAGCCGCGACTCACAGCAAAACAGCCGCCGTAGTGCCCAACGTCCTCGCCCATGAGAAACACGCGCGGATCGTTCTTCAATGCACAGCGAATGCCTTCGCGCACCGCGTCGCGAAACGTCATCTTTTTGGCCGGTTCGGTCGCGCTCATGATGCTTTCACCTCCGAATAAACAAAGCGTGTGAGATCGCTCACAGGTTCCCAGGTTCCCGCCTCGGCAAACGCGACCGATTCATCGACTTCCTTTGCAACCTCGGCCTCCACAGCGGTCAAATCGGCATCGTCGAGCACCTTGGCCGACTTCATCGCCTCGAAGAACAGCGTGATTGGATCGCGTTTCTTCCACTCGGTGACTTCATCCTTTGAGCGATACAACTCGGCATCAAACATCGAGTGCGCTCGGAAGCGGTAGGTTCGGCATTCAAGCAGGAAGGGCCGCCCCTCACGCGTGGTCGCGAGGGCCTTCTCGGCTGCCTCGCGGACGGCGAGCAGGTCCATGCCGTCCACGACGGCGTTTGCCACGCCATACGCGTCTCCTTTGCTGGCGATCTCCATCTTCGACTCCGTGTAACGCAGCGCGGTGCCCATGGCGTAGAGGTTGTTCTCGCACACAAACAGCACCGGCAGCTTCCATAGCGCGGCGAGATTCAGCGACTCATGAAATTCACCCTCCGCCACGGCACCTTCACCAAAGAAGCAGGCCGTGACGGCTTTGCGGTTCTGCATCTTGTCCGCCAGCGCCAGACCGATGGCCAGCGGCAGGCCGCCGCCGACGATCGCATTGCCGCCGCAGAAGCGTGTCTTCGCATCAAAGAGATGCATCGAGCCGCCTCGACCGCGTGCGCAGCCTTCCTGCTTGCCATACATCTCCGCCATGATCGAACCCGCGCTCATCCCGCGCACCAAGGCCTGACCGTGCTCGCGATACGTCGCCACGATGGCGTCCTCCGGCCGCATCTGGTCGATGATGCCCGTCGCGACCGCTTCCTCGCCGATGTAGAGATGCATGAAGCCGCGGATCTTCTGCGCGCTGTACATTTCGACGCATTTCTCCTCAAAGCGCCGGATGCGCACCATCTGCCAGAGCAGGCGGCGGGCTTGGTCGTGGTCTGGTAGCGGAGTGGTCATGTCAGTCTTTCTCCAACGTGGATAAATCGCCTTCCGGCAGGCCCAATTCTCGGGCTTTGAGCAGGCGACGCATGATTTTGCCGCTCCGTGTCTTCGGCAGGCTGTCGATGAAGGCGATCTCCTTGGGTGCGACGGCCGGGCCGAGGCGTTTGCGGGCAAAGCCGGTCAATTCCATGCGCAACTCATCTGTCGCGGCAAAGCCGGGCTTCAGCACAACGAAGGCCTTTACCAGTTCTCCGATCAGCGGGTCCGGTTTACCGATGACACCGGCCTCCGCGACTGCCGGATGCTCCATGAAGGCGCTCTCGACTTCGAACGGCCCCACCATGTGCCCGGAGGTCTTGATGATGTCATCTGCACGGCCGACGAACCAGAAGTAGCCGTCGGCATCACGCTTCGCCAGATCACCACTGAGATACCATCCATCGACAAAACACTTCGCATAACGTGCTTCATCGTGGAGATAGGCGCGAAACATCGAAGGCCAACCCGGCTTGAGCGCGAGTTCACCTTCTACATCGGTGTCGGTGATGACTTCGATACCATGCTCACCGCGTTTCACGATGGCGGCTTCAATTCCCGGCAGCGGTTTGCCCATGGAGCCGGGACGGATCTCGAGCGCGGCGTAGTTCGCGATCATGATGCCGCCGGTCTCCGTCTGCCACCAGTTGTCGTGGATTGGCAAACCGAGTGCACGCTGGCCCCACACGACCGCCTCGGGGTTCAAAGGCTCGCCCACGCTGTGGATGAGGCGCAGCGCGCTGAGATCATGCTGCATGCGAGGCTCGCCCGGGATGCGCATGAGGCGGCGGATGGCCGTGGGGGCGGTGTACCACACGGTGACCTTTTGCTCCGCCAGAATGCGATACCAGCGCTCCGCGTCGAAGTCCGCCTCATCGACGAGATTTGACACGCCATGCAAAAACGGCGCAAAGATGCCATACGAGGTGCCGGTGACCCAACCGGGATCGGCCGTACACCAAAAAACATCCTCCGGATGCAGATCGAGCACATGCTTGCCCGTGGCGAAATGCGTCAGCGCCGCCTGATGCACATGCACCGCTCCCTTTGGCATGCCAGTGGTGCCGCTGGTGAAATGCAGCAGCGCCATGTCCTCCGGACTCGTCGCTGGAATGACAAAGGTGTCGCTCGCCGCCGCCATGCGCTTCGGCAGCGACAGCACGCTGGTATCGAGATCTTCCGCCGCGTCCGCCAGTAGGACGAATTGCAATGTTGGCAACCGGTCGCGCATCGCGGCGACTTTTTTCTCATAAAGCGCCTGCGTGGTCACGAGAACCTTTGCATCGCCACGGCTCAGCCGCTGCCAGACCGGTTCCGGGCCAAACTGCGAGAACAAAGGGCAGAACACGCTCACATTCTTCAATGTGCCCAGCGCGGCGAAATACAACTCCGGCACGCGGCCCATCAATGCGAAGACGCGCTCGCCCTTCGCCACGCCGAGGCTACGCAGCACATTCGCAAAGCGCGCTGAGCCGTGGGCCATTTCCACATAGCTCAGATCACGCACGCTGCCATCCTTACCCAGCCAGCGCAGTGCCAGATGCTGTGCACGAGCTCCACTCGCATGACGATCCACCGCCTCATGCGCGAGATTCAGCCCGCCGCCCGGCAACCCCTGCAGTTCCGCCCGCACCGCCTCCCATGAATGCGTGGCGCATGCCTGCTCATAGTCCACGAGATGCGGTATGACGCGCAGCGCCTGCAGTTCTTTGCGGATGGGATCAAAGGACATGGTGGGTTGGCCTCCGTTACACGTCATTAAACCTGCCCTAGATCCACAAGTCTTCCCGCCCCTTGCGCCAGATGGGGCGGATGTTGTGCAGGGGGTGAGGGCGCGACTGACTGGAAAAGCATGGAGACCTCCGGTGCCTCAAAAAAACAGTCTGGCATCGACCTTGTAGCAAGATATTCTCTCGTAACCCAACCAGCCACAAAACTGTGGACAAACAGCGTCCTGCGTTTCCAGCATTCCTGCCGCGACGGCCTTGAACCAGACACGATCAACCTAGTGAAACCACCATGACACCATCATGATCACCTACGACCACGATACACTGCGGCTGTTTGGCATCCCGCTTTTCACTCTCATTGTCGGAAGCGTGTTTCTCGCCGCGCTAGCGGGCCTGTCTTTCGGCGTTTTCCAATGGAAACAGCGATCTGGCAAGATTGTCGCCATCGCATCCGCGTTGATATTGCTGCTGTTCGCGTTGGCCATGCTGCTTGTGCTGATCACTGTCGGAAGCGGCAGCATGGGATGATAATTTTGCACGCCTTGCTGACTCGTAGGCAGATGCGTCCGATGCATATCTCGGGAGAGGCGATCAAAATCACTCGAACGAAAGTGGGCGGGTCGCGTTGGTCAGTTTGTCGCGTTTAGAGCTACCTTGCAGCCAGGATCTCGCGTGCGAGCTGCAGCAGCGCCTGGTTCATCACGGCGACGCGGTATTTGGCCGCCGAGTCATTCGCGGGC
>JBIKYB010000460.1:0-3463 GCA_044355475.1 Prosthecobacter sp.
CCCGGTCGTCATTTACGCCCTGCTCATCCTGCCCTGCAAATTCCCCGTCAATGAACGCGTCGCTGCGGGTGTGAGCTATCGTGACATGCTCAAGGAGGTCGGTGCGCTCGGCTTTTTCATGATCACTGCCTTGATCGTCGCCGCTGTTTACCAAATGGCGGGTCGGGAAGTAAACTGGACCACGGATCTTGCCATATCCGCCGGAGTGGCCGTTTTGATCGGCCTCTACACCCGCTCTTTCGGCAACTGGCTCTTCCTGCTGGTGCTCGTCATCATCGGCCCGCTGGCGACCACCGAACTCGGCACCGATGGCTGGATGCCTGAACTGCTGAAACTCAACGGCCCCGCCGACTCGCCGAACTTTGCCGCCTGGGTGTTTGTGTATGTCTCCGCCATCATGACGATCCTACGCTTTTACGCCGGGCCGATCGTGCACCGTTTCTCCCCCATCGGCCTGCTGGTCTTGGGAGCTGCTGTGGCCATCGTCGGCCTGCTGCTGCTTTCGAAAAGCGTCGGCTGGGCCATCGTCGCCGCCTCAACCATCTACGCGTTTGGAAAAACCTTCCTGTGGAGCACCACGCTTGGCCTGACCTCCGAGCAGTTCCCGAAAGGCGGCGCACTCACCCTGAACGGCGTCTCCGCCGTCGGAGTGCTCTTTCTTGGCGTGCTGGGCAGTCCGTTCATCGGTTACCAGCAGGATCAGGACATGCACCAGCGACTGACCAAGGATCACGGTGCCCTGCTCGCACAAGTCGCCGGTCCGTCCAAGCCCAGCATCTTCGGAGAGACCCCCAGCCTGGATCAAGAAAAGATCAAAGCGCTAGATGCCACCGCAGCCAAAGAACTCAACGCCGTCCAGGCCGACAGCAAGCGCGGTGCCTTCACCAACATCGCCGTGCTGCCGGGCTTCATGCTTGTCTGTTACCTCGGCATGTTCTTCTGGTTCCGAGCCAAAGGCGGCTACAAACCGGTGGACCTCGCCGCCTCTCACTAATGCGACAGCGCATTTTTTCCTTGTCGCATTGAAGCGGGGCACCTAAAACACGCGCTTTCCCGTCAACCATCAACCAACCACATCCACACACTCCCCTCTTGTATGAGCGAAACTAATCGATCGAGACTTCTCTGGGCCGGCTTCATGGCCATTCTTGCCGCAGGCGTCGGCTTCGCCATTCGTGGCGGCATCTTTGACAACTGGGCCAAGGAATATGGCTTCACCGGGGCGCAGCTCGGTGCCATAGGCGGGGCGGGCTTTTCCGGCTTTTGCTTCGGCATCATCCTGGGCGGCGTGATTGTTGACAAGATCGGCTACGGCAAGCTGGTGGCCCTGGCGCTCATCTGCCACATCCTTTCCGCAGTGGTCACCTTCGGAGCCAGCACGCCGGAGAACGCTTATAATTTCCTGTTCTGGGGCATGTTCATCTTCGCCTATGCCAACGGCACGCTCGAAGCCGTGGCAAACCCGCTGGTGGCAACGCTGTTCCCAGAAAACCGCACGCATTACCTCAACATCCTGCACGCCTCCTGGCCTGCGGGCATGGTGCTCGGTTCTGTCGTGGGCTGGGTGCTGGATGACAAGATGCAGGTCGGCTGGAAAACTCAGCTCGCCCTCTACCTCGTCCCGACCGTGCTCTACGCGATCATGTTCATGGGCCAGAAATTCCCCAAATCCGAGGCCGCCGAGAAAGGCGCGAGCTTCGTGGAAATGTTCAAGCCGGTGGGCATCCTTGGCGCCGTCGTCGCCTGCTACCTGCTTTCCTTGTTCTTCGGGGACATCAGCAAGGCGCTTTCTCCTGACAATGCCAAGCTCATCGGCTACGGCATCGGCGGTCTGCTGCTCATCACGGTGGCGATCATCACCAAGTTCTCCTTCGGTTCCTTCATCCTCTTTGTGCTGTTTGTGACCCACGCCCTCGTCGGCGCGGTCGAACTCGGCACCGACGGCTGGATTCAGAACATCACGGGCAACCTGTTCACCTCTGAAGAGGGCAAATATCTCTTCATCTGGACCTCTGCCATCATGTTCGGCCTGCGTTTCTGCGCCCACTTCATCGAAACGAAGCTCGGCCTTTCCCCCATCGGCCTGTTGCTCGTCTGCGCCATCATTGCATGCGTCGGCCTGAATCTTGCCAGCAGCATGGAAACCTTCTCCATGGCGATGATCGCTCTCGGCATCTACGCCGTAGGCAAGACCTTCTTCTGGCCGACCATGCTTGCCGTCGTCGGCGACCGCTTCCCACAGTCTGGTGCTGTCGCCATGTCCATCATGGGCGGCATCGGCATGCTCTCCGCCGGTTTGATCGGTGGCCCAGGCCTTGGCTACTGCAAAGACCGCTTTGCCGGTGAGGAACTGAACAAGGCAGACGCCGCGCTCTATGCCGAATACAAGGCCGCCACCCCGAGCACATTCCTCAATCTGAAGGCCACCGAAGCCTTCGGTCTCGACGGCACGAAGCTGGCCGCAGCCAAGGAAGCCAAGGAGAAGACCCCGCAGCAAAAGCTCGTCGTCGAATCTGACCAGAAGGGCGACCGCGCCACGCTGAAGGCGGACGCCTACATCCCTGCCACCATGGCGGGCATCTACCTGCTCCTTCTGCTCTACTTCAAGGGCATCGGCGGCTACAAGGCGGTCAAGATCGACGAAGCGTCGGCCTAAGCCTGCTCCTAGAGCCATTCCCACGCGGCGTCCCCTCACCGGGACGCCGTTTTGTTTTCCTGCTTGCAGCCAACTTGAAACTTTGAACCTTGAACCTGAAACTCATCCGCCATGCCCACCTACGTTTACGAAACCATCCCCCAGTTTGAAGGCGAGCCCGCCAAGCGTTTTGAAATCCGCCAAAGCATGAAGGACGCAGCACTCACGCAGCATCCTGACAGCGGCCAGCCCGTCCGCCGCGTGCCCATCGGCGGCACTGGCCTCATGGGAGCCAGCAGCAGCGCCAGCACCTCAAGCGGTGGCTCGTGCGGCACTGGCTGCGGTTGTCATTGAGTCAGGCACCACTCGAATGACGATGTGGGCAAAATATCGCAACTGGAAGCATGGGCTGGTTATCCCGTTGGCTGTCCTCCTGGGTAGCTTCCTGCAGGGCGCGAGCGAACTATCGCCAATGTGGTTCGTCGGAATAGGCATCGCCGCCTTTCTGGCAATCGCCTATCTCGCCGAGGAAATGGTGAGGATGACCCAAGGCCAAGGGCGGCCCTGCGGTCATTGTGGCCGCAAGACTCAGATGCGGTCTTTCCGTGTACATACCGCCTGCCCGCACTGTGGGCTGGCAGACGCGTAGCCTCAGCACCCAATCGCCGCCCTGAATTAGTCCGTGCTTTCCGCCGGTGCCGCTGAAGTGGATTTTCTCATCAGCCGCGCCGCATAGAACCCATCAAACGCGCCTGTCTCCGGCGTGCGGCGCAGTTCTTCCTCCAGCGTCCATTCGTCGCCGTGTTTGGCTAGAAAAGCCTGCACTTG
>JBIKYB010000461.1:0-3460 GCA_044355475.1 Prosthecobacter sp.
CGCCAGCGGCGTGCCGGAATGGGGTCTCGCGCTGCAAGACACCGCAGGCGCGGAAATCGGCTTCATTGTCATCTCCGCCGAAACCGGCGCGGTCATTCATCAGCAGTGGAGCAACAGCCTGAGCAATGTTTCCCCTGACGCTCCCCTGCCCGGCTCCAAAGGCGAACGTGCCGCCGAAGATGTCCGCCGCGGTGCCCGCCGCGCCTGGGAATGGACCGGTGATACCGGCCTCGAAGTCGGTCGCTTCTTCAAGAGTCTGTTCAAGAGCGAGTAAGGCGGCAACAGACTGGTCAAGCAGTCAAGTGACGTGCTACTTGACCACCTTGACCATTCCTTGACGACTTGACTGCTTTTATACCCACGCGCGTCGGCGATCCGCGAGGTGCCCCAGCTCATGAAACCCGTCGGATGATGCAGAAGCCTTTCCCCAGCTTGTGCCAGCGTTCCCCCACGAAGCTCCCTTGGTTTTTGGTGAGAAAATCATCCACGCTCTGGGTCACACTGTCTATGCGGGTGCCGTTCGGTGGGCCGGAGCGATAGTCATCGACCATCATGAGGCCGTTCGGCGTCATGAACGGTGCCACGGCTTCCAGATCGTGCATGCACCCGTCGTAAGAGTGATCTCCGTCAATCGTCGCGAGATCAATGCCTTGAGGGAACTCCTGGTGGAAAAAATCCGGCGTGAGAATCACGCGCGAGGAGTTTTCGATAATGCGCCAGAACGGAAAGCGCTTTTCTAGCAAGGCAGCCATCCGACGTCCATGGGGAGCCTTGTAGTCAAGATTGATGTCGATGCTGATCATTCTCTCAAGACTCTTGGAATGGTGTAAAACACAGGCGGCGGAGCGTCCAGTGCAGAAGCCGGTTTCCAGTACGCTTCGAGGCTGCAGCCGCTCGCAAATCTCCGCATACTTGTCGGCTTGGTCCTGGTTCAAATGACCGCGGCGACACCATAGGTCGGTTTGATAGACCCGGCATTGGCCGGCCAGTGTTGCTATCTTGGCCGCATCGCCCACGGATAGCGCTTTTCTACGTTCCTTGATGTGACGAATCAACTGACGGTCGCCAGCCGGTGTCCATGAGTTGATGTCAGCTAGGTTTTGTCGAGTTATCTCCTCATAGGCGGCCACCCACTTGTCAGCATGAAAGGGCAGTCCTTTGCGACAATGCTTTCGTCCGTGATAGTGAATGACTCGCGTCTCCGACAGGTCGGGATCATCGTGACGACAGGAGCGGTTCCATCGTCCATCCAGAATGCGGTGCTGGTGGCGGTGCATTAGCATCTGGCAGCTCACCTCATCCGGGATGAAATGTTCGCGCCCCTGTTCTGCCGCCGGGTACCATTCCTCAAAGATGGACGCGTCTTTGCGAAAGGCCGTGACCCCGGTGTTGATTGCGGGGCCAAATTGAATGGCCGCATCCAAATCTTCCGGCAAGATGCCAGCCCATTTGCGCAGACGCCCTTGGATACTCCGACCAGTCGTGCGCCAGTTTCCAAGCTGGGCGACACAGAACATATCCTGCTCCGCTACCTCAAACAGCTCGTCGATCGGCCCCATCACCAGCGTGTCGGAATCGAGCGCCACCGTTGTCTCATAAGGTGTGCCCAGGTGCAGCCGCGTCTTCGCTAGAAATGGTGTGTTCTTGCCCTGCTTCACGCCGGACTCCCACTTGATCACTCTGGCATCGAGAGCCGCTCCAATCCGCTCACATAACAAATGTGATGCCTCGCCCTCAGACAGGATGGTGGCAGGGCCAGCATAATGCTTGCGCAGCGATACCAGCGAAACCAGCAGCCGCACCGTGCAACTGGTGCCGCAGTTGTAATAAATCACTCCACGCTGGTTACCCTTGTTAAGCAGCTTCGCTGTTATTTTCTCTGCCTGCGCCCGGCGAGGACGCTGGTGTTTCCAACCGTGATTGCTCATCCGCGTGCGAACATGCCCGCAACCCAGCCGCACCGCACAATAAGTCATGAACGTGTCTTGTGAAGGCACAGGCATCCGCCCATTTTTCCCACATAGCGCCGCCATCTCCCGAGTCCAGTCCGTCCGGCCAAAGAACAGCCAGGAAATGATGCGTGGATGTCTCACAATCGAAGACCGGTCCGAGTATGGCAGATTCAAACGCGGCTTCTTTGCCAGCATCGGCACGCCATCCCCCCAGTCATCCAGCACATCCATCACATAGCGCGGCTTGGAGTAGCCCCAGGCCGGGGCGATAAACACTGGCAGCTCACCCTTCTCATCCGGCTCAAACCACTTCGGCTTGATCCATTCGCCAGGTTCCGTGGCGATCACGTCCGTGTCCAGCTTCAGATACCACGGCGTTTGCACCTCCCGCGCCGGGACATGCACAAAGCCCGTCAGCATTTTTTCCCGCTGGTTTTGCGCATGCGGCAGATCCCATGGCACATACCGCACCTGCGGATGTTCGCTCATGAATGTCATTTCAGCCGGGCTGACCTGACCGGCGTCGTAAAACACCACGCAGGGCATCGACCGCAGCTCCGGTTTGAATCGCATCCAGCCGGGCCAGACCAGCCGCAGTTCCTCCAGATGCGCGGCGTCCACGCCCAAAATCAGAGTGATGTCTTCGAGTTTCATAGGATCAAACCTGGAACTATCCGCCCAGCCTGACCGTGGCGGATGCGATACACACCGGGCAGGTCCACCGGACGACCGCCGCTGCCTAGCTCACGGCGGAACCACACATCCTCGTGCGTGCGTTTCCATTCCGCCCTCGGCTGCTGCGCCCGGCGGCTGTTCTTCAGATACCCGTGCTTCCGGCAATAGTCGCCGCTGACGATCTGGATGCCGCCAATCGCACGCCGCATCCGCTCGGGCTCGAATTCGGAGTCTGCCACGTTCACCAGCCCCGCCGTCTCTCGTGCCCGTTGGATGCAGGCATCCCCCAGATCGTGAGAGCGGTGCCCCTTCACCTCGCGGGGAAAGATCAGCCTCTCATCGAGGGGGCCAAGTTGTCTGAACGCCTCCCAGCAGGGTGTGGTGAACCAGTAGTCCGCGTCGCAGAACCACACCCAATCCGCATGCGTCGCCAGCGCCACACGATTCCGGCCGATGGACCGACGGCACAGCTCCGCCCTCGGCAGCGGCAGCCAGTTCCAGGTCACCCCCGGCGTCTCCTGCCGCCCGAACCACGCCAGCGCCCGCGTAGTCTCCTCGTCCTCGGGCGTGTGACACACCGTCATCGCCACCTGCACACCGGGCGGGGGCGGTCCCAGCACCAAGCTGCTCAACTGATGGCGCAGCAGCGTGGCGTAGCGATAGCAGTGGGTCACCACCTCAATCCTCAGCGGCTCCATCATACACTGCCAGCGGTGGAAGCCGCCGCCTCAGGTTTCGCTTCCACAGGCGGTGCGGCGGCACCCTCCGGGCTGCTCGCCGCCGCCTCCGCAGGTCCGGCGGAGGCGGCCTTCTTCTGCTCCGCCGCCCGCGTG
>JBIKYB010000462.1:0-3449 GCA_044355475.1 Prosthecobacter sp.
GGTGTTGAGGATCACGCCGGCATCGCCACGCAGGATGAAGCCACCTTTGATCTTGTCCCAGTCACGGTCGGCTTCGAGTTCGGCCGGACGCTCAGGTTTGCGGCTGCCTTCATACCAGTGGAGTTTTATCTCGCCGTATTTCTCGGTCTTGAAGTAGCAGACGACGTGGGAGGACTTCGGCCAGCTCACGTCGGTGAGTTCATCGCACTCGGCTTCCATTTTATAGGGTTCGCCAAGGCCGCAGGCCCAGAAGGGACCGTCGAGCAGATGGCAGCCCATGTCGCCCATGGCACCGGCGCCGTACTCGGCATGACCGCGCCAGGCGAAGGGATGCAGGCCATTGGTGAAGGGGATGGACGGGCATTGCGCTAGCCAGGACTCCCAGTTGAGGCTCGCTGGCAGTTCACCGGGGGTGTACTTGGCCTTGGCCTCGTTGCCCTGTGGCCAGATGGGGCGGTTGGTCCAGACGTGGATTTCTTTGACGTTGCCGACGATGCCTTCGCTGACCCACTGCTTGAGGAAGCGGATGCCTTTGCCGGTGTGGCCCTGGTTGCCCATGTTCGTCTTCACGCCCTTCTTTTTGGCGGCTGCGTGGAGCTCGTTGGCCTCCCAGATGCGGTTCACCAGCGGCTTCTGCACGCAGACGTGCTTGCCGCGCTTGATGGCCTCCATCGCGGCGGGGTAATGCGCGTGGTCGGGGGTGGAGACGGTGCAGAGGTCGATCTTGTCGCCCATGGTTTCAAACATCTCGCGGAAGCTCTCAAACATCTTCGCGTCAGGATACAGCGTCTGCGCCTTCTTGAGGCGGTCGCGGTCCACGTCGCAGATGGCGACGACGTTCGCGCCCTTGGCCGCGATGCCGATATCAGACGCGCCCTTGCCACCCGCGCCGCCGATGCCGGCAACGTTGAGTTTTTTGCCGCCGCCTTCCTGGCCGAGGATGAGGTTGGGGAAGAAGATGCCGCCAGCGGTGGCGGCGGTGTTACGGAGGAACGTACGACGGTTGGGGAAGAGCGAGGGCTTCATGGTTGGATTGATGGGTCGTGAGGATAGCGGCGAGGACAGAATCAACGCAATGAGAATGTCATCGTGAGAAAAAAACGTGCAGAGGCAGGAGAAATGCGGCCAGGGCATTGTTTGTGCTTGGCGAAAGCCGTGCCAGCCCGCTAAAACGACACATGGACTTCGCTAAATTCGCCTCCGAACTCTCCGCTCACGTCTGGGGGGCTTCCATTGCCTCTATTTTCAAACTTCAAGTATCTGGCTGGGCTGGCTATATTTTGGACATTCCGCTCCTCATCGTGCTGCTTTTTGGCTCGCATCTGTTCCTGACCATCCGCACGGGGTTCATCCAGCGCTTCCTGCCGCAGGCGATCAAATTGTCCTTCTCACGCGAAAAAGAGGGGGAAGGGGACGTCTCGCAGTTCGGGGCGCTCATGACCGCGCTCGCGGCGACGATTGGTGCTGGCAATATCATCGGCGTGGCCGGTGCGGTGGCCACGGGCGGCCCCGGCGCGGTTTTCTGGATGTGGCTGACCGGCGTCTTTGGCATCGCCACCAAGTATTCGGAAGCCGTGCTGGCGGTGAAGTATCGCGTGCAGATGCCGGATGGCAGTTACGCTGGCGGCCCGATGTATGCGCTGGAGCGTGGCATGGGCCAGAAGTGGCTGGGCATCGTCTTTGCGGCCTTCACCTGCATCGCGGCCTTTGGCATCGGGAACATGTTCCAGGCCAATGCCGTCGTCGAAACACTCAAGGAGTGGGTGAAGCCGGGTGTGGAGGCTGAAAGCGTGCTGCGCTGGGTGGCTGGTCTGGTGATGGCAGCGATCACGGGCGCGGTGATTCTTGGCGGGGTGAAGAGCATCGCCAAGGTCTGCGAGGTGCTCGTTCCTGTCATGGCGGTGGGCTATCTCATCGGCTGCATTCTGATTTTGATCAAAAACGCCAGCCTACTGCCCCAGGCGTTTAGCGACATTTGGAACGGAGCCTTTGCCGGTCAGGCGGCGGTGGGTGGTTTCCTCGGTGCCACGATCAAGCAGGCGGTGCAGTCAGGCATCGCACGTGGGTTGTTCTCCAATGAATCGGGTCTGGGCAGCGCCCCCATCGTGGCGGCGGCGGCGCAGACGCGGAATCCGGTGCGGCAGGCGATGGTGTCCTCCACCGCCACTTTCTGGGACACGGTGGTGGTCTGTGCGATCACCGGGCTGGTGATCGTCAGCAGCGGCCACTGGAAGGAAGGCATGGCGAAGGGCGCGCTGACCAATGCCGCGTTTGAAGAACTGCATACCATCGGCCCGATCTTCCTGCTCTTCGGCCTGATGACCTTCGTCTTCTCCTCCATCCTCGGCTGGTGCTACTACGGTGAAAAAGCCGCCGAATACCTCATGGGAACGCGGGCGGTGAAGCCCTACCGCATCCTGTGGGTCATCATGGTGCTCGTTGGCTCCGTGCAGCCTGCCGCAGCCGTGATGGATTTTTCAGACGCCGCCAACGGACTCATGGCCATCCCAAATTTGATCGCCCTGATCTGCCTGAGCGGTGTCATTGCCGCAGAAACGAAGGCTCATAAGGCTGATTTGACTGGCAAGAGCTGAAAAAATCCACCCTCACACTTGCAACCACGGCAGGCACCTCTATTCTTCGCGCCCGCCACCCACTGCCTCATGGTGTAATGGTAACACAGCAGATTCTGAATCTGTTATTCAAGGTTCGAATCCTTGTGAGGCAACCACTCCGCTTAGCGGCATCCGATCACCGCATTAGCTCAGCCCGGGGTTCCAGGCCTCCATGGCCATGCAGGCAGCCCCCAGGGCACCCGCATCATCCCCCAATTGAGACGGGCGAATCTCCAGCGGCATGTCCTTCAGCGCTGGGAAGAGCGTTTTCAGCTTCAGCGTGATTTCATCGCAAAAACGGCAGCCCAGAGCCGTCAACGGCCCGTGCAGGAAGTAAAGGCGGGCATCGATGAGCAACTGCGTCATCCCGATGACTCGGGCGAAATCCTCCGTCACCGCCTCCCACGCCTCGCTCCGCGTGCCAGCGAGGCCTTCGAGCGCCAGATGCAGATTCGCAGGCGCAGGTGTGCCAGCTGGGCTTCCGGTGAGGCGACGCCAGATCGCAGGCGCAGAAAGTAGTTCATGTATCTGAGTGGGCGCATCCCCCGCAGGCCAGGGCCATAGGCCGATCTCACCCGCCGCCTGATGCGTCCCACGCATCAGAGCGCCATCCTTCACGATCGCCAAGGCAAAGCCGCTACGAGGCCCGAGAATCACATAATCCGGCGTCTCACGACCACCGCCGAACCAGCGCTCCGCCAGCGCAACCGTGCGCAGATTGTTTTCGACCGCTGCCGGCACCTTCAGGGCCTCCTTCAGCAGTCTCCGCAGCGGCACATCCCGCCAGTCCGTGAACGACACACTGTAGCTGGCGATACCCGCCTCGGGCGTCAC
>JBIKYB010000463.1:0-3442 GCA_044355475.1 Prosthecobacter sp.
CGAGGAAGAGCTGCGCCACGTCCTCGACCTGCGTGGTGGGTTCTTTGACGCGTTTATACCACGCGACGGGTGGATTCGAAACGATGGTGCCGGTGCTGGCGAGGATCTGGCGGACGAGTTGATCGTAAGGTGTGTTCGCTAGCAGATTGTCACGCATCCACGCGTGAAAGGCGAAGTTTGCGGTGATGTCGGCGGCCTCGGTGCGCTGGTTCTTGAGCAATGCAGTCCACTTGTTGGCGAAGAAGTCAGCGTAATCGGGCGAGTTGATGAGTGCTTCGACGGCTCGATCGCGTTTGTCGGGGGCTTTGTCGGCGATGAAGGCTTTGGTTTCCTCCAGCGTGGGCAAACGACCGCCGATGTCGAGCGACACACGACGGAGGAAGGTACTGTCATCGCAAATCGGCGAGGGCGGGATGCCGATCTGCTTCAAATTGGCGAACACATGTTGGTCGATGAAGTTCTTCACCGGCGGCAGAGTATCGACCGGTGCGCCTAGAGGCACGGAGACACTGCACACGTTGACTTTGCCACCGAAGCGCACCATCACGGCCACGTTGCCGGGCAGGTCCTGCGTCTGCACGAGGCCGCTGTCGGTCGCGGAGGCCATGGCGGTGTCGTTGGCCTCAAAGAGGGCGAGCTTCGTCACATCGCGGCTGCTGCCGTCGGAGTAGCGGGCGGTGACCTTGAGCTGCTGCGCGGTTTTCGGCTTCAAGGTGATGCGCGCAGGCTCGACGGCGATCTCGGTGAGCTTCGGCTCATTTTTTTGCTCATACGGCATGCCCTCGGCGATCCAGCGCACGAGCGTCTGGTAATGCTCGGAGCCAGGCTCGATCTTCTTTCCACCCGTGTGCGGCACGATGGCGGCGCCTTTGGTGATGAGCAGGCTTTCCTCCGGCGCAGGCGGGAAGACGCGCCTCCCCTTTCCCTGCTTCACGATGGCCTCGTAATCTTCCTCCGGCTCGAAACCGAGCACGCTGAGACGAAAGCCGCGCTGGCCGGTGATCGCCTTGGCATGGCAAGCGCCCGCGTTGCAGCCGGTCTTCGTCAAAATGGGCTGGATGTCCCGCACAAAGCTCAAAGGCTCCGCGGCGAGGCTCGACGTGGCGATGCAGATATAGAGGAGGGCTTTCCGAAGCATGATGCAAACCTACGGATTCAAAACCGTGTTTTAAGCAGCCTAATCAGCCTTTCCGCAGCGCCCCGAAGACCTGTGTCATCACATCCTTGAGCAGGCTGCTGTCATTGGAGTGACAAATGAAGCGAGCGCCTTGTTTGATGGCGCGGAGCTGCTGCTCGGTTTTGCCGAACCAGCTTCCGGCCGGGATGTGGCGCTTGTCAGCAGCATCGATGACCTTTTGCACGGCGGCAATGAAGTCGGGGTGATCGTATTCGTTCGGGATGCCCATGTTCGTCGTCAGATCGTTCGGGCCGATGAACAGGGCGCTCACGCCAGGGATGGAGCAGATGGTGTCGAGATTGCTCAAAGCCTTCACAGACTCGATCATCGGCACGAAGAGCGTGTCAGCGCACTTTTGCTCGATGTAGTCGCGTGTCTTGTCGCTCGGCCACTTTCCTTCTTTAATCACACGTTCCAGCGCCTCGCCTTTGAGCGGTCGATACACGGCGGCGGCGGCGAGGCGTTTGATCAGCTCCACGTCCTCCGCATACGGAATGACCACGCCGTCGAAGGAATCGCAAACCTTTGCCACGTCATCGGCATCGCGGCTGTGCGTGCGAGCGAGCGTGGCGATGCCTTTCGCGGCCAGCGCATAGCGCAGCGGCATGAAGTCTGCGATGTCGAGCGCGTTGTGCTCGGCAGTGACGATCACGAAATCAATGCTGCCCTCCGGGATGAAATCGACAATGGCGGGCACCACGGCGTGCTGAATAAGCGTGCCGAAGACCGTGTGGCCCTTCATCATCTTCTCTTTGAGGATCGCGGCGGGCTTGGGTGTGTTCATGGCTTCTGATTGGCTGTTGGGGAGAGAAAACCCTTCGGCGTCACCTCATGCACCGCCTTCATGATGCGCGCCTCCACATCGGGCGCGAACTTGGTGGGCCGGTCATAATAAACCATCGCTCCAGCACCTTCGTAGCCACCTTCATCCAAAACGCGGCGGGAGGGCACGTAACACGGCACATCATTCGAGTAACCGTTCACCCACATGCGTGAGCGTTCAAACTCGCGCTTGATGCGCAGGGAGTAATCCACGGTGATCTCGCCGGGCAGGAAGACCATCGCCAGATCGCCGCCGAAGCTCCAGGTCTGCACGAGATAAGGCAGGTGTGTCGGAATTTTCTCCCCGCGATCAAGACGGGCGAGGTTTTTCTTCGCGTGATAAGCGATGGCAGGTGTTTTGGACGCTGCCAGTGTCTGCCACTCCTCGCGTGTGGGCAGTGTGCCGAAGGCCAGGTCGATTTGCTTCGCGTTGCAGGCCAGCGGGCCATTTACTGGTTTCATCTCGCCCAGCACGAGCCGTTTGGCCTCCGCTCCGAGATCTTCGCCGTATTGTTTCACCAGTTCCATCGTGCGGCGCGGATTCGGATTCTGATCCGCGCCGCACCCGAGCGCCGTGAGCGCGATGGCACCGGGAAACTCGCGCTGCAGAGCCTCCTGTGCGCATCCGGCCCAGTCGCCGTGGATTTCATCGATGCCGATGGTCGTGCAATGGCAGGCGTAGCTCGTGAAAATCGCCCGCACTTTTCCATCCGCGCCCGTGGCACGCAGAACCGGCAGGTCGTGATCCACCGGCTTCATGGGGAAACTGCGTCGATTCGCCGCGAAACCCACTTTCCCGACGCTCCAGGCCAGCGTGGCCGGTTTTCGATCCGCCAGGGCCGCGAGCGCGGCTTTTTCGATGTGGTCGGTGAGTTCACGCGTGTAGCGCTCGATGGCTGGCAGATGCTCGGCCGGAATGTCCATGCTGAAAAGGTTCGGCAGCACGCCGATGAGCATCGGCGCGCAGTGTGTGTGACTGGAGCAGATGGCGAAGCGCTCGTTGGTGACCTTCGTCTGCTTCGCGAGGCGTTTCAGCACCTCATCACGCATCGCGGCAGGCACGCCGCAGTTGTCCACGGTGACGAGCACTGCCGGCCCTTCTTCATCACTGCCAATCGCCAGCGCCTTCGCGAAGATGTGCTGTGAGACGCCGGTGTTCGGCAAACGACGTCCGCCATAGCCGCTGAGGCGCACGGGATAATCCGGTGTGATGTCCACCGAGGCCGCTCCGACTTGCCGGGTGTCCGCTGCGAGAAGCGCAAGCGGTGAGAGAAAGAGTGAGAGAAGGATGAATTTCATGGGCTGTCATCACTACGCGATGCCAGCCTGGAGACTTGCCCGTCCATCGCGATGTCGGGAAGAAAGGAAAGCACCACACGCCCCATGCCGTAGTTCGTAAGCGCATGTTCACCTTCCCGAGCAGCACCTCCAGCCACCACCGCC